>JBAQPU010000031.1:0-61284 GCA_049306095.1 Cyclobacteriaceae bacterium
GTATGCAATGAGTCCCACGCTAACAATTACGGCTGCTATCAGTATCTTATAACGCATCCAGAATTTGCTTGTCCATTGGCTTCACCTTGCTGTTGAAGAAGGTTACTGTACCATCAGGCTTCACCAGGTACTTACAGAAATTCCAGGTTGGCTCCTGCCCCGTTTTTTCCTTCAGCCATTTGTAGAGTTCGTGTTGGTCATCGCCCTTCACCGAAATTTTTTCGAACATCTGAAAGGTTACGCCATAATTGGCTTTGCAGAATTCGGCAATTTCCAGGTTGGTTCCGGGTTCTTGTCCACCAAAATTGTTGGCGGGAAATCCAAGAATAGTAACCTTGCTTCCAAAAGTTTCATGCAATTTCTGCAACTCTTCATATTGTGGAGTATAACCACACTTAGAAGCAGTATTCACAATCAGCAGGGTTTTTCCTTTGTATTGTGAAAAGTCAATCAACTGTCCATCGAGGCTGTTGATTTTAAAATCATAAATAGACGATGCCATGGATACGGTTAATAAAACTGAAAGAAGTGTTTTCATAATGACTCTATTTTCTTGTTTAAAGTTTAGCCTAAGTCAGTCTTCGACTCCGCTCAGACTGACAGGAAAACAAAAGTACACAAGAAATAGTTACATTTTTTCAGGCACCTGAATACCTAACAGAGCCATCGCCTTTTTAATTGCCTCCGCTATCGCTTTTGAAAAGGCTATCCTGAATTTCAGCTTATGCTGATCCGTTTCATTGAAAATAGGAATATTCTGATAAAACTGATTGTATTGTTTGGCCAGATCGAAAGCATAGTTTGCGATCACCGCAGGTGAATAATCTTTAGACGCCTCCCGTATCTTATTCTCAAATAAACTCAACAGATGAAGTCCATCACGTTCAACTGGTTCCAGCGAGGTTACTTGTTTGAGGTCATCCGCAGAAACAGAGATACTCATGCTATCCGCTTTGCGGATGATGGCACGAATGCGGGCGTGTGTGTATTGGATAAACGGACCGGTAAATCCCTGAAGTTGAATCGATTCATTCGGGTCGAACATCATGCGTTTCTTCGGATCAACTTTCAACAGGAAAAACTTAAGCGCTCCCAACCCAATTGTCTCGAATAACTCCTTTTGCTCTGATTCATTCAGGCCTTCAATCTTTCCAAGCTCACGGGTTTGGCGTTCAGCCTCCTCCACCATTTCCTGCATCAAATCATCTGCATCCACTACCGTACCCTCGCGTGATTTCATCTTTCCGGAAGGAAGGTCAACCATCCCATAAGATAAATGATAACATTGTTTTGCCCACGAATATCCAAGCTTACCCAAAATCAGGAACAATACTTTGAAGTGATACTCTTGTTCATTGCCTACAGTATAAACCTGCCCGGATATATTCGGAAAATCTCTAAAACGTAAAATAGCTGTTCCAATATCCTGCGTCATGTACACGGATGTTCCATCGGAACGCAGCAGAACCTTTTGATCGAGGCCGTCAGCAGTCAAGTCAACCCAAACCGAGCCGTCTTCTTTTTTAAAGAACACTCCCTGCTCCAAACCGCGCAATACTTCATCCTTTCCGAGCAAATACGTGTTCGACTCGTAATACAACTTTTCAAAATCGACACCCATGCGTTTGTAGGTGGTATCAAAACCATCGTACACCCAGCCATTCATGGTTTTCCAAAGTGTAACCGTTTCAGCATCCTTCGCTTCCCATTTTTGAAGCATTTCAACTGCCAACTTCATAATTGGAGTTTGCTTTTCAGCTTCCGCTTCTGCTACACCTTTCTCAACGAGTTCTTTGGTTTGGGCTTTGAAGTTCTTGTCAAACTCTACATAATACTTCCCCACCAGCTTATCACCTTTCAGTCCACTGCTTTGCGGGGTCTCTCCCTTTCCATAAAGTTTCCACGCGGCCATTGACTTGCAAATATGAATGCCGCGATCGTTGATGATCTGTACTTTGTGAACTTTATAACCGTTTGCCTTGTGAATTTCAGCAACACTGTATCCTAAAAAGTTATTTCGCAAGTGACCGAGATGCAGGGGCTTGTTCGTATTCGGTGAAGAATACTCCACCATAATTTCTTTTCCGTTAGTCGGAAGCGCTCCGTACGATGTATTCGAATAAATGCCTGCAAAAACTTCAGCCCAGGTTTTATCGCTGATCACGAGATTGAGAAATCCCTTCACCACATTAAACCTGCTGACAATTCCGGAATGTTGAACCAGGTATTCTCCAACCACTTGCGCTGTTTCTTCAGGCTTCTTCTTCGAAATTTTTGTTAATGGAAAACAAACAAGCGTGTGCGATCCTTCGAACTCCTGATTGGTGGGTTGGAGTTGTATTTGATCAACTGATTGACCGAATAGCTCTGTGAGGGCCTTTTTTATCTCGGATAATAATGCTAATTGCAGATTCATACTTTACCGCAGAGGCGCGGAGGTTCGCAGAGTTAAAGTTTATTTACGATTCGTTTTATTCCGTCTTTTACCAATAAAACATTGAAGTTCATCAAAAGTCCAAGCTTACATTTCGAGAGTTTCAAATAAGTTAATACTTGCGCCAAGTGAATTGTTTTTCAACATACAAGCCTGACTGAAATAATTCGTAACAAAGGCACTCCTCATAAGAAGATTCGAGTAATCCAGGACCTAATTCCCTATGAACCTGAATAGCACAACCAATAATCTTCTCTGAAATCTCATTCTCTGTCATTTACTCTTTGCGGTTCTTTGCGTCTCTGCGGTTAAAGAATTACATATCGAGGATATACGCAAACATCAACGGAGCTACAATGGTCGCGTCTGATTCAATAATATATTTCGGTGTATCGATGCTCAGTTTTCCCCACGTAATTTTTTCGTTTGGTACGGCACCTGAGTATGAACCATAGCTTGTTGTGCTGTCGCTGATCTGGCAGAAGTAACTCCAGAATGGAACACCATCCCTTTCTAAATCCTGATGTAACATCGGCACCACGCAAATCGGGAAGTCACCGGCAATACCTCCGCCAATCTGGAAGAAGCCAATACCGTCTTTACCTGCATTTTCAGTATACCAATCGGCCAACCATACCATGTATTCGATACCCGACTTCATAGTACTGGCTTTCAATTCACCGGTTAAACAATACGAAGCAAAAATATTTCCCATGGTGCTGTCTTCCCATCCTGGCACGACCATCGGCATGTTCTTTTTCGCGGCCGCAACCATCCATGAGTTTTTTGGATCAATTTCATAGTGTTGTTCTAACTCACCGCTGTTCAATAAGCGGAACATAAATTCGTGTGGGAACAACCGCTCGCCTTTGTCTTCTGCGTCCTTCCATACTTTAAATAAATGCGCCTGAAGTTTTCTGAATGCTTCTTCTTCCGGGATACACGTATCGGTTACGCGATTCAGGTGGTTTTGCAGCAAGTCCCACTCCTGCTCTGGGGTTAAATCACGGTAGTTCGGAATTCTTTTGTAATGGGTATGCGCCACCAGGTTCATGATATCCTCTTCGAGGTTAGCACCTGTGCACGAAATAATATGCACCTTATTCTGGCGGATCATCTCAGAAAAGCTGATGCCTAACTCACCCGTACTCATGGCTCCGGCCAGGGTCACCATCATTTTTTTACCATCAGCTATATGTTTTTTATAGCCCTTTGCAGCGTCTACCAAAGCGGCAGCGTTGAAGTGCAAGTAATGCTTTTCAATAAAAGATGAAATTGGTCTGTTTTGGCTCATGAATTCCTGAAATTTTTCGTTGCGCGAAATTAATAAAAACGATGGTTTTACACGAATCGCAAAAACCAGTTCGTGCGTTTAAAAAAAAGAACTATTATAGGGCATGGTCAGCCTGTCATCCATCAAGTTACCCCTCCTTTTCCTGATTTGGTCAGAATTATTCGCCCAAACACCGGGTAATAATGATGGCTACGAAATGGTGCGGCAGAATGAAAAAATTACGATGTATGAGCGGTGGACGCCCTACCCTGGAACATCTACCAATTCACGCCAAATTAAATGTGTTTTTTACGCCAATAGCGATTTGTCAAAAATGTTCACTCACCTCTATGAGGAGGGGAAAATCAAAACATGGCAAGAAAATATTCTTGAATATAGGATTACGGCCAAAAAAGATTCCAACTGGGTTGCCTATAGTCATTATCGGATACCGTGGCCATTGGCCAATCAGGATTACCTTCTGACTTACTCCGTACTTGAAAAAAATGAAAAACGAATTGTATTGGCCTTTTCGCATTTAACCGATGAAAAATTAGGGCCTATTCGCGATGGCATTGACAGAAGACCCACCATTGGAAAATGGGAGTTAGAAAAAATAGAGAATGGAAAAACAAAAGTAACCTATACCATTACCAGCCTGCCATTGAACACCCCACGATTCATTACCGATCGGCTTGTCCATAATAATCTTATGACCACCATCAATAAACTGATTACCGTTACCGAGAAATAAACAACTATGAACTGAAAGTTCTAAAGAATGAAATTCTTAATAAACATCAACTCTTTTTTGTAGTCATGCTGAACCTGCCTACCGCAGGCAGGTTCAGGGTGACGTAAGAATATTTTTAGAAACCAAAAGTTTGCGCTGAAGCGCATAGTTTTACCTTACGATTGTGATCAATATATTCATTATGAAACATCTCTGTATTGTATTCCTCATCCTTACTGCAACAGTGTCACAGGCCCAATCGACTGATACCCTGGCGTTGATTGACAAGGTTTTTTCGAAATGGAACAATGCAACCCCGGGCGGGTCGGTGCTGGTTGCCCGTAATGGTAATGTTCTCTATCATAAAGCATTCGGACTTGCTGACCTCGAACACAACGTTCCTAATACCACCGAAACCATTTTTGAAAGTGGCTCCGTAGCCAAACAGTTCACAGCCGCGTCAATTTTATTACTGGCTTCAGAAGGTAAACTGAATTTACAGGATGATGTACGGAAGTATGTTCCTGAATTACCAACCTATGATGCCCCTATTGTGATTCAACACTTGCTCAACCATACCAGTGGATTGAAAGACTGGGGTGTAGTAGGCGGAATTACAGGTTGGCCACGCACAACACGGGTGTATACGCAAGAGCTTGCGTTACAAATTATGTGTAAACAAAAGTCGTTGAACTTCGCTCCGGGCAATGAGTACTCGTACAGCAATTCAAACTACTCGTTGCTCGTAACGATTGTTGAGCGCGTTTCAAAACAATCGCTGGCTGATTTCACACGCACGCGTTTCTTTGAACCGCTGGGAATGACCAACACACAATGGCGTGATAATTTCCGCGAGATTGTACTAAACCGAGCCATCGCTTACGCACGCTCAGGAAATAGTTACCAGCAAAATATGCCCTTCGAAAATGTACACGGGCATGGCGGTTTATTAACAACTACAAATGATTTATTGAAATGGAACTCGTTGCTGGAAACCCATCAGATTGGCGGTGACCAGGTTTACAACTGGCGGATCCAAAAAGGGAAACTGAATAATGGGCAATCAATAAACTATGCCGGAGGGGTTTCGATTAATTCGTATAACGGTTTTATAGAAATTAGTCATAGCGGGGCAACGGCCGGCTATCGTGCCTGGCTTGCTTATTATCCGCAGAAAAAAATTACGATTATTCTTTTAAGCAACGATGCTAACTCCGGTGTTGTAAGTGCCGGTTATGAAATTGCCCGCTTGTATTTAGGCCAGCCTTCAGAAGCAAAGCAGAATCTGAAGTCTGTTACGATAAGTGAAGCTGACTTGAAACGTTTTACCGGCACGTATCGAAGCATCCGCAACTTCGATGTGTTTGGGATGGAATTTAAAGACGGTAAAATTGTATCCAATGGAAAAATTTTAAATGCAGCGCATCGCGACACGTTATACCTGAACAATCTCAAATGGGCATTGGTGAAACCCAATAAAATACTTCTGATCAATGGGCAGGATACCATCAGCTATGCGCGAGTAAACCCACCTGACCTCAACCCGAACTCACTCAAATCTTTTGCCGGTACCTTCATGAGTGAAGAAGCAGACGCAACGTTTGTGATCGATGTAAAAAATACCGAATTGTGGGTTACCGTTAAACCGGGACTCTCATTCAAAATAAATCCATCGTTTAAAGATGGTTTCTTCACCGATAAAATGGAGTTACTCGAATTTAAACGTGATAAGAAAGGTAACGTAACCGGTTTTGATTTAAGCCAGTCACGCGCGGAGCGGATCCCATTCCTGAAAAAGAAATAAGTAATTAGTCCGGCTTTGCCTTTCTAATTATTTAACGGCCATCACCGGGCGGGCCGCCAACGATTTGGAGGTGGCTTCCAATACTTCAAAACCACTTTCTGCCATTCTGTTTTCGGTATCCAGTGTTGGGTTCACTTCCACAATTTCCCAAGTGCATACTTTCGGACTTTTCGCCAGTTCGGAGTTTAGTACTTTCGCTTCTTCAACGGTCAATCCGTTCGGAACAGGTGTACCCGTTCCGCTGGAGATACGAGAGTCGAGGCTATCCACATCAAATGAAATATAAATCAGGTCGCAGTGATCAAGCATCTGCAGCGTACGCGCAGCAATTTTATCGGCACCCAGTTTTTTCACATCCTCCGCCTCAATAAAGTTGATGTTATACTTATTCATCAAATAATTTTCAGGCTTCTCGAAATCACGCACCGAAATCAATACGATATCCTCCGGTTGAATTTTTGCTCCCGGTATTCCCACATTTTTGATCTGTTCCCAATAGTCAATCGTTTCGCCTTTTGGGTCGTTCACTTTGCACTCGAGGTTATCAAATCCGCAAGCCATCGCCAATGGCATACCGTGCATATTACCGGATGGCGTGGTATAGGGAGAATGAAAATCGGCATGTGCATCAATCCAAACAACTCCTAATCTCTTTTTGGGGAATGCCTTTTTTATTCCGGCCATCGTTCCGTAGGCAGTACTATGATCACCGGCAATCACCAGCGGAAATAAATCATCCAAAATGGTTTCATACACTTCCAGGCAAACCCGCTCTTCCATGATCAGCACACCATCGATGAATTTCGCATGGGCGTGCTCAGCACTATCAAACAAAAGTTCATTTACATTTTCAACTTCAACGGAGTCGTGTTTTTTGAAAAAATCTGACTTGGCATCCAGACTTGCAATCTTAATAGCCTCCACGCCCAGGCTGGCACCACGGGTGCCGGCACCAATCTCAGACTTTACTTCTATGACTTTTATCTCTTTCACAATTAAAAAAATTAAAATACAGCTAACCGCTTTAAATAGGAACAGGAAAATACAATCTCAACCTTGTACCCTTAGAAGTCGGGGAAGGCATGGGTCCCTACATAGGTTAGGGCAAAAACGGCATTGGAATAACGATATGCCATGGTTTTTTTAGCATTGCAAAGATGGCAAAATTATACCAATATTGCACCTTTTATGATTCGGTAATTTGCTGATTCGTTAATTCGTTATTGGATTTCCTTTGAAACGATTGACTTTACCATAGGCAAACCAACGAATTTACAAATCAACGAATTAGCAAATTAGATGAAGAGCTACCGTGAACTGATTGAACAGACTTTTGAATTTCCTCAGAAGGAATTTAAGGTTCGTGATCATGAGTTATTGTTTAACGATGTTCCGCTGATGGATATTATTAAACAGTACGGTACACCATTGAAGCTTACCTACCTGCCCCGTATTTCTGAAAATATCAGAACCGTACAGGCTACCTTCAATAATGCCCTTCAAAAATTCAAATACAGCGGCAATTATACTTACTGTTATTGTACCAAGTCATCGCATTTTTCTTTTGTAATGGAGGAGGCCCTCAAGAACGAAAATGTTCACATGGAAACTTCTTCCGCTTTTGATATTCCCATTGTACGTGCTTTGTATGCGAAAGGAAAGCTCACCAAAGATTCTTACATCCTATGCAATGGTTTTAAAATGCCGTTGTATACTCAATACATTTCTGAATTACTGAATGATGGTTTCAAAAACTGCATTCCTATTCTGGATGAGATGGGTGAATTTGAAGAATATGAAAAAAATGTAAAGAGTGCTTACAGTGTAGGCATTCGGGTAGCGGCCGATGAAGAACCCAAGTTTGAATTTTATACATCTCGTTTGGGAATTCGCTACAGCGACATTATTCCGTTCTATAAGGAGAACATTCAGAATAGCGAAAAGGCAAAGCTTAAAATGTTGCACTTCTTTATCAACACTGGTATTAAAGACACCGCGTACTATTGGAGTGAGTTGAGCCGCTTCGTATTCAAGTATTGTGAGATGAAGAAGATTTGCCCATCGCTTGATTCCATCGACATTGGTGGCGGTTTCCCGATCAAAACATCGCTAACCTTCCAGTACGACTACAAATACATGATCGAGCAAATCGTTGAAAACATCAAATGGATTTGTGATAAAAATAACGTGGAGGTTCCGAACATCTTTACCGAATTTGGAAGTTTTACCGTTGGCGAAAGTGGGGCGGTGCTGTACCAGGTTGTCGATCAGAAATTACAGAACGATAAAGAGCTTTGGTACATGATCGATGGTTCATTCATCACACACTTACCGGATGCATGGGGTCTGAATCAAAAATACATCTTACTGGCTGTCAACAAATGGGACGACCCCTATCATAAAGTAAACATGGGCGGCCTCACCTGTGATAGTATGGACTACTATAACTCAGAAGCGCATACCGGTGAAGTGTTCCTCCCCATGATTAACGATGAAGAACAACTCTTTATCGGATTTTTCCATACCGGTGCTTACCAGGAATCGCTTGGAGGGTATGGTGGCATTCAGCATTGCCTTGTACCGGCACCCAAACATGTATTGATCGATCGTAACGAAGACGGAGAAATTACAACACGTTTGTTTTCCCCACAGCAAACACAGGAAAGTATGTTGAAAATTCTCGGGTACCAGGATTAATGCATTCCGGGTATTTTTGTTTCGGTATAACCTGCAGGAATTTCAAACGCTGAAGCCGGCAATGAACCTTTTTTAATTTCGGTTACTACCATCTCCATCTTCATTTGCGGTGTGACCATTTCCATTTTTAGCGGAACGCCCTCGATGTTTTCATAAAACATCGATTGACCCCTGCCAACTTGCTGCCTCGACAGGCCCTTCAAATCAAAGTCTTTAATTTCCTTCGTTGCCCAGATGTTCTGTTTCACTTCCATTCCATCGTAGGTGGTGGTAACAACTGACTTTATGCACGTGTAGTTCAAAATCTTTTGTGTTTCTGATGTTTTGGTAACCTTCACCTGTGTGTTCGTTGATGCACCTGTGTGATCGCCACCTGCGATCCTGGAATATGTTTTACTTGCAGCATTGATCAGGTACGTTTCGTTCTTATCTCTTTTGTAAAGAGTCTCCGTTCCACCCATCATGCCGCCTTCCATTATGGATAATGTATTTCCATTTTTTATTTTAATAATAAAGCCAGTTGGCATCATGGAATTCATTCCGCCACCCTGCATTTTCATGGCAGCTTCCATCTGAGCCTTCATCTGAGGGTTTTGCTCCATCATGGCCTTCATTTGTGCCTGTGTAGCAGGGTCACTCATCTTCTTTTGAGCCTCCTCCATCTGTGCCTTCATCTTAGGGTCGATTATCTCTGACTTTACCGACCACTTGATAGTTCCTTCAAAGTTTTGGGCAAAACAAACGGATATCGCCAGGCAGCAGAATATGGTCATTAGCGTTTTCATAAATTTCAGGTTAAAAATATTAGCCACCGAAGGTAGCTCAGAACCGAAGCATTTTTATCTTTTTATTTCAGATAAATAAGGGTATATTCATTTTCCTTTCCTGCCTGTTTTTTTCGCCTGCCTTCCGGTAGGTACGACAGAAAAGATTGTTGTACTATTTTATTAACCGCTCGCCTATGAAATGCCCGTTGGATGCAGTTTCTAAGCTACAGTATCAGCCTGCGCGGGTCCTTCATGACGACTTAAACCCATATCCGTTATGAAAGTCTATGATGAAAAACACCTGAAAAACATTGTATTGCTGGGGGCTCCGAAAAGCGGCAAGACCCTCCTTGCCGAAGACATGATCTTTGAAGCGGGCATTACGCACCGCAGAGGTACCATTGAAGGAAAGAACACCGTATCAGATTACCACGAAATTGAACAAGAGCGTGGTAATTCTATTTTTGCCACAGTCCTGCACACCGAATGGCGCGATTACAAAATCAACATCATAGACACGCCCGGGTTTGACGACTTCATAGGTGAAATAATTTCTTCCGTTCGCGTAGCCGATACGTGTGTCATGACTGTGAATGCTCAGCACGGTGTTGAAGTTGGAACTGAACTCATCTGGAATTATATCGATCAATTTCAAAAGCCAACCATTTTTGCCATCAACCAGGTCGATCACCCAAAATCCGATTTTGATGAAGCACTCAATTCCCTGAAAAGAACGTACGGAAGTGCGGTAACACAAATGCAATATCCGGTTAACCAGGGTGAGAGCTTCAATTGCATCATTGACTTACTTAAAATGGTGATGTACAAGTTTCCTGCCGATGGCGGAAAACCGGAAAAACTCCCTATCCCTGACAGTGAAAAAGAAAAAGCAAATGAACTTCACAACGCATTGGTTGAAAAAGCTGCTGAGAACGATGAGAAGCTCATGGAGAAATATTTTGAGAAAGGAACATTGGATGAAGATGAAATGCGCACCGGGTTAAAGCTGGGAATGATTCATCATGACGTCTTCCCGGTATTTGTGATGTCGGCTAAAAAGAACATGGGCAGCGGCCGCATGATGGGCTTTATCGATAATGTTGCACCTTCACCATTGGAAGCAAAACCAGAAAAAACATCCGAAGGAAAAGAGTTAACATTTGACCAGTCAAAACCTGCTGCCGTTTTTGTATTCAAATCACACCTGGAACCAAACCTGGGCAAACTCTCCTTTTTTAAAGTGATTTCAGGTGAGGTAACTACCAATTCAGAATTAATCAACAGTCAGACGGGCGCTGTAGAGCGTATACATCAGCTCTTTATTATGGACGGAAAAACACGCAATACCGTTGACAAACTGGTAGCAGGCGATATTGGCGCTACGTTAAAATTAAAAGACACCTACACAAACCAAACACTTCATGCGAAAGGATATGATGTAACGGTGCAACCCATTGAATATCCCGAACCCCGTATTCGCACCGCCATTGTTGCCTTAAGCAAAAACGATGATGAGAAAATTGGCGAAGTACTGAATAAAATTCATCAGGAAGACCCTACGTTAGAAGTAGGTTATTCCCGCGAACTTAAACAACTCATTATTTCAGGCCAGGGCGAAATGCATTTAGCAGTTTGCAAATGGTTTCTGGAGCAGATGTACAAATTAAAAGCCGAATACAAATCACCCCGCATCTCCTATCGCGAAACCATCCGCAAATCCTCACCGGCCATGTATCGTCATAAAAAACAATCGGGAGGTGCCGGACAATTTGGTGAAGTGCATTTGAAAATAGAGCCCTACTATGAAGGAATGCCTGAACCAAAAGAATTTCCGATCCGCGGCAAAGAAGTGATTGACCTGGAGTGGGGAGGCAAACTTGTTTTTTATAACTGTATTGTTGGCGGAGTGATTGACGCGCGCTTTATTCCATCTATTTTAAAAGGTGTAATGGAAAAGATGGAAGAAGGGCCCATTACCGGTTCGTACGTGCGCGATGTGCGCGTGATGGTACACGATGGAAAGATGCACCCGGTTGATTCCAATGATATATCGTTTAAGATTGCAGGCATGATGGCATTTAAAGAAGCATTCCTAAAAGCAGAACCGATTTTACTGGAGCCCATTTATGATCTTGAAATTATGGTACCGGAAGAAATAATGGGCGATGTGATGGGCGATTTACAAACCCGCAGGTCGTTGATCATGGGAATTGACGCAAAAGGAAACTACCAGGTAATCAAAGCACGAACACCACTGGCCGAACTCGACCGGTATTCCACAACATTGCGCTCACTATCGCAAGGGCGGGCAAGCTTTACGCAACGATTCTCAGAATACGTTCAGGTTCCGGGTGATGTACAGCACAAACTATCGAAGGAATTGCAGGAGGTAGAGGCTGTTTAAAAATCGAGCTAATAGCTTTTGGCTAATAGCTATTAGCTCATTTTCCCTACCTTTGCCCCAAACCAACAGGCAGTGAGTGATTCTATTGTCATTATTCCCACATATAATGAGCGGGAAAATATTGAAGCCATTATAGGCGCGGTATTTTCTTTACCCCAGCCATTTGATGTGCTGATTGTTGATGATAACTCCCCTGACGGAACCCCTGCAATTGTTGAATCTTTACAGACTCAATTCAATACAACCTCAACACGGTTACACCTGTTAAAGCGTGCCGGAAAACAAGGATTAGGAACGGCCTACATTGCCGGATTTCATTATGCTCTGGATCGCGGTTATGAATATATTCTTGAAATGGATGCTGATTTTTCGCACGACCCGAAAGATCTCGTGAGTCTGCGCAAAAAGTGTGTTGAAGAAGGAAGTGATGTGTCCATTGGGTCACGTTATGCTACCGGAGTAAATGTGGTGAACTGGCCTATGGGCCGTGTGCTGCTTTCCTATTGTGCCAGTATGTATGTTCGGCTCATCACCACCATGCCCATTCGCGATACCACCGCGGGTTTTGTTTGCTACCGCAGAAAAGTGTTGGAAACCATTCCGCTGGATCAAATTAAGTTTGTGGGCTATGCATTCCAGATTGAAATGAAATTCCTGGCCTGGAAGTATGGATTTAACCTGCAGGAAGTTCCCATCATTTTTACCGAACGCACCCGAGGCCAATCCAAAATGTCGGCCGGTATTTTTAAGGAAGCCTTCTTTGGTGTGTTGCAAATGACCATACAAAGTTGGTTTAAAAAGTACGTACCAGCTTCCTTATAGCCGGGTGTTAGCGGCAAGCTTGATTCTGAAGGGAACGAAACGTAAATTGACTAAATAACGACTTTGAATTATGTCAGCAACTGAACTTAAATTACAGATTATCAACAAAGTATCCTCAATAAATGACGAGTTAATTCTCGAGGAGATTTACAGACTCATAAATATTGAGTCCGAAATGGACTCTATTTATAGACTTTCTGACGAGGAGAAAAAGGCCATTGAACTTGGACTTAAAGACATTAAAGAAGGACGAGTTTACACATCAGAACAAGCTGATAACATGATCAAGGAATGGCTAAGAAAATAGTTTGGACTCAGACCGCTATCCAAGACAGATTTAGAATTTATCATCATTGGACTCAAAAGAACAAGAGCAATTTATTTAGCGAAAAACTCGAAGGACTTTTTAATGAAGCAGCCACCCTTCTATCTGAATTTTCAGAAATTGGTACGCAGACAGACTTTAAAGACTTAAGAGTAAAAGTGATTAGACATTATAAGTTGTTTTACCATAACCAGCCCGATAGAATTCAAATTATTCGTGTTTGGGACAGCCGACAAAATCCTGACAACTTGAAATTAGAATAGGGTTACAAGCCAACCGCTAACACCGTGCTTAAACACTCCTACTCCCGCAACTCCTTAAACGCAAACAATATCAATTAAAACCATGAAACCCCATTTCCACGGCCTCCGCACAACCATCTACAAAGTAACTGATGTTGCCAAAGCGAAGACCTGGTACACCAAAGCTTTTGGTGTTGACCCTTATTTTGATGAACCGTTTTATGTAGGGTTTAATATTGGCGGATATGAACTTGGTCTTCATCCTGAAGAAAGACCAACTCCAAAAGGCGAATCAGTACTCACCTACTGGGGTGTGGATGATGTTCAAAAATCCTATAAACGACTTCTCGAGTTAGGCGCTACTGAATTTGAAAAACCTGCCGATGTTGGCGGTGATATTGTTGTCGCTGCCGTAAAAGACCCGTGGGGCAATGTGATTGGTGTTATCTATAATCCAACATTCAAGCTACCAAAATGAGCGTCAGGTTGAGCACTGAGCTTGACGAAGTGTCGAAACCTGCTCTCTTACGCAACCGCCTTCGACAAGCTCAGGCTAACTGAAAAGTAAGGCGGGTACAATTTTTCTTTGCGTCTTTCGTCTCTTTCAACAGTCATATTCCTATACTTGCATCCTTAATTTTCAATACCCCTCCATCATGGAAAAAAAGAAACCTAAAATTTCAATGGCTAAGGTGTTTAAAACCATCATCTGGCCAAGAAAGAATATCATATTACTCGGCTTCGTGTTGATTTTGGTGAGCCGCGCCTCCTCCATCGTTCTGCCGTATTCGGTTAAGCCCATCATTGACGACATCATTGGAAAAGGCGATCTGTCGAACCTAAAGTTGATCCTGATAGGCGTAACAGCCTCCATCCTGGTTTCGGCAATCATTTCTTATTCCCTTACCATGCTGTTAAGTGTGGAAGCCCAGCATTTGATTTCGGTGTTGCGTGGAAACGTACAGAAACATTTGCTCAGGCTGCCGACCCGCTTTTTTGATAATCAACAGAGCGGGAAGTTAGTAAGCCGTGTGATGAATGACGTAGAGGGCGTGCGCAACCTGGTGGGCACCGGCCTGGTTCAATTGGTGGGCGGTATTCTGATGGCCATCATTTGTCTTTTCTTCCTGATCAGCATCAGCTGGGAGTTGACCCTATTCACCTTGCTTCCTCTTTCATTGTTTGGCGTCATCTCCATGAAAGCTTTTGGAAAAATCCGACCGATTTTTCGCGAGCGCGGAGCCATCACCGCTGAGGTAACAGGCAGACTAACCCAAACCTTTGGTGGTGTTCGTGTCATTAAAGGTTTTAACGCAGCAAAACAGGAAGCGCTTATTTTTGAAAAAGGTGTTGAACGAATCTTTCAAAATGTGAAAAGCAGTTTAACCACCACCAGCTTTGTCACCAGCACAGGAAGTTTTCTTTTTGGCGTAGCGCTGGTTGGCATCATGGGCATTGGCGGCTATATGTTAACAGAAAAAACACTTACACCGGGCGAACTTACGCAGTTCGCCTTCTTCCTTGGGTTTTTGATTGCACCTATTTTTCAAATGAGCAACATTGGCAGTCAACTCACGGAGGCTTTCGCGGGATTAGACCGTACAGAAGAATTAATGAACATGAGTGTGGAAGATGATGACACCATTCGCACAGTGAAAATTGGAACCATTCAAGGCGACATTGAATTTAAAAATGTTTCATTCTCGTATGAAGAAGGGAAAGAAGTATTAAAAAATGTGAGTTTCTCGGCCCCGGCCGGATCGGTAACTGCCCTTGTTGGAACATCCGGATCGGGGAAATCAACCATTGCCGGATTGGCGGCATCTTTTCTGGTACAGCAATCGGGTACGATTACCATCGATGGCAACGATCTTTCAAAAGTTTCGCTTGACAGTTATCGGAGCCAGTTGGGTGTGGTATTGCAAGACGACTTTTTATTTGATGGCACCATTCGCGAGAATATCATGTTTGCGAAACCCGAAGCCACTGAACAGGAACTACAAGCTGCCATTGCTGGCGCTTATGTAACTGAATTCAGTTCAAAATTTGAAAAAGGTCTCGACACCGTTATTGGCGAACGTGGAATAAAACTTTCGGGTGGTCAGCGCCAACGCGTAACCATTGCGCGTGCCATTTTGGCCAACCCCAGGGTTCTGATTTTAGATGAAGCAACATCAAGCCTGGATACCGAAAGTGAATCGTTGATTCAGGAAAGTTTAAAACAACTGTTGAAAGGACGAACTACATTTGTGATTGCGCACCGTTTGAGTACCATCCGCCAGGCAAATCAGATTCTAGTGATTGAAGAAGGGCAAATTGCGGAACGTGGTATGCACGATGAGCTGATTGAAAAGAAAGGTCGTTACTTTGAGTTGTATACGTACCAGGCTCGCATCTAGTAGCAAGACATAAGTAGCAAGATTTTTTGTGTCTTACTACTTATGTCTAAAGTCTATTAGTCAAACCGAATTGCTTTAATCGGAGTTATCCTTGAAATGATGGCAGTCGGCAGCAGTAATACAACAGTTACCACCGCGAAGGTGAGCAAGTTCAGCATCACTACAATTTCCCAATGCCAGCTGATGGGCACAAAACTCATGTAATAGTCCTCCGGATTGAGTTTAATAATTTTGAATTGATACTGCAGGTAGCATAACCCAAGTCCGAGTACATTTCCAAGCACCAAACCACGCGCAATCAATCGAATACCATTATAAATAAACACTCCCCTGATGGTACCATGCCCGGCACCCATGGCTTTCAGCATGCCAATCATTTGTGTTCGTTCCATCACCAGAATTAAAATGATGGAGATCATATTCACGCACACCACCGTCAGAATGATCACCAATAAAATATTCACTTGTCTGCTCAACAGTTTCAGCCATTCAAAAACCTGGATGTATTTACTGCTGACCGGTTCAATATTAAGATCATAGTCGATCATTTCAGCCATGGCCACACCAGCGTCATCAATGCGGTTTACATCCTTCACAAATACTTCTAATCCACCCGCTACGCTATCGGCCCAGTCATTCAAGCGACCAATCAATCGGATATCACCAATAATTACTTTTCCATCAAAGTATTCCGAAAGATTGGTTTCATAAATGCCTGTTACTTTCAGTTTCCTGAACCGCGGAGGGTTTTGAAAGAAGTGTACGGTAATTACATCGCCCACGTTGGCGTTAAGCTTATTGGCTATAATCTTGCTCAGCACCACTTCATTGGAATACCCCGAGTCAGGAAAATGAATGAAACGGCCTTCAACAATATTGCTGTTAAAAACGGCTGTATCGTAACTCCTGCCTACGCCTTTGATGATTACACCCAATACCTCATCGTCAGTTTTAACAAGTCCTGCTTTGTGCGCATACTCCTGCATATGACGGACGAAACCCAGTTGCTGATAGTTCTTATACAAATCAATATTGATGTCCAACGGAATTTCCTCCATCGAATTGCTCATCGAAAATTTGGTAATGATCAGGTGGCCACTGAAACTGTAAAGACGGTTCTTCACGGTTTCCTGAAACCCCTTCATGATCAAAAAGGAAACAATAGCCGCACCCAGCCCGATGCCAATGCTGGCGATGGCGATTTTAAAAATCGTGGAAGAAAACCCCTCCTGGTACTCGTTGCTGATTCTTTTCGATATGAAATACGAAAGGTTCAAAGAATGGGTTAATTTTGGTTTTGTCGTTACCAAAATATAAAGAAATGAGCAGGTTATTGATATTACCGATTGTTTTGTTCGGAGTACTTTCATGCACAGCACAACCACCGCAACGTTCACAGGTTATTACGGGAGCCGAACAATTTACAACGCTTTTAAAGATGGTCAAGGGTAAACGTGTCGCGCTCGTGGTTAACCATACAGCATTGGTAGGAAAAACACACCTTGCTGATTCATTGAAAAAAGTTGGTATTTCCATTTCCATCATCTTCGGACCTGAACATGGATTTCGCGGAGACACTTCTGATGGCGAACACATCAAAGACAGTATCGATTCTAAAACCGGAGTACTGGTCGCTTCGTTGTACGGAAAAAGTCGTAAACCAACACCTGAACAACTCGCGAATGTGGATATCGTTATCTTCGACATCCAGGATGTAGGAACACGTTTCTACACCTACATCAGCACGCTGCACTATGTAATGGAGGCCTGTGCAGAAAATAATAAGCCACTCATTATTTTGGACCGGCCCAACCCCAATGGTGATTACGTAGACGGCCCTATTCGCCAACCCGATCTTAAATCGTTCGTGGGCATGAACCCGATACCCATCGTACACGGACTTACCGTAGGTGAAATGGCAAACATGGCAAACGGAGAGGGCTGGCTGGAAGGTGGCAAGAAATGCGATGTTGAAATCATTAAAATTAAAAACTGGAAACATAGCGACCACTATTCACTTCCTGTGCGGCCATCGCCCAATCTTCCCAATGATCAATCGATCCGTCTGTATCCGTCACTCTGTCTATTTGAAGGAACGGTCATCAGTGTAGGGCGCGGTACCACCATGCAATTCCAGGTACTGGGTAATCCGGAGTTGAAGGAAATGCCTTTTCAGTTTACGCCTGTGAGCATGCCTGGAATTTCCAGTAAACCTCCACAACAAGATAAAGTATGTTACGGAATAGATCTTCGTGCGGTGAAGGTCGAGCCACGATTAGACCTGTCTTACTTGATCAAATTTTATAATCTGTATCCTGACAAGGAAAAATTCTGGGGCGGATCATTCAACCGGTTGGCAGGCACCACCGAACTGAAGCAACAAATTGTTGATGGCTGGACAGAGGAAAAAATCCGCGCAAGCTGGGAACCGGGGTTGAGTCAGTTTAAAGAGATGAGGAAGAAATATTTGTTGTATCCTTAAAAAGCTACGAGTTATGAGTTATGAGCTTCGAGCTGCAAGTTTTGGATATCAATCAACCTCGTAGCTCGAAACTCGCAGCTCAGAGCCATCTATGACCAAACAAGAAAAAACAAACGACATCCTCAAAACTCTGGGGAAACTCTATCCCAATCCTCCTGTTCCGCTTGATCACAAAGATGCCTATACTTTATTGATTGCAGTCTTGCTTTCTGCTCAGTGTACCGATGTGCGGGTAAACAAAACCACACCTGCACTTTTTAAGCTTGCCGATAATCCATTTGACATGATGAAACTATCGGTGGAAGAAATCAGGGAGATTATAAAACCATGCGGACTTTCACCGATGAAATCAAAAGGCATTGCCGGCCTCTCAAAAATTCTGATAGAAAAGTATAATGGTAACGTTCCAGATACCTTTGAAGGACTGGAAGCGCTTCCGGCCGTTGGACACAAAACTGCTTCGGTGGTGATGACACAATGGTTTGGCAAACCTGCCTTCCCTGTCGACACCCACATTCACCGGCTGGCATATCGTTGGGGATTATCGAATGGAAAAAGTGTTGAGCAAACTGAAAAAGATTTAAAGAAACTGATCCCTGAAAAGAAATGGAATAAGGCGCATCTTCAAATCATTTATTTTGGCCGGGAGTATTGCGTAGCGCGAGGCCACAACTGGAAAGCCTGTCCGATTTGTTCGAAATACATGCGCAAAGAGTTACGCGATTAAACCAAAGCTTTTACTTTTGCAGCCGTGAATACGCTACGCATCATTTTCATGGGCACACCCGAATTTGCCGTACCAAGCCTGGAGGTTTTGGTCGAAAACAAATTCAATGTAGTGGCGGTTATTACCGCCCCCGATAAACCACCGGGGCGTGGCCAAAAGCTTATTTCTTCCGCGGTCAAAGAAGCGGCTTTGAAATTTAAGATTCCTGTACTTCAGCCAACCAATTTAAAATCACCAGAGTTTTTAGAAGAATTAAAATCATATAACGCCAATCTCCAAATTGTGGTGGCTTTCCGGATGCTTCCAGAAGTTGTATGGTCGATGCCCGCGCTCGGAACCTTTAACCTTCATGCTTCCCTGCTGCCGCAGTATCGTGGGGCTGCTCCTATTAATTGGGCGATCATCAACGGAGAAAAAGAAACGGGTGTCACTACATTTTTTCTTCAACACGAAATCGATACCGGAAGCATCATCTTTCAGGAAAAAGAAAGCATTCAGGAAACCGATGATGTTGGTTCCTTGTATGATCGGCTAATGAAAAAAGGATCGCAATTGGTGTTGAAAACTGTAAAAGCTATTGAGGCCGGGGAATATCCATCTGTTCCGCAACCACAAGAAATTGAAATCAAACATGCACCAAAAATTTTTAAAGAAACGTGCAAGATCAATTGGAATCAGCCTTCTGAAAAGATAGTTGATTTTGTGAGAGGGCTAAGCCCGTACCCGGGAGCGTGGACGGTGTTGAATGGAAAGGTTTTTAAAGTTTACAAAGTTCAAAATTCAACGTTCAAGATTCAAGATTCAAAAATGTCTGGTGAGTTCGTGACCGATAATAAGGGTTATCTTTACATTAAAAGTGATGAGGATTGGATTTCAATTATCGAATTTCAGCCTGAAGGAAAAAAACGAATGACTGTAGAAGAATTTTTTAGAGGAAACAAACTTTAATTATCAATTATCAATGCTCAATTATCAATTGATATGTTATTAGTTAAATAGTCATTGAACATTGAACATCGAACATTGAACATCGAACATTGAACATCGAACATTAACATGATCATCTCCCTCATAGCCGCCCTGTCTCAAAACCGCGTGATCGGTAAAAACAACGATCTGCCCTGGCATTTGCCTGACGATATGAAATATTTCATGCAGACAACCAAAGCGCACTATGTGATAATGGGCAGGAAAAATTATGATTCCATTCCTGAAAAATTTCGACCGCTGCCCAATCGTACCAACATTGTGGTATCGCGCCAACAAAATTTTCAGGCTCCGGGTTGCCTGGTGGTGAACTCCATCGAAGCGGGACTTCACCTCGCCAAAGCAAGCAATGAAAAGGAAGTCTTCATCATTGGCGGATCTGAAATTTACAAGCAGGGTTTTCCACTCGCCACACGCCTGTACCTGACCGAAATACAAGCCCACATCGAAGGCGATACCTACTTTCCGGAGTTTGATAAAAATCAGTGGAAAGAGGTATCCAGGGCGCACCATTTAAGCGATGAACGGCACAAATTTCCATTTGATTTCGTAGTTTTCGAACGCAAATAACACTGCTTAACAGTTATGTCGAAAGTATCAGGAAAAGTTGTTTGGATTACAGGCGCTTCCTCCGGGATAGGCGAAGCCCTGGTGTATGAACTGGCAAAAAAAGGTGCCAAGTTGATTATTTCCTCCCGCAGGAAAGAGGAACTTGAACGGGTGAAGGGCAATTGTATTGCTCATGCCCAGCCTGATATTCGTGTGTTACCGCTTGACCTGTCGGAATCCTCTACCTTGCCACTCAGTGCAGAAGCAGCCATGCAGCTTTTCGGCCATGTTGATATTTTAATCAACAATGGCGGCATTAGTCAGCGTAGCCTGGCAAAAGATACTACGATAGACGTTGACCGAAAAGTGATGGAGATTGATTACTTCGGTACGGTTACGCTTTCAAAAGCATTGATACCGCACTTTATTAAACGCAAGTCGGGGCATTTTGTAACGATCAGCAGTGTACTTGGTTTGATTGGAACGCCTTATCGTTCCGGTTATGCTGCCGCAAAACATGCGCTTCACGGATTTTTTGATTCCCTTCGTGCCGAACTTTGGAAGGAAAGCAAAAACATTCACGTTAGCCTGATTTGTCCGGGTTGGATCCGCACCAACGTAACCATTAATGCGCTTACTGGCGATGGTAGTAAACTTAACCACATGGATCCCACAACAGACCACGGTATGCTTCCTGAAGTTTTTGCCAAAAAAATGATTCGTGAAATTGAAGCAAAGACAGAACAGGTTTTCATTGGCGGCATGAAAGAGCGAATGGCCATTTACATGATGCAGTATTTCCCACGGGTGTTTTCCAAAATTGTGCGCAAGGCGAAAGTGCGATAGAGTAGACACAGTCACCCTGAGCTTGACTCCGGGTCTTTAACAACCCAAAGTCACCCTGAGCTTGACTCAGGGTCTTTAACCGCCATAACATAAGATGCTGAATCAAGTTCAGCATGACAAACAAGAAGTCACCCTGAGCTTGACTCAGGGTCTATTGCTCCATCACCAAGATGCTGAATCAAGTTCAGCATGACAACCCAAAGTCACCCTGAGCTTGACTCAGGGTCTTTAACCGCCATAACATAAGATGCTGAACCAAGTTCAGCATGACAGGTAGAATTTCTAAATCTCAGAAAACAAATCTCGCATCTCTGGATTTACGGATTTTATCAAATCCATCTTCCACGGCCGGTGCCATCTCTTTAACTGCTTCTCTCGGTCAATCGCATCCATAATTCTCGAATAGTCTTCAAAGTACACCAAATCGTAACACTTATACCGAGAAGTAAATTTGGAACCTTTTCCACTTTTATGTTGCAGTACTCGTGTATAGAGATCGTTTGTCACTCCTATGTAAAAAGTGGTTCTGGTAAAATTAGACATGATGTAAACATAACCTCCTTTAATCATATAGCCACCTTGAGTTTAATTCAGACTCTGGTATAAAGATGCTGAATCAAGTTCAGCATGACAACCCAAAGTCACCCTGAGCTTGACTCAGGGTCTATCGCTCCATTCACCAAGATGCTGAATCAAGTTCATGCTGAATCAAGTTCAGCATGACAAGCCCGAGTCACCCTGAGCCTGACTCAGGGTCTATCGCTCCATTCACCAAGATGCTGAATCAAGTTCAGCATGACAATAGGCAATCAAGTTCAGCTAACAGCATAACGAAATTCATTTCAATCAGTATCTTTAAATAATTGTTACGATGGATCTGATTCAATACCTCATGATCATTGTTGTAGGCTTTGGGGCCGCATTTCTAAACACGGTTGGTGGTGGCGGCTCATTATTTTCAGTACCTATTTTAACATTCATGGGACTACCCATTACCACAGCCAACGCCACCAGTCGTGTAGCCCTGCTCTTCCAAAATATTTTTGCTGTGGGCGGGTTCAGAAGCAAAGGCGTTGAATTGCCATGGCCCTATAGTTTATACCTGGGCGTTGCCTCTTTGGGCGGAGGACTGATTGGCGCCCTGCTGGCATCACAGGTAGCAGACGAAGTTTTTAAGAAAATTTTTGTAGGCGTCATGGTGGGCGCGATGGTCATGATCATTTATGATCCTTTTAAATCCAACGGGCAGGAGAAACTTTCCTCATCACGCCAATGGCTGGGTGCGTTCTTATTCTTCTTCATCGGAATTTATGGCGGCTTTGTTCAGGCGGGCATTGGCTTTTTGGTTATCGCTGCACTCAGTATGGTGAACAACTTTAGCTTGGTTAAAAGTAATTATGTTAAAGTTTTTGCCGCCATTGTTTACACAGCGGTATCGGTAGCCGTGTTTGCTTATGAAGGGAAGATTATCTGGACTACCGGATTCATCCTGGCCATCGGCCACGCGCTGGGCGGTTGGTATGCCAGCCGTTGGAGTGTTGACAAGGGTGAGGTTTGGATCAAGCGCGTAATGATTGTTTCGGTTTTGGCCATGGCAGTGAAGCTTTGGTTTTTTTAGATTAAAAACCACTTACTGTTAGAAAGGATTTACCATCTAAAGATTACCTTACTCAATAGTTAATAAACGTGTCATGACCCCCCTAATGACAAAAAGCAGAATTGAGTCTATTGATATCCTGCGCGGAATCGCCATGGTGGTGATGGCTCTCGACCATGTAAGAGATTATTTTCACGCTACCGCCCTTACGGAAGATCCTCTGAACCTCAGCACCACAACCACCATCTTATTTTTTACCCGCTGGATAACTCATTTTTGCGCGCCCATTTTCGTATTCCTTTCCGGAACCGCCATCTATCTTCAAAGCCAGCGCAAGACTAAAAAAGAACTTAGCGCGTTTCTCTTCAAGCGGGGACTTTGGCTAATTTTCATAGAGTTTGTTGTTGTCTCGCTGGCATGGTCTTTTGATCTTCATTACAATCTTCTCTTCCTTCAGGTAATTTGGGCGATTGGGATCAGCATGGTCTTTCTTAGCATTCTTATTTACCTGCCTTTCCGAATCATTCTTGTCCTTGGTTTCGTCATTGTTCTCGGGCACAATCTTTTGGATATTCCTGAATCTGCTGCTGATTTTAAACCCAATTTCTGGTGGGATTTACTTCACCACGGGGCTTTCGCTACATACGCTTATGCAGAGGGTCATTCGCTCTTTCTCGTGTACCCATTTGTTCCCTGGCTGGGGCTTATGATGCTGGGCTATTGCAGCGGAACAATTTTCACCAAAGACATTACCCCCGAACAAAGAAGAAAATTATTAACACGACTTGGTATTGGTGTGCTGGCAATATTTATTGTGATTCGGTTTATAAATGTATACGGAGACCCTTTTCCATGGTCAACACAAAAAAATTTCTGGTTCACCGTTCTTTCATTTGTGAACATCCATAAATATCCACCCTCACTGCTGTTTATGTGTCTCACCATTGGGCCGGCATTGCTCCTGCTTCCGGTATTGGAGAAAACTCAAAACGGTTTTTCCTATGCGATGAAAACGTTTGGCAGGACTGCGTTTTTCTACTACATCCTTCATATTTACCTCATCCATTTCCTTTCGGCTTTTTGCTTTTTTGCAAGGGGCCACACGTTTGAAGAATCTGCCACCATCGGTCAAACGTTTCCATTTAAGTTCGTTGTTCCGGGTGAGGGTTTTGGATTGCCGGTGGTTTACCTCGTGTGGATTTTAATTGTAGTGGCATTGTATCCATTATGCAAATGGTACGATCGCTACAAAACCAGTCACCCTGAAAAATGGTGGCTGAGCTATATTTAAGATGCCACCCGTGGTTTAACGAATAACATCAACCACCATACTCATAGAAGATTCAATTTTTAGTTTATCTTTCACGCTTGTGAATCTTTAAAAAAATGAATCAACCACAAAACGAATTAAAAAAAGTATTGGGTGCAGGCTTCGGCATTGCGGTGATGGTAGGCGGCACCATTGGCGTGGGCATTCTTCGCACGCCCGGCACCATTGCCGGTATGCTGGATAATTATTGGCTCATACTGGCCTGCTGGGCGTTTGGTGGTGTATACGTTTTATTGGGCGCAGGCTCTTTTGCTGAAATGGCGGTGATGCTGCCTAAAGCTGGCGGTCCTTACAATTATGTAAAGCGAGCATTTGGAGATTACGCGGGTTTTTTAAGCGGTTGGTTCGATTATATTTTAAACGCCATCGCTCCTGCCTACTTTTGCATTGTCATTGGTGAATACCTTGCCCTGCTCTTTCCCACATTAAAAGGAAACGAAACCATCATGGCACTTGGTTTTCTGGTGATATTTTTTCTTTACCACCTGAGCGGTGTAAAAAGCGGAAGTATTGCCCAACAGGTTACCAGTGTTTTAAAAGTACTTTTTTTTACCATACTGATTGTCTCGTGTTTTTTTGTGCAGGTCGACCGGGAAGCTTTTCAACAAACTGCCACCTTGTTTGAAGGCGGGATTTTGATTGGCTTTTTGAAATCCATTCAGTTGGTGATGGGTGCCTACAACGGCTGGTGGTCGAATAGTTTCTTTGCCGAAGAAGATGAGAACCCGGCAAAGAATATTCCCAAATCACTATTCACAGGCGGAATTCTTGTAATGGGCATTTACGTGATCCTCAATGTCGCGTTCATGTATGTACTTCCGATTGGCGCCATGGCAAACGCTCCCCTGGTAGCTTCAGATGTTTCGCGTGTGGTATTTGGCGAATCAGGGGCAGCTTTTGTTACTGTTATTTCCATTGTATCGCTGGTGAGTATTTTAAATGCCTACATGATGATTCCACCACGAATTCTATTTGGATTAAGTCGCGATGGCTTTTTTATTCCACAGGGAACGGCCGTGAACAAAGGTGGCACACCGGTTATCGCGCTTGTTCTTTCAGGTCTGTTGAGCTTCGTATTAATTATCGTTGGATCGTTCCAGCAACTTTTTTCACTAGCCTCATTCATGTCGGTTGTGGTGATGGCGCTGAGTTTTGCCGCACACATCCGGTTACGAAAGACGGAACCCAATTTACCAAGACCTTACAAAGCCTGGGGCTATCCGTGGACAACCATCCTGGTGTTGATCATCACCGTTGGTTTGTTTATTGGATTTGCCATTGGCGATCCGTACAACTTAATTCTGGTAATTGTTTTAGGCGTGTTGTCCTACCCGGCTTTTCTGGTAATTGTGAAAAAGAAATAAAGTGGTAGAATTATTTCGTTTAGGTTAACAATTTTTCGTATTCCTTAAACAGGTGTTCACGTATTGACTTAACCTTTGGCTCCATACTAAAACACAAAAGTAAACAGGTTGAAATGGCTTTATAACGTTCAACATATTCAAACCCTGTCAATTCATGATTTTTTATGCGCTGCTTTATGTTGTTGTGATGGAGGTACATGAATTTAACCTTTATCCGAGAATCATATGTTTCAGAATCACATAAGTATAAATACAAACCCAAAACAATACAATAAACAGGATATTAATCAAAATGGCTTTTAGGGCTGTTAAGAAAACATTATTTCCAAAAAACTGTTTGTATGCAATCGTAATATAAACCAGCATAACCAGGTGAAACACCCCATTGTTAATGCCAATGGGAATTCCCGGAACCAAAACAAAGGCAGGGATAAACAATAGAATCATTCCTAAATAAACCTGACCCAGCACCATTGCGTTTAGCACCAGGTTCTCGGCTACATTTCGTTGTGACTGGAAAAAGAATAATCGCGACAGGAAAGACATGAGTACCGGCATGAGAAAAAGGCTCACTATTTTTCCAAGTTCATCCATAATCCCCATCGCTTCCGTATAGATTCCACTGCCTTTACCAGAATACCGATTGATTCCAGAAAGTGCTTCATAGTACCCGCTCTTTTGCCCGAGGAACGCGTATAACGAGGAAAGAATAATCAGAAAAGTAAGCGGATTAAAATATTTCTTTCGTTTACCATCCAGGTACTCTTTTGCCACGTGCCCTGGCTTTGTCATCAATTCTTTTATCAACAACAAAATTCCTTTGTCGGTATGCGTAAAGGCATGAAAAAAATCTCGTAAAAAATTCTTGAATGTAATCCGATGGATGTCCGCCTTTTGACCGCAGTTAACGCAGAAGTTGCCGGTCAATGGTGCGTCACAGTTTTTGCAATTCATTCGAAGCAGGGTTTTGGTCTGTATCGAAAGTCCTAACTTTAAGCAGCAAAAGCAATATTTTGATTGAATTTACTACGGCTCCCTCACTATAATTTTCCTCACCACCAGCATTTGACTAGAATAAATCAACAGACTATAAACACCAGAAGGGAGATTCGACAGATCAAGGTTTAACCCATACCGGCTTTCCGTTTCATT
This sequence comes from Cyclobacteriaceae bacterium, assembly GCA_049306095.1. Classification (GTDB taxonomy): domain Bacteria; phylum Bacteroidota; class Bacteroidia; order Cytophagales; family Cyclobacteriaceae; genus UBA2336. Next base: position 26,935 of record JBAQPU010000031.1, read on the forward strand.
TTCATGAGGGTTTGCAAAAATTGGCTGAACTTGTCTTCCGGTAGCATCAATCATTTTAATTCCGCTGATGGGCTTGCGATGCTGAATGCTGAGGCGACCATTCGATGGATTGGGGTAAACAACCAGTGGATCGTCATTCGTGGTTACCGGAACGGCTGTAATCATCTCATTGCAGGTATACCGGGCCATAAATCCCGGAAAGTTTGTTGCTCCATCCGACTTAAAGCGCAAAGTAAGTGAACCTGTTGTTGTAGTAATGTTTCCCGGAGAGTTTGTTCCGGTGTATTTTCCTATCAGGGGAGCATCAGTGTTGCTTCCATCGTAAAGCCAAAGGGTGTCGTAATTGGCTTCAACAGAAAACGAAGAAAAATTTACATTAATGAAGGTTGCCCCTGCCGGTGAAATGGTGTACGTATAATTTTCATTGTTGTAATAATTTTGCGCAGGGCCACCCATATCATACAACGTATCGGTGCAGGCCGATGCGTAACAATCAGTCAGCTTCTCTGCTATCTGATTCCAAAAATCAGAATAGCCATCATCGTATCCTAAAGCCCAAATACCAATTCCGGCCAGGCCGCGCATGTGAACCATTTCAAATCGCTCACCAAGGGTATGAGGCGAATTAATAAAACATTGCCGCCATTTTCCGCTGTTTTGATATACGTAATATCCAGAGGTACTACCGGGGTGTTGCTGATAGTTTTTATAAGTACTGCTGTTGTCTCGTATGTATTCGTATGTACGGGAGGAAGCAAATCCTCCTGTTGTATTGGAGGGGACTGAGCTACTTTGCGTCTCCCACTCCCGCCCATAATAGGGTAAGCCAAGGCAAAGTTTATTGCCGGGTACTCCGCGGTTAAGATAACTGGTAATGCTTTTACTGTGGTTGTAGTTAAAACTGGGTACAAATGTGTAAAGTGGGTCGGTTGGTCCAGCCTGGCTACTTCCTCCATAGTAATAATCGTACCCCATAATAAAGAATTGATCAACTCCTCCGGTATTCATGGCTACTACATCAAACGTATTACTCCAATCCACCGCAGGCAGGGCAATGCTTATCTCGCTATTGGGGATACTGGAATGAAATTGCGTGCTTAAATCAATCATGAACTGAGTCAGGTTGGCGCTTTGCGAGGAAGGCATTGCCTCGAAATCAACATTAACACCGTGTGCCCCGCGTTGCTGTACCAGATCAATCAGGTTTGTGATGAGTGTTTGCCGGGCGGTGGCATTACCGAAAAAAGTTTCATGATCATCAAAAAGCGTAACGCATAAGATTACCTTTTTTCCTTGCGCAAGCGCTTGTGTTACCACGTTGGCAGTACTCCAGCTATTCGTTGTTTTCGCGTTACCGGTGAGATAATCAACTTCGTATGAAAAATAGCATAGGTGCGAAAGTAAATTCCATTGATAATTACTTTCAAAACCATTTTTCCAGTACGGATGCCAGCCAAAAACAATTTTATTGAGATTACAGTTGGCTGTTCTTGCTTGCTGGGTAAGCAGGGAAGGCTTGTTGACCCGTTCATATTCATCTGCCTGAATTCCCAGTTGACTGTAATGCTTCGATTCTTCCATGTGAATGGATTGCGAAAAGCAAACACTTGCAATAGAGAAACAACTTGTAAATACGATGAGAAACTTTTTCATAAAAAATAAGAGGCTATATCGTTTGTATTTATGACAGCTTGGGCTTAGGAAGCTTGTAAATAAACAGGTTGTGGCTCGTTCTTTATTCCCTCAATTTTCTAAGGTCTTGTTCAAGATCCCAGCTCAATGTCCTAACGCTCCAACGCAGCGCTAAAAGTGGAAGTCCCAAGAAAATTGTCTCAAATATTAAGAGAGCAAGTCCAACATAAAGTCCATCAGTTTCTCCACTTGCAAAAAATGAAGCGACCCCAAATAATGCTATAGATGTAAAGATTGAGACTGTTAGCCCAAAACCTATCAAAGTCAAGTAAGGTTGTATACATCTTATTTCGGTTGAAACAGCCAATTTGTTATTATCTATTTTCATTTTTCCTATCGCCTCAGCAAGATGGTCAAACGTGATCAATGAGCTTTGGGGTCTTTTTAACTCAAATTTGTCGGTTCTAATAAATCCTTTGTATTCCTTCTTGTTGAAAGTAAAAATGTCGAATAGGTCTGGTTGATAGTCGTCAACTTTTTTTGATAATTTGTCCACAAGGGTTTGCCGCGAAATACTCAACTCAAGAGTAAAGTTGTCAATTAGTCCAAGTCTTCGTAAGATTTTTTTAAACAGCATCTTCATTGTTCAAAAAAAAAATGAGCCACAACAAAAGCACCCCCAAGTCAGTCTGAGCGTCTGTCGGCAGACAGGCAGGCGAAGACTACTTTGGAGTCCAAAACCAGATTTTCCAGAAGCCACGTGACTCAACCTGAATTTACTTTGAGATAGCCTCTTTCACAATAATTAAACACCCACTGGCTCCCGATGCCCAACCCATGTAAAGCGTTTGGTCACATACTCCGGATTTGTAAACGATGCGTTACCGGATGGGTTTCCTCCTGTTACATGGAAATCAGAAAAGGCAGCATTTTGATTCATATAAATACCACCTGTTAAATTGAAAGAAACAGGTGTAGCGGCCTGGGCCATTTCGTCTGCAATTTTTTCCTTCACGGTTGCATCGGTCGTGTATGCACCGCATGAAATCGCGCCATGATGGAGCGCCATCTCCTGAGCAAGCTGAATCGACTGATCTGTATTTTTAGTTTTTATCAGCAAGGCAATCGGACCGAATAATTCTTTGCTGAATACTTCTTTCTTCGATGCATCCACCTCTACAATTACCGGTGTTGCCACACGCGCTTTTTTAAACATCGGGTTTTCAAACGTGCGCGATTTCAGCCAAACCTTTCCGGGAAGTTTTTCAGCTTCCAGAACACGCTCGCTCGTTTTTTTGTTTTGAACCGCTCCCAACACAAACGGCCCTGCTTTCGGATTATCTACTAATCCATTGATGTTATCAACTAATTTTTGAGCAAATGCATCAAAGCTCACCACACCACTTGGTGTTTTAATCCCTCCTTCAGGAATATAAAAATTCTGAGGAGCCGTACACATTTGTCCGCTGTACAGATTAATCGAGAACGCAAGATTAGCCGCAGCCTTGTCAACATCCGCGGCAGAATCAAGAATTACAGAATTCACTCCGGTTTTTTCTGTAAACACCGTTTTACCCGGCAATGCTTCGAGGTAACTTCCGAATACAGAGTTTCCGGTAAAGTCAATCAACTTCACATCAACGTGTTCCGCCAATTCTTTGGTGATCATGTTATCGTACGTGTCAACCGCAAGCTGGCACGTGTTCGGATCAAGATTATTTTCCGCCAATACTTTTTGAATTTCCGCAACAACAATGGCGATTGGAAGTATTGCTCCCGGATGTGGTTTCACAATCACCGGGTTGCCGGTAACGAGGCTACCATAAATTCCGGTTACTGAATTCCAGGTGGGAAACGTTGAACAGCCAATCACCACCGAAATACCCTTTGGTACAGCACGCCATTCTTTATTTAACTGTATGTTAAACTTACCCATCGGTTTATCCCACATCGCTTTCGAAGGGAAACGCTGAAGTTCTTCATAGCCTGCAGCAATTGCCTCGAGCGCACGATCAGCCGCATGGGGGCCTGATGCCTGAAATGCCATCATATATCCCTGGCCGGTCGTGTGCATGGTGGCGTACGCGATTTCAAAAAATCTTCCCTTCATCCGCTCAAGCGACTCAACTAAAATTCCCGCACGGTCAGCAGCAGCTACTTTTCTCCAGGTTTGTTGTGCAGTTTTCGCATTCTTAATTAAAGAAGAAACAGAATAGGTAGGGTACGAAACATTCAAAGGTTCTTGCAAATAAGGAGACTCCTCCTGTCCTGCCCATCCTTCCAGGTTTGACTGTTTCAATTCGTTGAATTTATTTCCAAGCTGACCTTTGAATTTGGCTTGTCCATCGGCATCGGCTGTTTCGCCATACACGGCCGGTGCCGGATGTTCAGGATAAGCCGCATAGAAAATTCTGGTGTGCAGTGCTTCAATGGCTTTGTTGATGAGGTTTTGATGTTTTTGAAAAAGGCTCATGAGAATTAATTTTTAACTATTTTAAGGATAGTCAGTCTTCGACAGGCTCAGACTGACAAACTGATATTATTTTTTATAACCGAAAACTTTCTTTAACAAATCAGTAGTGCGTGCAACCGGATCCTGGCGGATGTTTTTCTCTTCCTTTGCAATCATCACAAACAAACCGTCAATCGCTTTATCGGTTGCATAGTCATCGAGGTTCGGATTTACCTTTTCAACTAATGGAATTTTATTGTAGCGCGTTACCAGTTCGCCATAATATTTTGTGGCGTTCACTTTGTTCAAAGAGGTCTGGATAACCGGCTTAAATTTTTCTTTCAATTGACCAGATGTGGTCTTTCTTAAATATTCAGTAGCGGCATTGTCTTCTCCTTTCAGAATTGCCCACGCATCCTGAATGGTCATGGACTTGATGGCACTTACAAAAATTGGCTTCGCTTCTTTTGCTGCATCTTCGGCACCGCGGTTCAACGTCATCACAAACTTATCCACTTCACTTCCTAGTCCGATATCGCGCAAGGTTTTTTCCACTTTCTGCACATCGGGTGGAAACGGTATTTTGATTTGAGGATTTTTGAAATAACCATCGAGTTGCGAAACCTGATCCGAACCTTTTGAAATCCCATTCACCAGCGCTTCTTTCAGTCCCTCTCCCACTTCTGCCGTAGTAAGAGGTTGTTCAGCACCTAATGCTTTATTTACCTCGCCAATAGTTTGATTGATTTGTGCCGTGGTGCAGGCACTCAGAAAAAGCACCAAAATCAACTGTATCTTTTGCATAAGCACTGATTTGTTAGGGGTCTAAAATTAGACGAACGCCCGACAAAATCCTATTCAATTTCATCCTCAAGTCGTCCACTTCAAGTGGCCGGACGACTAATGAATCAACGTTTCACGATTTATTTCAGAAATATTCTTACAACCCGCCAGCCCCATCGTTAACTCAAAATCAGCCATCAGGTTTTGCATCACGTTTCGTACACCTTCTTCCCCCGCAATTGTTAAACCATAAACGTACGGACGGCCAATGCAAACAGCTTTTGCGCCCAATGCCAGCGCTTTAAAAACATCGGCCCCTCCACGAACACCGCTGTCTAACAAAACAGGAATTTTATTCTGAACAACCTCAATAATTTTCAGCAACGCATCCAGTGTAGCAATAGACCCATCTACTTGCCGTCCCCCATGGTTCGAAACAACGATGCCATTCATTCCCGCATCCATCGCCATGCGCGCATCATCCGGGTGAAGAATTCCTTTTAATAGGATCGGCAGTTTAGTTTGTTGCCGCAGCCAGCCAAGGTCATTCCAGGTGGTGGCTGGATTTGAATAAATGCTGACAAATTTACGAACGGCTTTTAGCGGTCTTCCTGATGCAAGTTTCTTAAAGAAATTATTTCCTGGGTAATTTTGTGTCATGGTAATCAAACCCTGCAACGATTGAAGCGTTACTTTTCTTCTTATTGGCTCAGCATCTTCAGGCTCATCTAATAATTTTTGAAACACCGGGTCAGAAGTATATTGAGCAATTCCCTTCCCTTCTAAAAAAGGTAAATATGCTAAATCCAAATCGCGAGTACGCCAGCCCAGTAACGTTGTATCAAGCGTTACAACCAGTGCAGTACATCCGCAACGCTCCGCTCGTTGAATAAAACTTTGCACCAGTTCATTCGATTTACTCCAATACAATTGAAACCATCGCGGACTCTCTCCCATGGCTGAAGCGCACTGCTCCATAGGCCTCGATGCCTGGTTCGAAAAAATATAGGGCAAACCTAAACTTGAAGCAGCGCTGGCAACCGCAAGGTCTGCCTCCGGATGAACCATCTCCAAAACGCCAACAGGACTCAGCAAAAAGGGGGCTGGAAACTTTTGTCCGAATAATTCAATACCGGCATCACGCTCACTCACATTGCGCAACATGCGCGGCACAATTTTCCATTTTTCAAAGGCAGCCGCATTGTTTTGCATGGTGCTTTCATTGCCTGCACCACCGGCTATGTACGCAAAGGCTTGCTCGCTCATTTTCTGCCGGGCCTCTTGTTCTAATTTCTGAAACGATATTTTCGATACCGGTAGCTTACCGGCAAAACCGTTCAGATAAATATCTTTTTGCCAGTCGGGGGCGGATACAGGCTTTTCCATTGAGGTAAACTACAAATATTTATGAGATATTTGGGGCGCTATTTTTAGGGACATGAAAAAAGTATTGGCAGAAATTCTCACCATTGGCGATGAGATTTTATACGGACAGATTGTGGATACGAATTCGCATTGGATGAGTGTGGAACTGGATAAAGTGGGAATTAAAGTCATTCGTAAAACAACCGTAGGCGATCAGGAAAATGAAATTTTAACCGCTTTCGCGGAGGCTGAAAAAAGAGCTGACATTGTTCTGATCACAGGCGGCCTTGGGCCCACCAGCGATGACCTCACCAAACCATGTCTTTCCAACTATTTTGATTGTCCGGTGGCCATTCATGAAGAAGCCCTGGCGGAGGTCACAGAATTTTTTAAAAGCAGGGGCCGCGAGTTAACCGAAATCAACCGACAGCAAGCTGCATTACCTGTTTGCTGTACGAAAATCACGAATGCTTTAGGAACTGCTCCCGGCATGTGGTTTGAAAGAAATGGCAAAGTATTCGTCTCCATGCCGGGCGTTCCGCATGAGATGAAGCTGATGATGACAACGATTATCATTCCAAAGCTTCAACAAGTCTATAAAACTTCTATCATCCATCATCAGGTTATTCGAACCGTAGGCATTGGTGAGTCGTTTCTGGCAGAAAAAATTTCTTCATGGGAAAATTCATTACCTCAACACATCAAGCTTGCTTACCTGCCCAGCCTGGGCGAAGTAAAACTGCGGCTGACATCTTTTGGCAATGATTTAAACCAACTTAAAAAAGAGACTGACGACTTAATAAAAAAGATAGAACCCCTGGCTGGTGATTACATTTATAGTCTGCAGAATGAATCGTTGGAAGTAGTTGTTGGAAATTTGCTGCGTGAAAAGAAACTAACCCTTTCAGTTGCTGAAAGCTGTACGGGTGGCTATGTTTCTCACCTGATCACCAGCGTTCCCGGGAGCTCCGAATACTTCCAGGGAAGTGTGATTCCCTATTCCTACGAAATTAAAATGCAGCAACTGGGCGTAAATCCGGAAACGCTTGAAAAACACGGTGCGGTGAGTGAAGAAACTATTCAGGAGATGGCTGAACTGGTTCGAAAAAAATTCAATACCAACATTGGTGTGGCCACCAGCGGTGTGGCAGGCCCCGGGGGTGCCACACCGGATAAACCGGTTGGTACCGTTTGGATTGCCTGTGCCGATGGCAACAAAACTGTAACCAAAAAGCTTCAACTCTCGAAAGACCGGATGATTAATATTCGCATGGCTTCCGTTGGCGTTTTGAATTTACTCAGATTAAGCCTTTTAAAAAGTTCGCGTTAACTGTATTACGAAAAGTATATCGAATGCCTTTTTTGTTGGCAACTTTTCCACAATGAAGAGAATAGAATTAGGGTTTTTCATCTTAAAACCTAATTCTATTTGACTTGTTCAAAACAAGGTCAAAAGTGCTAACTTGCGGCACTAAATCGTTTGAACTAATGGCAACCGTAGAATTGATCATGCCCAAAATGGGCGAAAGCATCATGGAGGCTACGATCTTAACGTGGCTAAAAAAACCGGGGGATAAAATTGAGCAGGACGAATCGGTATTGGAAGTAGCTACCGACAAGGTAGATACGGAAGTCCCCTCTACGCATGCCGGCATTTTAAAAGAAATTCTTGCAAAAGAAGGCGAAGTGGTGAAGGTTGGAAAACCAATTGCCATCATCGCTACGGATGGCTCTGATTCAACTGCGCCTGCAACTCCTGCCGCTTCCAAAAAAGAAGCTCCTAAAGCTAAAGAAACTGTTGCTGTTACCTCAAACGGTTCAAACGGTGCGCATGCACCTGCTGATTTTAAATCGAGCAGTAGATTTTATTCACCGCTGGTTAAAAATATTGCTAAAGAAGAAAACATAGCCGTTGCTGAACTTGAAACCATTACTGGCTCAGGATTAGAAGGCCGCGTAACCAAGAAAGATATTTTAGGGTACGTTCAAAACCGGAAACTCGGCAAGTCCATACAAGCGGCACCGGCCTACTCAAGCGCTCCGGCTGCCCCGCTTGTGCCTGCTTCCATTAATGCGGGTGACGAAATCATTCAGATGGATCGCATGCGCAAAATGATTGCCGAGCGCATGGTCGATTCAAAACGCACATCACCACACGTTACTTCGTTTGTGGAGGCCGATGTAACGAATATTGTATTCTGGAGAAACAAATGGAAGAATGAATTTCAGAAACGCGAAGGTGATGCGTTAACCTTTACACCCATTTTTATTGAAGCAGTTGTGCTGGCCATTAAAGATTACCCGATGATTAACATCCAGGTGGATGGCGATCGCATCATTAAGAAAAAGGACATTAACATTGGTATGGCGGTAGCGCTTCCTTCCGGTAACCTGATTGTTCCGGTGATCAGAAATGCTGATCAGTACAATATTACTGGCTTGGCTAAAGTCGTGAACGATTTAGCGAAGCGCGCACGTGAAAATAAACTAAAACCCGATGAACTGGCAGGCGGAACCTTTACGGTGTCAAACGTTGGATCGTTTGGAAATGTAATGGGTACGCCTATTATTATGCAACCACAGGTTGGCATATTAGCATTGGGTGCTGTGCAGAAAAAACCGGCAGTGATTGAAACTCCGTATGGCGATGCCATTGCTGTTCGTCATAAAATGTTCTTGTCGCATTCGTACGACCACCGTGTGGTAGACGGTTCGTTGGGCGGTATGCTGGTGCGCAGGGTAGCCGACTACCTGGAAAAATTCGATGTAACCCGTTCAGTTTAGCTCATTCAAAGGTTTAAAGTTCAGCGTTTAAAGTTGTTGCGTTTTGAACATTGAACTTTGAACCTTAAACTTGTGTAATGGCTAAAATCATTTCTTTCATCAGCCGAAAAGGCGGTACAGGCAAAACCACCAATGCCATTAACCTGGCTACTGCCCTGCACGAATCTGGTAAGAAAGTATTATTGGTAGAAACCGATACCAATTACACCCTGAACACGCTTCGCAAAATGGAGCAACTGAAAGGGGAAGCAGGAGAATCTACTTTTGAGATCCTGGGATCGCAAGATCACCAGGTGGCCGATGAACTGATCAAGATCAAACAAAATTCTTCTCTGGATTATGTTATTGTTGACAGTGCCGGAAAAACAACCGATGAGGGCATTAAAAAACTTTGTCTGGTAAGTGATGCCGTAATTGTTCCAACAAGTTTAACTCAAAACGACCTGCTGGTAACCTATCAAACGGTAACCGACCTGGCCCCTGCCCGCAGCCTCAATCCAAACTTAAAAATTATGGTGCTGCCTAATCGCATTCATAGTTTTACCAGGATGAAAACCATTCACGAAGGATTAAGCAATGTAGAAGCGATTATCCTCGATGTGATGGTTCCTCAAAAAAACCTTTTTGTAAATTTCAGTACGGTAAATGCTGAGAAGGAATATCAACCGGTTGTAAACGAAATATTGAAGCACCTGAAATGAGTAAAAATAAAAACCCGTTGAAAGATCTTGACCTGTTTTTAAAACAGCAGGCGGCTTCATTTGTGAATCCTACCCCGCTGAGTGAAAAAATTGAAGCAGAACCACAATCCGAAGCTGCACCGGTGGCTATTCCTGCCAACGAGTCGCTTCTTCAGTCCATTGAACGATTGATGGAACAAAATCCTTCCGCGCTTTATGATTTGTTGATTGAAGCCGCTGAGAAAAAAACATCGGCAGAAAGAACGATGCTGATCAATACCGCCCTTTACCTGAAAAGCACGGGGTATCTTTCTTCTGGCCAAGACTGGAAAGTGGCCATCCGGGAATACTGGAGCAAGAAATAAACTTATCGCTTCAGCGAAAGGAATCCATTCACAACGGGTGATCCATCACCTTTATCAATATTATAAAAGTACGTACCGGCCGATAGCGCGCTATTGCCTCCCACATTGGAATTTCCTGTAAACCGCTTTTGGTCGTTATTATTATCGTAACCTGCAACTTCAAAAACCTTGTCGCCCCAACGGTTAAAGATGGATACTTTATTCTTAGGATAGAGTTCAATATTAGCGATCCTCAAGATTCTATTCTTATCATCATCATTGGCAGAGATGGCGTTGTACACCGAAATTCCTTCTGAGAGAACTCCAATTGAAACCAGATTTGCTGTAATCGCTTCACCGCTGATAATCCTGCCATTTGCTGAAGTTCCTGTGACGGAGGATACGCCTAAGCTCTCAAAGCTAATGGGTGAGCTTGCTGACTGTGTTACCACAAAACGCGAAAGGTCAGCGGTGGAAAAATCTTCATCGCCATTGATGGGTAAGGATATTCCGCTTGCGGCCAGGGTACCGCTTACCACATCCACTTCCCAATAACGCTTAACCGAAACATCAGAAAGCTCTGCATTAAATTCAAAGGACTGAGGTGAAGGAAAATCAAACAATGTAATCCCAATTTCCTGAGACGCTGATCCGATGCCTGAAATCTCTACCGGCAAATACGTTGTTCCATTTCCGATAGGATACAATTTAGGGCCTGTACCACGCTGATAAACCGGCCCTTGAATGTGTGACTGGTTAGAGCCCCCATCAATGATGGCGCCTTGTTCAAAAACAATCCGCGAATCATTCTGAGATACCAACAATCCATCTTGTAATTCTAATTCATTAATAATGGTAATATCCGCCAGGAAATTCTTTACCCCGCCACCGCTGATGGTCAGTCTGCTGAATGATTGCGCATTGTGATTAATGGTTTGCGGCAAGTCACTGTTAAAAGTAATCTTCCCTGTTCCTGCATCGTAGGTGGCATTATTTGTCCATGCCCCGCCAACTTGTAAATCGCCATTATTGATGATCAGGTTTTCATTAACAATATCACCACTTACAAACAACAGTCCATTGGCGCCAATATATATAGTTGATTGATTCGTCAGATTTTGACCATCAGCAATCAGTACACCAAAAATTGTAAAGGCCGTGAGTATGATCTTTTTCATACTGGATTATTTACGAGACTTGGATATCGAAAACCAATTATTGCCATCTGAAATAAGGGTAACTGCGTAAAACTCTCCTGCCCTGTCAACCAAACCCAAAACGGATGCACCATCAATCTGGTCCTTTCCGTTTTTTGCTCTGATAGCTACTCCCTTATCAACATCACCTGAACGTATAATTAAAACCCGTCCGGGAACCTCCGAAGCATCAGGCAGAAATACATTGCTCGTGGCTGAAGGAACAAGGATTACATAATCCTTATTCGTTACATCATAGTCAGATACAGAGGTTACAACAAAACTTACAGCTTGTGAACCACCCACATGCAGGTTAGCTTTTGGCGAAACTCCAATCCCCAGCATGGCATTTTTATTATCCCATTGTAGATTATTGTCACCGCGAATAGATGAACTTCCATCCCAATACGCAACCTGGCCAGCAGTTCCGCTTCCTCCAACTCCGCCACCACCGGGAAGGGTCACAGAATTTCCGCTGGAAATTGATAAGGTCGTTCCGGCAATCGAGAGCGTTTGAATTTCATTGGATGCGCTGGCATCGGCTGGGGCTTGCCAGGTAGGCACCCCTGCTACTGTTGTTAACACATTGGTGTTTGTCCCGGCTGCCAACTTGCTTACCGCAACCGCTGCGGTGGCGCTTACGTCAGCGTTCACGATGGCGGCATCCTGAATTTTTACAGAAGTTACTGAACCATCTGCCAGGTCTGCTGTGGCGATGGTTCCATCCGTAATTTTCCCGGTAGTAATTGCATTATCGCGAATATGGTTTGTCGTTACTGCCCGGTTTGCATCTGTTGCTGCATCACTGCGAAGTTCCGTTGATGTAATTCCATTGGCTGCCACACTAATCGTTCCCGAACCGGTAATCGGCCCGCCTGTAAGTCCGGTACCTGTTGCAATACTGGTTACCGTACCGTTTGCTGCATTCGACCATTGCGTTGCACCCGCCACCGTAGTTAATACCTGGCCATTTGTTGAAGAAGGGGATAATTTAGAAACAGTAAGGCCGCTCGCAATTTTTGCATCCGTTACTTGTGTGTTACCAATGTCAGCAGTGGCAATCGTACCATCAGCAATTTCAGTAGTGGTTACGGCTCCGCTTCCGATCTGAAATCCTCCGGTATAACTGCCGCTGATATCACCGGCAGTTGGGGATTCACTTTCCAATACTACTGCGGCATTCAACCGGTTTGTATTGATCGATCCTGTTGTTGCGGCATTATTCACAGCCGATACCACATTATTTCCTGCAACGGTTGCAATCGTTGGGTTGGGATAACTGCCGGTAAGATCACCACCTGCAGTTCCTGTGGCAGTGGGTGCGGCAGCCCAGGTGGTTGCACCTGCTACTGTTGTTAATACCTGACCGTTCGTTGACGATGGACTTAATTTTGAAACCGTTACTCCAGATGCAATCTTGACATCGGTAACAGCCGTGTTGGCAATATCTGCTGTTGCCACCGTTCCGTCCATAATCTTTCCAGTTGTTACCGAGCCATCCGCCAGGTCGGCTGTGGCAATGGTAGCATCGGAAATTTTTGCAGAAGTAATAGTGTTGTTCGCCACCGTTGGATTTGGATACGTACCGGTTAGGTCTCCACCGGCCGTACCGGTAGGCGCTGCTCCCGTGATTGCCACATTGGTTGCGCTGGTAATTCTGCCCTGAGCATCCACGGTAATTTGCGATACCTGGGTTCCTGTTCCATAACTTCCCGCAGTGACTGTTGTATTTGCTAATTTAGATGCTGTTACGGATCCGTCTGTTATTTTAGCGGTGGTTATCGCATTGTTCGCGATATCAGCCGTAGCAATAGTGCCATCCTGTACTTTGACTGATGTTACTGACCCATCGCTCAAATCGGCAGTAGAAATGGTGGCATCCAAAATTTTTGTAGTGGTAACCCCGTTATCAGCCAGGCTAATAGTACCCGTTACCGTTATAGGCCCACCGGTCAACCCTGCTCCGGTAGAAACGGTGGTTACCGTACCGGTACCCACACTATCCTCAATTACAATCCAGGCAGTACCGCTCCAGTAGTAGAATTTGTTGTCACTGATATCGAATACTAAAAGGCCTTTTTCGGTTGCACCCAGCCCCCCGATGGCAGTTCTTTCAGCTGTTGTCAATCGGGGCACTAAAAAGCCCTGGTTATTTCCGGGCGATTTTAACTCCAATACAGCCTTGGCATTGGGGGTGGAGGTTCCAATTCCAACCTGAGCCACAAGCTGAGAGGTTATAAAAACAAGGAAAAATGACAGGAAAACTGGTAATAACGACCTTTTCATTGTTGAGACGGGTTAAGTATAAGTAAAAGACTAAGTTATCAAAAAAGGCGATCTAAGGGGTGAATGAGCGTACCAGAATGGAGGTGACCGATAAAATTCTACTATTTTTGGCCGCATATTCCAACAAACACAATGAAATTCGGAACCAAAGCAGTACACGCGGGCGTTGCTCCCGATCCTTCAACCGGGGCCATCATGACGCCCATTTTTCAAACTTCCACGTACGTTCAGGAAGAACCCGCCAAGCACAAAGGTTTTGCTTATGCGCGGGGTGCCAATCCTACACGAAGTACACTACAGAAAAGTTTGGCTGCCCTTGAAAATGGAAAGTTTGCATTATGTTTTTCTTCCGGAATGGGCGCAACAGATGCAGTAATTAAATTACTGAGTTCCGGAGATGAAGTCATTACCAGCAACGATTTATATGGCGGTTCGTACAGAATGTTTAAACGTGTTTACGAGCGCCTTGGAATAAAATTCCATTTCACCGACCTGACCAACACAGCCAATATCCAACCTCTGATCAACGCTAAAACAAAATTGATTTGGTTAGAAACACCCAGCAACCCACTGATGAACATTATCGATATTCAGGTGTGCGTTGCTATTGCTAAAAAACACAATTTGCTCGTAGCGGTTGACAACACCTTTGCATCGCCTTACCTGCAAAACCCCTTAGACTTAGGTGCTGATGTGGTAATGCACTCGGTAACTAAATATTTGGGAGGCCATTCCGATGTGATCATGGGTGCGTTAATTACCAACGATGAGAAGTTGCATCAGGAACTTGCCTTCATTCATAACTCGTGTGGAGCTGTGCCCGGACCACAAGATTCGTTTCTTGTATTGCGCGGCATCAAAACCTTGCATTTGCGAATGGAACGTCATTGCCTGAACGGTAGAAAAATTGCCGAATTCCTAAAGGCACACCCAAAAGTTGGAAAAGTTTACTGGCCTGGTTTTACAGATCACCCGAATCATGCAATAGCGAAAAAGCAAATGCGCGATTTTGGTGGCATGCTGTCCTTCACCTTGATAGATGACAGCCTAGAAAAAGCCTTCACGTTGATGAAAAGTGTTGAGCTATTCTCATTGGCAGAGTCGTTAGGTGGTGTTGAATCGCTGATCAATCACCCGGCTTCTATGACACACGCCAGCATTCCGAAAGAAGAAAGAATCAAGAATGGTTTAGTGGACTCCTTGATTCGATTAAGTATTGGAGTGGAAGACGCAGAAGATTTAATTGAAGATTTAACCCAAGCGCTCAGCAGAGTTTAGGAAGCGTTAATCCTTCCGTTTGGGTTGTTTGGGTTGCTTTTTGCGTTCCCTCTTACGCGATTCCTTTTTATCAATTTTCACCTTCTTCTTGAGGCTGAGGTCTTTTTTTCCACTTTTGCTCTTGCGATCCATTTCCCTGACAACCGCCTGATCGTGGGTTGTTTTAGAGGAGGCATCTACCGTGCTTTGAGCCCATGCCGGTGAAATCAACAAGACCAAAAACGCAATTCCTAACACTTTTTTCATAGTAAGGCAAAGGTACGCTGAACAACGATTAACCCGAAATCAAAATCGCTAAATAGAATATTTCCCAGTCGAGGTGATAAGAAACCAAGCGAATTATACCGCTACATGAATGGGGAATCGCAGGGAAAACTCGCTTCCGTTTTTAGAATCGGATTGAAGTTCAATTACGCCTCCCATCCTATCCACCAGAATTTTCACGATGGCTAACCCCAATCCATTCGAACTTTCTCCGGCCGTTGGCCTGGCGCTGAGTTTCTTAAATTTTTGAAACAGAAATTTGCGGTCTGCCTGACTGAACCCGGGGCCACTATCCTTAACCTTAAGAATATAAGAATCATTTGCCATTTCGGCTGTTAGCACTACCCTCGAACCCTTCGGTGAAAACTTAACTGCATTGGAAAGGAGGTTGTCGAGAATACGGGCCAGGTAATCCTGATCGGAATACATTTCGTCAACGTTTTGTTCCACCAACTGAAGGGTAATTTCTTTTGCTGAGGCGGCTTGCCTCAATACATTTAACCGATCGTGTAAAAATTCGCTGAGCTTAAATGATGAGTACGTTGGATCACGATTTACTTCTAATGAATTAACGTCTAACAAGTCGCTGATTAAATCAAGCCCTGATCGGGTTGAATCCCGGATTAACCCCAGAAATTTACCCTGGCTTTCATTCAGACTTCCCTCCACCTCAATCAAGTCTGCCAGACCTCTGATTCTGTTTAATGGCGATCGTAAATCGTGTGCCACGATGTTCATCAAGGTATCCTTCTCGTTATTCAGGTCAGAAAGCACCAGGTTATGCTTTTCAAGCTTTTCATTTTGCTGGACAATCTCTACCCGTTGCTTTTCGATTTCTTTATACTGATTGCCCAGCTTTACATTTACAACTCTCCTCCTCCGATTATTCCAATACGAGACTAAGAATAGTACACTCACAAATCCAATCACAACAATGAGAATAAATTTTTCCAACCGCTGTTCTTTTATAATGGCTTCATTACGTGCCACCAGTAAAGCGTTTTCACTTTCCTTCTTTTCTATTAACAGCTGAAATTGGAGTTTCTCTATTTGTCTGGTTAACTCAACGCTTTGCAGCGATTCTTTCAGTATCAAATACCGGTTTGAATGTGAGGTGGCTTCCGATTTATTACCGCTCTTTTCATAAATCTTTGAGAGATAAAAATGAGCATCGCGTTGCAGGTCAAGGTTAGCCGAACCTGCTGCACTCAGCACATTGTTCAAATGAGTAATGGATTCTTTATTCCGGCTCTGTTTAAAATAGACCTGGCCCATCAACAGGTTTGCACGCGGCATTAACCGCGTATTGGCAGTTTTATTTACCATTGAGAAGGCTAAATGCGCAAGTGTATCTGCCTTGCCGATGCTTCCGTTATCCAACAGAAACTCTGCCCAGCCCAATCGAATTTCGGCAAGGCTGATAAAATCCTGAATTTTTTGCGCTATCGAATCTGCCTGTTGAAAGCAACGATTGGCATCTGTTACTTTTTTAAGATCACTATAAACCAACCCAAGCTCAGACAAAGCCGAAATTAACGCTCTTGACTCCCCAATTTTTTCTCTGAGTTCATACGCTTGAATTGAAGCTTGCAAAGCTTTCGCTAAATCACCTTGCGATTTGTACAGGTTGGAAAGGCTTCTAAACACATACGCCATCCCTGCATCGTCCTGAATGCTTTTGAAAATTTCCTGGCTTTTGATAAGATTATCATAGGCCCGGGATAAATCGCCCTGGTCAAAAAACAACCTTCCAAAATTATTATAACAAAAAGCCAGCTGAAGGGAGTCTTGCTGCGACTGTGCCACATCGATGGCAAGTTTGTGATAGTCAAACGAAGCTTTATAATCGCCTTTGTAGGCATTGGCCAACCCAATAAAACTTAACGGCTTCGATAAGTCTTTGGTAAGATTGAGCTCTTTCCCTAATGCATAGGCTTGTTTACAATAAAAAATCGTACTGTCAGGAGAAGAAAGACGATACTCAAACCCGAGGTCGTTCAGAATTTCAAATTTTCCAATCCCTGTCGCTCCCGATAATTGGTTTTTCAGGTTATCGATTCGCGAAAGGTTCTGAGCAGGGGCCTGCAAAACCAGCAACCAAAGCACAACAATCCACAGGTAAGGTACGCGATTCAACATTTGTCACTAAAAATAGTGATTCAGTCTTTTTCAACAAAATTCAAATCTTTGCCAAAGGTTTCACCCAATGGGTGCAGTGCCAGTAGTGCAATTGCCACCGTTATCAGTCCTACAATCAGCGCACTGTTGATGATGCCAACCTGAACCCGCAATAATTCAAATGCGAATGTTATCGGAACTACCGTTCCCCTGATAAAGTTAGGAACGGTGGTAGCAACGGTTGATCGCAGGTTGGTACCAAATTGTTCTGCCGCAATGGTCACAAACAATGCCCAGTAGCCGATTCCAAACCCAAGGCAAAAACAACAGGTATAAAAAAAGGTCGAAGATGTAAACGGTGAATACAGGTACATCAGAATGAATAAAAGCGTGGCCAGTATAAACAGAAGCACAATTTTTTTCCTCGACTTCGCCCATTGACTTAGTAAACCGCTGGCCAAGTCACCTGCGGCCAATCCAAGGTAACTGTACATGACCGCATCGCCCACAATTATGGGGCTTGTAAAGCCGATAGCCGGTGCCAGCTCATGCGAAAACGTAATAAGTATGCCGATCACATACCAAATGGGCAACCCGATGAAAATACAACTGAGAAAACGGGAGAGCTTATTACGATCGGTAAATAGTTTTAAAAAATTTCCGCGCTCGACTGTCTGTTCTTTAATCTTCAGAAAAATTCCCGACTCCATTACACTCACCCGAGTAATCAATAAGAGAAGCCCCAGCCCTCCCCCGATAAAATAACACACCTGCCAACTGAATTCACGGGCAATAAAATTAGCAACCACAGCACCTAAAAGACCTACACTGGCAACGATAGCCGTACCATATCCGCGCAGGCGTGTCGGTAAAACTTCTGTTACCAGGGTAACACCGGCACCCAATTCACCGGCCAATCCTACACCAGCAACAAACCGCAACACTGCATACTGCCCAACTGTGGTTACAAACCCGTTACCAATGTTGGCGAGGGAGTATAATAATATAGAGCCAAACAATACGGATAGTCTTCCTTTCTTGTCACCCATAATTCCCCAAATGATTCCGCCCGTTAACAACCCTGCCATTTGTGAGTTGATCAGAAAAATGCCTTCGGATAATAATTGATCATCGGCTACACCCAACGATTTTAAACTGGTGATGCGAACAATGCTGAACAGAAGCAAATCATAGATATCGACAAAATAGCCCAGGGCCGCTACAATTACAGGAATACTGAATAAGCCTACAGGTTTACGCTCAATCATAGAAAAAATTTATGTAGAAATATAAGGCTTTACGAATGAAACGAACAATTTTGCAACTCCTGCCAATTGTGGGTTTTGGCTGACCTGCAATTTAATTTATACGATTCTCAAAGTTTGACCGCGGGTATTTATCTTTACTCTTTATAACATGTCATAAACATGAGGCGGGCACTATCCCTGAAAATATTCTTATTTATACTGCCTTGCCTGGGCTTTGCTCAGCCGTTTTCGCAAAGTCAACAACTTTCCCAGCTTTCAATTTTTCAATGGACAGGCGAGAACGGCCTGGTATCCAATAACATTACTTCTGCCATTCAGGCAAAATCAGGGTTTATCTGGATCACGACTTACAATGGCATCATGCGTTTTGATGGACTTTCTGTGGAGGTCTTTGATAGAAATACGTTACCGTTTCTGTTGACCGATGCATTTTATAAAGTATACGAAGACAAGCAAGGCACACTTTGGTTCGCATCACAGGGAAGCGGCATCATCAAATATGTGAATGGAAAATTTGAACCCTTTCTATCTAACGAATTGCCTAAATCTATCCGCTGCCTGTACTTCGATGAAGATAGCTCCATTTGGGTGGGCGCTAACAATCAGGGTCTTTTTCATATCACTCAAAACGCAGTAACAAAAATCAATGATCCACTCTTGAAAGATATTACCGTGCTTGACATCGCGCGTCAACAGGATATCCTTTGGGTCGCTACCCATGGTGGCGGACTTGTAAAATTACAGAACAACACATCCAGACAGTATACTGCTGCAGATGGTCTGGCGAGCGATGGTGTAAATGCGTTGTACGCAACACCTGGCGCTTTGATTGTAGGAACTACTTCAGGCCTGAATGAAATGCGCAACGACCAGATTTTTACCCATGAATCATTTACCGGTAGCCAGGTGAACTATGTGTCGGGTGATAGACTGGGAAGAATATGGATTGGTACCGAAAATGGAATTGGGCGGATTGACCCCATTAACAATACTCGGGAATTGATAAGTGAGAAAGATGGACTGAACATCGGAAGGGTCAACTTTGTAAGTTTCGGGACCGATGAGAATCTTTGGATCAGTACCGAGCGCAACGGGCTCATTCTGGCCAAGGAAACGGGTATTCTCAATATCACAACCTTTCAGGGGTTAACCGCAAACCGGGTTAATGTTATTACCGAAGCGCCTAATGGAAAGTTTTATATTGGTACCGATGGCGGACACATCAATTTGTATTCGCATGGTTCCATTGAACACGTTCATATCAAAACTCCGCTAACTGACATCCGCGATATTTGTGTTGACCAGGCCGGTAAGCTTTGGATCGCCACCTACCAGGGTGTTCTAAGAATTTCAGGAACACAAGAAAAATTACTCACCGAAAAAGACGGGCTACCCGCCCGTGACATACGCAGAATACTGTTAGACTCAAAAGGAAACTTATGGTTTGCTTCCCGCTCGGGTGGAATTGCAAAAATGAAAAACGATAAGGTTGAAGCTAAATATCACATTAACCAGGGGCTGTCGTCCAATTACATTTTGGCGCTGGAAGAAGACGCACAAGGAAATATCTATGTAGGAACACACAGTGGTGGATTAACCATCATAAAACCAGACGGCAGTTCACAAACGTACAACCTCTCGCAAGACAACTCGGGCATTCTGATTTTTAACATGCACATCGGTAGCAACGGAAACGTTTGGCTGGTTTGCAATACGGGGTTATTCAATTTTGATGGAAACAAATTCATCCCAGTCAGGATGGACCGAACCAATAAAGGAGAAACATACTTTGACTGGATCGAAGATAAAGAGGGCAATGTGTGGATCACCGGCAACGTGGGGATAATCAAAATCGACAAAGATGATGTTCAAAAATACATGCATGGGGAAATAGACCGCTTGCCTACCCGCCTTATCGACAACCAGGATGGCATGAAAAACAAAGAGTGTACAGGCGCAGCCCACTCCCTTTTATCTTCTACCGGTAAATTATGGATACCCACCATTGGCGGCATCTCGGTTATTTACCCGGAAAAAATTCAAAAAAATACAGAGGTACCAAAAGTTTATATCAGTCGGCTTGATACAGATTCAAAATCCTATACCGATAGTGTTGTTGTTCAGCCCGGCAACTTGCGTTACGTATTTAATTACACTGCTCTAAGTTTTATTTCACCCTCAAAAATCAAGTTCAGGTATAAACTGAACGATGTTGACCCACAATGGGTAGATGCCGGCACCAAGCGTTCAGTTGAATACACCAATCTTTCGCCCGGAGAATATACGTTTAGCGTAATGGCTTCCAATAACAATGTTGACTGGAGTCCTCATGCCGAAATGCGTTTTTCCATCATACCATACTTCTATCAAACAATCTGGTTTTATATTCTGTGCGCCCTGTCGGTTTTATTGCTGTTTTATGGTATTTATAAATGGCGCTTGTACGTTGTAGAAAAAAGTAATAAAGAGCTGAGAAAAGTAAACAGCGAACTGGATCGGTTTGTTTACAGTGCCTCCCATGATTTACGTGCACCGCTTGCTTCCATTCTCGGCTTAGTGAGCGTGGCCCGCTTGGATACACAGGAGAACATGCACGACTACCTCACAAAAATTGAACTCAGTATTCAGCGGTTAGATGGGTTCATTCACGACATCATTGATTTCTCCCGAAATGCCCGCACCGAGCTGGATTCATCGCGAATTGATTTTCATCAGCTTGTAACGGAAGTTATTAGCGACTTGAAATACCTGGACGAAAAAAATAAAATTGAGCACATCGTAGAAATTCAAGGCAGCAGTGAGTTTTTTTCCGATAAAAAGCGATTGCTTATTATTCTGCGAAACCTGATTTCAAATTCTATCAAATATCAGAATCCCAACATCCCAAATCCTTTTATTAAAGTAGCTGTAAATATTTCTTCATCGGTTGCCGTACTTCACGTGAATGATAACGGCATGGGTATTGGAGAAGCCCATCTGGAAAAAGTTTTCAACATGTTTTACCGGGGGCACCAATCCAATAAAGGCTCAGGCCTCGGACTTTATATTGTGAAAGAAACGGTGGAAAGAATACATGGCACGATTAAAGTAACATCAACCCCCGACAAAGGAACGACCTTTACCCTTATCCTGCCCAACCTTAAAAATTGGCCAGCTAAATCTTAATGATTTTACGGCTAATAGCGTACCAGGCCAATGCGCCTGCAACAGGCAACAACAAAATAATAACAATCCACAGCAATCGTTTTTCATTGCTCGGTTCTCTTTTCAACACATCAAGAATGGCGAATACATAGATTACCAGAATGATGAGCCCCCAAATTCTTACCATAATTTTTAGATTTTGTAAAGCTTAGCAGTATATTTCAATAATCAGTTGCTCTCCAGAATTTTAAACAATTCATCCAGGTTAGGTGTTATAATAATTTCCGTTCTCCTGTTTTTTTGTTTATTCTGCGCTGTAGTATTAGGAGCCAACGGCACAAATTCACCTTTTCCTGCAGCCGTTACCTGCGATGGAGAAACACCCGCTTTTGTTAAAATTTTTGTGATGGCTGTTGCACGCATCACACTCAAATCCCAATTGTCCTGCATGTACTGCGATTTTTTGGAGATGGGCACATTATCGGTATGGCCTTCTACCATAATGTGGATGTCGCGCTGATCTTTAATGGCTTTGGCTAGCTGTTGCAATGCAGAAACCCCCTTCGTATCAACTTCCGTACTGCCAGATGCAAATAACAATTGTTCCGCAAGCGAAACGTATACTTTACCATTTTTGACATGGACAGTCAGATCATTTTCTTTAAAATTCAGAAGCGCTTTACTGATATTGTTTTTTAAATCCTGAACAGCCTTATCTTTTGCTGCCATCACGTTTTCGAGTTCACGAACTTTCTTCTCGCGCTCGTTTAAACTTGTGCTGAGGGAGTCGTTGGTCTTTCGGGTACGTTCGAGATTCTGCTGAATCGCCAGCAACTGTTCCTGCTGTTGCGCCATATCCCGATTCAATTTTCCGCTGCTGGTAAGCAGATTTTTATAATAGTTATTTAACTGCGCATACTCCTTATCCATTTCGGTAAGCCGTGCAGACTTTGTTCGCAAATCCTGCCCCAAGGAGGCGGTGTCGGAGGCCAGTTTATTCACGCGTTCATCTAAATTTTGAAGGTCGGCATTCGCCTTGGCGATGAGCGAATCGCGGTCGGCAACATCGGCATCTAATCGTACCTTTTGAGCTAAAAGGTCATCGTATTTCTTTTTGGTGACGATGCAGGAGGAAAATACAAACGAAAAAAATGCAATGACAACAAGTATTCTAATCATAAGTTTAAAAAATGGTTTAACAAATATCGGAACTATTAAATAAAAACCAACCGGAGTGCCGGCTTATGTTCTTTTACCTTAAATTAACACAAGAAATAAAATCGTTGGACTATGAAAGGTATGCTACAACCGGGTTCGCTTAATAACAAAACGATTATCGTTACCGGTGGCGGTACCGGCCTGGGGAAGTCGATGGGCAAGTATTTTCTTGAACTGGGCGCCAACCTCGTCATTACCAGCCGAAAAAAAGAAGTGATTGACAAGACCGCTAAGGAGTTAATGAATGCAACCGGGGGCAACGTTTTAGCCGTGCCCTGCGATGTGCGGAAGTACGATGAAATAGAAAATGTTTTAAAAGAAACTGAAAATCGGTTTGGGCAAATACACGGGGTACTAAATAACGCTGCAGGTAATTTTATCAGTCCGACCGAACGGTTATCGCATCGTGCCTTTGACATTGTAGTGGATATTGTGCTGAAAGGAACCTATTACACCACCCTTGCAGCAGGCAAGAATTGGATCGCCAAAAAGCAACCCGGAGTATTCCTGAACATTGTTACCACCTATGCCTGGACGGGCTCAGGTTATGTAGTGCCATCTGCTTGCGGAAAAGCTGGCGTACTCGCACTCACACGTTCGCTTGCGGTAGAATGGGCCAAATACAACATCCGAAGCAATGCTATCGCTCCCGGACCTTTTCCTACAGAAGGCGCATGGAGTCGGTTCTTACCGGGCGAACTGGTGAAAAAATTTGATCCTGCCGAGCGAATTCCATTAAAACGTGTAGGCGATCACCAGGAACTAGCTAACCTGGCTGCCTATTTATTGTCCGATTATTCTTCTTATATCAATGGAGAAGTGATCACCATTGATGGCGGTGAGTGGCTGCGGAATGGTGGAGAGTTTAGTCACCTGGAGGCCATACCGGAAGCATTGTGGGATAACATAGAGAAAATGAGAGGAAAATAATCAACCAAGGGCAGACAAATATTCTTATATTTAATTATGCAGAAGTAATACCTATTGATTGATAGGTGTGATGACGGAGGAGTAGATTACCATTCAATCTCTATAACCAAAGCCATCATGAAAAGTAAAATCCTTTTCATTTTTTCCTTTTTCCTCCTCTCCGGAGTTTTCGCACAACATGATTTAACCTTTAACCACCTGGGCCAAAAGGAAGGCCTCAATGCTGAGTTCATTTCTTACATGATGAAGGATAGCAGGGGGTTTCTTTGGCTCTGTTCTAATTTTGGGCTAATCCGGTATGACGGCAAAGAATTTTATAATTTCAGAAATTCGTTTGTTGACACAACCTCCATTTCTAATGATAATGTCGCTCACGTTATCGAAGATCACACGGGCCACTTATGGGTTTCTACAAACCAGGGATTAAACCAATTCGATTTAACCACCCAGCTCTTCACCCGTTTTGAGCATAATCCTTATAACAACAATTCGATCGCCAGCAGCGAGGTGATCAGAACGATAATTGATCCTGATGGAAAAGTTTGGATTGGAACAACCACCGGTTTTTCTTTATACCTGGGCAATGGGAAGTTTAAAAATTGGTCAGACTTCCACGGAACATCAAGGCCTTACAAGTATACTGCCCATGGGATCGTTCAGGACAAGAAAGACAAAAACTTACTTTGGATTGCAGGAGCAGGCGGACTATTTAGTTTCAGAAAGGATACAGAACAATTTAAGGAGCATCAGCCTCCCATTCAATCCGATTATGAAGACAAATCTAAAGCTCAGCGAAAAAGCTTTATCCGGCTATTTATTGATAACGACAATACATTATGGTTGGGCAATAATTTTGGAGAAATATTTCACTTTAACCCCGCTACCATCCAATGGACAATGAAGTCGTTCAGAGAAAAGGGAATGCTTTATTGTACCATCAATTGCATTACTCCGTATGATAACAACCGGTTGTGGATCTGTACCGGATCTAAAATCAATTCAAAAACAATTCACGTGTTGAATAAAAAAACACTTGCGCTACAACCATTCCCAACCGATTCTGTCAATCATAATTTTGAAATCGAAGCTGATGGAGTAAACCATATTTTTCGCGACAAGGAGGGAATAACCTGGTTTTCCCGTAGCCGATCAATTTGTAAACTTGATCCTTACCTCCAATACTTTTCCTACCGACAGCTTGCAAATTTCACGAACAGCCATGAACCGGGTTGGGTATCAAGCATTGTAGAAACAGAGGAACACCTGATCATGAGCTTGGATGGTGCTCTCTACAAAATCAATAAGACTACTAACGAACCAAAAGTGATTCGCTCATCAGCCAATGTCAGCCATCTTTGCCTCGATGAAAGTTCAAAAACGGTTTGGGTTGTATCATCGGCAGGGTTACAAGAATATAATATCCAAACCAATACCATCATACCTTTCAGCACAACACAAAATTTGCCATTCAAGGGAAACTCCATTACTGCCATGCATCGCGATCGACAAGGCAATGTGTGGGCTTCCCTTTATATGGACGGGTTGCACAGGTTAGACAAAGGAAAAAAAATATGGAAAGAGTACACGGGTGAATTGACCTCTACTAAAAACTCACCGCAGCAGCTTAAAATTTACGACATAGAAGAAGACAAAAACGGAACGATTTGGGTAGCAACGCATGCCGGAATCAGACTGTTGAACGGGAAGTCAGGGAAACTTATAAACCTTCACGACTACATAGAAGGGGGCGATAAACTCCTTTCCATGAAAGCCCTGAACCTTACAAAAGATAAAGACGGTAATATCTGGGTAGGATCGTTAGGAAATGGAATTGTTGGGGTGAAGATTGATTCATTAGCCAATCGATTGTATTGGGCATATGGTACCAAAGATGGCTTATGCGATAACAACATCAGTGAAGTTACGTTTGATTCACAGGGCGTGATTTGGGCAACAAGCCACCGTGGCCTCATTAGTATTGATCCCGTCAATAATAAAATTCAAAATTATTTTGCTTCCGATGGACTGGTAAGCGATCAATTAAACAGCTTCCCGATCCTTGGATCAAAAAACGGGAATGTGTACCTGGGAACACTGGACGGTTTTCAGGTATTTAATCCAACAACATTTATCAAAAAGACGCTTGTCCCTAAAGTCTATTTGAAAAAAACAAACAAACCATCCGCTATAGGTTTGGATTCAATAGATATGAAGAAAAATTTAACATTAACGTATGATCAAAATGAAGTAGTTTTTTCATTTAATTCTATGAATTTTTCGAAACCGGAGGCGAATCGATATAAATATAAACTGTCAGGATTTCAGGAGTATTGGGTAACAGCCTCCGCCAATAAAAATTCCGTTTCTTACAACAACCTGGTTCCAGGCACCTATATATTCACAGTAAAAGCCTCCAATCATGATGGCGCCTGGAACGAAACAGGGGCCTCTATTAAATTTGTCATTCTCCCTCCTCCCTGGAAAACCTGGTGGGCTTACTCACTCTATACAATTGCCTTTGTTTCACTCCTGATTATTGGTCGCAATGAAATTGTAAAACGCGAACGTTTAAAAGGAAAAATAAAACTAAAAGAATTAGAAGCTGAAAAGTATCATGAGTTGGATACAATCAAATCCAGATTTTTCGCCAACATCTCTCATGAGTTTCGTACACCCCTCACCTTAATATTAGGCCCGATTGAAAAACGATTATCCTCCGTCCATGAAGATCAGGATAAGACTGAACTCAGCATGATGCACCGCAATGCATCGCGGTTGTTAATCTTGGTAAACCAGTTGCTGGACTTGTCGCGATTGGAAGCCGGTACACTCAAGCTTCAATGCCGGTATGGATCACTTAACCATTTTATCAATTCGATTTCAAATCAGTTTTCATCGATGGCAGCGTCCAAAAAAATTGACTTTGCCATTTCTGCCAGTAAAGACATCAGCCTGTATTTCGATCATGATAAGCTGGAGAAAATAATCACAAATCTACTGTCGAATGCGTATAAATTTACACCCGGTGAAGGAAGCATTACCCTTACCCTTGATCAGTACGCTCCAACCAAATCTTTTACACAAGGCTTTGCCGAAATTGCCGTGTGGGATACCGGCAAGGGAATTGAAAATGAACATATTCCAAAAATTTTTGATCGGTTTTTCCAGGCCGATAGTTCAAGCACCCGTGGGTACGAAGGAGCCGGCATTGGCCTGGCGTTAACAAAAGAACTGGTTGAACTTCACGGAGGAACTATTTCGGTAACCAGTGTAAAAAATGAAGGGAGTTGTTTTGCCGTTAAACTACCATTAGGACATGTACACCTGAAACCGGATGAATTGCTTGCACCCTTGGAAGAGCCGACTCAAATGGAAACCTTTCCAACGGATGTGCCCACGCCTGCCTCTGTAGGTATCGATCATTCTCTTCTACCAAAAATATTGATCGTAGAAGATAACACAGACCTGCGAACCTACCTGCGAAACAATTTTAACGGATTGTTCTCGGTACAGGAAGCCGGCAACGGAGAAGAGGGTTTTACCAAGGCTGTACAGGAGATTCCGGATTTGGTTATCAGTGATTTAATGATGCCCCTGATGGATGGGTATCAGCTTTGTAAAAAAATAAAGGGTGATGAACGCACAAGTCATATACCTGTAATCTTGCTTACCGCTAAAGCCAACCTTTCCGCCAAAATTGAGGGGCTTGAAGCAGGAGCCGATGACTACCTTCCTAAACCTTTCGACTGGACTGAACTCCATACCCGAATTAAAAACCTGATTGATATCCGCAAAAAACTTCAGGAGAAATTTGCGCAGCAAATGAACCTAAAGCCAACAGAAGTTACCGTACAATCAACCGAAGACCGTTTTCTTAAGAAGGTGCTGACGATTGTCGAATCCAATCTTTCCAACCCTGGCTTTAGTGTTGAGTCTCTCGCAGAGGAAGCCGCGATGAGCAATGTTCAACTCTATCGAAAGTTAAAAGCCCTGACAAACCAAACCCCGAACGAACTGATCCGAAACTTCAGACTTGAACGCGCGGCTTCATTACTCAAGCAACATGCCGGTGGTGTAGCCGAAATCGCGTACCAGGTTGGATTTAACAACCTGAGCTATTTCGCGAAGTGTTTTAAGGAGAAGTTTGGTATAACCCCCTCTGAATTTCAGAAGTAACTAATAGTCTGACATATAACTAAAAATTGATCCGTGCCCGACAGCCATATATTCCTCTCCCGACCAAGCTACTGAGGTAAGTCTGTAATAAGAAGTGTCTATTCTTTTTACCCACGCAACGCCATCCTTTGAGGTATAGATTCCATCACCTGTTGCTACAAACGTATTACCTGTAAATGTGAGACTGAAGAAACTCCCTGAATCTATTATGTTCGTATTCCATGTACTCCCGTTTGCGGAGGTAGCGATAAATGTTTTGTTATCGATTGAACGCCCAGGCATTTCATAAGATGTACTGTTTCCTATTGCTAAGAATTTAGTTCCTGTCCAGACAATATCGTACAGATTATAACCTTGAAAATCTAAGGTTTGAGATGACCAGGTAATGCCATCTGTGGAGGTTAGGATTAATGGCTTATACATTTCCATTCCTACTGCAATAAATTTGTTATTCATCCACGCAATGTTTCTAAGCGACCCCAGCGATATCGTAAAGTCACTTTCATTCCAGTTAATACCATCATCTGAATAATAAATGACAGTCTCGTAGGCAGCCACCATCCGATATCCAACGGCTACAAATCGAGTTCCCGACCAACCAACTGCAAAGAACTTTGGAGCGTCAAACCCAGAACCAATTAAGCGGGCTGTCCATGTGTTCCCGTCAGATGATGTTACTATTCCACTGTGACCAACAGCCACAAACAGGCTACCTGACCAAACAATACCTTTTAAATTATTTGAAACCTCTATTGACTTAACTTCCCCGTCAATTAGTATAGTATTATAATCCCCCACTGCTGCAAACTTTGAACCTGTCCATATCACTTTATTAAGGTTATAAGGTTCACCCATTACTTGCGTTATCCAAGTAGTTCCGCTATCATCAATAACCACTGGAATTTCAAGCTCATTACTATAACTTAAGCCAGCACCATTTATGGCGTAAATCCTCAAATAAAATTTTTTTGAGTCTCTTGCGGCTGTAAACTGAAAACTTGATGATCCTTTGTAACCCTCAATAGGACTACATGTACTATATGTTGGCGATGGTTCTGTACTTTGACAAATTCCAATGTGAAAAACATCATGTCCATCAGATTCCACTTTCACCCGAATTGTATATTCTCTTCTCGAAACTGAAATTAATTCAACAGTTACCGTTGGAGGAGTTGGATTTTCAAATAGGCACCCTGCCTCAGCAAGACATATCATAACCACAAAAAACCGTACTAATGTTTGCTTCAATCTAGAAGTCAGCGGCATTACACAAATTTTTGTCATACACTTTAGAGTCTAAAATGATATCCAATACTAAACAACAGGGGGGCTTGGTCCTTCACTTCAAATCCTATCAATCTAAGGTCGTCAACTGCATTTTGATACGCCTGAGGACGGAAGGGCAAAAGCACTTCGAAACTTAAAAATTGTTTTGCTTCTTTTTTGAACTTTAATTCCATCCCTGCACCTATCGATGGCCCAAAGTATGTCGTTTTACTGGTAGTGGTTGATTCGACTATTAACACGGTATTATATCCGTACATACCAGTAAGGTGGCAAGCGATTCTTCTTTCCGAAGGAAATCGAAGTTGAACACCAACATTATAGCCGATTGAATTCAGGTTGTAGCCGGCTGAACCAAACAAGCCAATTCTATTAACTGGTAAATAGGTTACCCGGGTACCAAACCCACCATAGTCTATCCCCATTCCTAAACCAATATTCAATTTGGCGGTCTCCTGGGCTAAACAGGAATAAATCGAAAATAGGAATAGAATAATAGTACCAATTATGAATTCCCTCATATATTTATATTTTCAAGGCCGCGATCAATTTATCTCTCAAAGCAAGTCCCCATCCACGTTATAAGATTATCAATAAATGGCTGAGGTTGCTGTTCAATTCCATTCGTATCGCCAATAAAAAATATTCTGCTATTAGGATAATTTAAGATTCCCATCACGGGCATTGACACGGGTTCGTTGGCATCTTTGATTCCATTGAAATTCAGATCAGCGAAATCATCCTCCCCTAACCATCCCAGTACTTCAACGCTGGTATTTTCATTGGCATTGGTTAAGACAGCGCCTGCCACATAATTGATGAATACCATATTTTCCGTAATCGGATGGGGCATGAATGTAGTAACAACTCCATTTGCCGATCCTTCAAATTTTAAACCCAGGTGATCGCCCAATTCGTCTATCGGATCAAACTTCTTGTGATCTGTAAAAAACACCATCTTCATTCCGCGGTTAACTAAGTTGGTATAGACCTCTCGTTCCCGCGTGGTATAGGGTTGAAATCCATTTACCCTGATAACAATGTAGTGGCCGAAAAACATTTCTTCCTTTAACTCTTGTCCTCTACCCAACTCATTCACCTCAAAGCCTTTCTCCCGAAGTAGATTTGCAAACACTTGTCCTTGATGCCATTCGTTAGCATTAAATCCTGTACCTTCATATTGGGGGAACCACCACACACCTCCAT
The DNA here is from genome assembly GCA_049306095.1 of Cyclobacteriaceae bacterium. GTDB lineage: Bacteria > Bacteroidota > Bacteroidia > Cytophagales > Cyclobacteriaceae > UBA2336. The sequence goes on from JBAQPU010000031.1 coordinate 57,343, forward strand.
CGTGCGATGCATCGATCAGGATTTTACAAGCCAAGGGAACAACCGAGGTTTGCCAGGTTGTAGAACGGTTATTTTTATCCTTGAGGGTGTATGAAACTGGTTGAGAAAAATCAACTATTGAGCTACCTGAAATTTGCTGGAGTCCATTTACATAAACTGAATACCCGTCAGGAATATCAAATTCAGGTATTAATCTGGTAACATCAACATCGTGATCCACTTCTAAGACCACCCGATGATCAACTCCATTAATAGAGGTTGGCAATGTTTGTCCGTTGCTTGAAAAGGAAAGGAAAACCGCTTTGTCATCGTCACCTGGGGCTACCTCTTGATTTTCACAAGAGATTATTAACGTAACAATTAGCAGTAAAATGTTTACTCGGAAAATCAAAATTGTCTTTTTCATTTCTGTCAGGTTTATTTTGCCAGTGGAAAAATTTCCGTCAATGAGCTTCAATATGATTAATTGAAATATTTGCTAACACAAGGTTAACTCCAAATCGTGCATGATGGATAGCATAAATCATGCATACACTAACAATGTTTATTCTTTTTTGCAAAAACATAGCTTTCAAGAATTGTGATTTGCAAAAAATGCAAACAGCTTCCATCCATTCAGGGATAGTTTGCCTTTGACCCGCTCTCCCAAAATGGGTTATTAATATGCACCAGTAGTTTCAACCCGAACCATCATAGCTGCCGAAGCTGCAGCCAGCACAAGCTTCAATCGTTCATCCATGTCATTCCGAAGCCAGACAAGTTTCTTCTGAAAAGAATCCATACTTACCTGAACGGCTCCCAATGTCTGTTCATCTATTACAAATTCGTACCCAACAATTAAATTTCCCATCATAATATTAAATGCTGATTTTTTTCCATCGCCCCATTCCTTAACCTGTTTAATTTCAATTTGCGTTACACCGTTCGTTACAAAACCAGCAAACTGATAGCCTCCTTCGACTTCATATCCCATTCTCGTTAGCGATACCATTCTCCATTTAGTTGTATCTGCTTCTACCGAAAACACTGCGAGATAATTTTCTGTGCTCTCCCTCAACTCACTCCAATTTCTTCCAAAAAATACTTCACCACCTTTTTCAAAATGAATGGGGAAATCGCCCACATTTATCTCTTTCAGGTTTGTATCGATTGCAGCATCTACCAAAACAGTATCCTGCCCATGTCCCACGAATACAAATGAGAGTTTCCGCTTTGATTGCGCTTCACTCACAGCACTAAAAAATCGGCTTTTTGTTTTAGTAGTTCCCCATCCTTCTTTTCCCGAGACTATGGCATAATCGCCAAATTTGTATTTGCTTATTGAGCCTGCTCCCCTGGCTTTTGCCTCTATTGCCGTACTGTTTGCTTTCAAGCCAGCATCCAATTCCATAACTCTCTTTTGTCCAGAGACCCTTTCAGCCGACAACAGCATCACGAAGAGCGCCAGAGTCAGTATTTTCATATCTCCAATTTTCATATGCTTAATAATTAATGAATCGTACATCCAAATTGAATCAAAACCGTATTGGTGTAGGTGTATCCGGTTTCAAATTTGACACTGCCGTTATCAACCTGCACAGAGCCTCGCTTAACATACTTGATTCTGTCGCCCCATAAATACATGACCCGTAACGAAAACGATGCATTATCTTCCTGATCTTGTGGCTTCCGTGTATACCAGCCCATGCCAATTCCATAGCCCAATCCATTATAATTTTTAACACCAACAAGTTCTTCCTCTTCGCCCAGTACGCTGGCCAGCGCACTTTTATCCACTTTCGTTCGCGTGGTGAATATTTTCAGCCCCATCATACCATCAACAAAGGGTACAAACCCTTCAGTCCTCTTCGATAAAATTACCCGGCTTACTCCACTCAGGCTCCAAAAGTTATAAGACGTTTTATAGGGAGGTAACGAAGAAGTTGCTTCAATTTTATCACGACCAAAGTATTGATAGGAAAAGTCTACACCGAATGCTAGGGGAGATAATTTCTTCTTACCCCCTGTGTTAAATAACATATTTCCGCCAAACCCTACCGCAGTTCCTCCAATTGAATTATTAACTGCTTTCTTAAATTCAGGCGAAGGAATGCCAACATTGCCATAAATGGATACCGTATAGGATTCGGTGGGGGTATCCTGAGCATACGCATGAGTTGAGGATACACAGAAAAGGAAAATGATTCTTTTTAGCATATCAAGTTTATTTATGAATGAAAACTAAAGAACAATTGGAGCTCAAAGATTTTTGAACATTAAAATTCAATTTTGGTTAACCCTCCTTCAAACGAACCCGTAATTTCCACTTCTTCAAAAGTATCATCATTTGAACCAGTGGAAAAGTACCTTGCTGGTTTGTGGCATAGAATGGTAGATTTTTATCAAAAAGATAAAATAGTGTTAGCAAATGATAAGGAAGTGGCAACGAGGTTTTATATGCAAAAAGAACAACTGCGAATAACTATTAACTTTTGAGAAAATCCGGTTAACCCCTGCATGATGCTGTAAAATACTTTCGTGTCGACAATTAAAGTCACACGAAAATGAAAAGTCTAATCCTACATTTTGCCCGACTATTATTATGTGGTTATTCCCAACTAGCATATGCACAATCAACTGCTGCCCCAGGTACACCTGAATCCGTCCACCTGCTAAGCCAGTACATTCAACACCCTTCTGTTTCAGGTCACGAAAAAAAAGCGGGAGAATTCTTTGCGAGGATTTGTAAAGAGAAGGGACTTTTTGTTGAACTGTTTAATGAAAATGGTGGGGGATATAATTTTACGGCATCGCTCTATCCTTTACAGGATGAAAAACCCAATATCATCTTCCTCAATCATATTGACGTAGTTCCGGCACCTCCTGATTCTTCCTGGAAATTTGATCCCTTCGCTGGTACCATTCAGGACGGAATTGTTTGGGGGCGGGGTGCTATCGACATGAAAGGAATGGCGGTGATGCAGCTTCTGGCTATTGATGAGTTCAAAAAATCTAACCAGGATGAGTTACCATTCAACATCACACTTTTATGTGTTTCCCGTGAAGAAACTGATAATGGCGGGGCAAAATCAGTAATTGATGGTTTTCTTGATCTATTAAACCCGATTGTAGTTTTCGGTGAAGGTGGTGCAGGAATAACCGGTCTTTCATCGTCAAATCCTAATCATCTCTTCTTCACCATATCAGTTGCTGAAAAGAAAGCGCTCTGGCTAAAACTTTCAATTAAAATTCCAAGCTCCGGTCATGGCGCGGTTCCTCCATTAGAATACACCAACCAGGTTTTAGTAAAGTCATTAGGAAGTTTGTTGGATCAAAAGATCAAATTGAAATTTGATGAAACATCGGTTGGTATGATGAAAGCTCTTGGCAATCAGGAGCAAGGTCTTCGTAAAACAGTTCTTCGTAAGCCCAGGCTTTTCAAGTTCCTGCTTAAACCTGCAATGATGAAAGAGCCCCTCATGCTGGCCACCTTAACGAATACAATTACTGTTACCAACATTAACAATCCTTCTCTGGAAGCAAACCAGATAGCACAAGAAGCACAGGTACTTCTTGATTGCAGGTTACTTCCTGGTTTCAATGAAGCAGCGTTCGTAAAAAATGTAAAAAAATCTTTAAAGTCAGACAAAATACAGGTTACCATCGTTCATGAAACTCCTTCTGCTGTCCCCTCAAAACCAGGTCAATTTTTTCAGGAATTCAAACGTGCCTTATTGAGTATTGAGCCGGCCAGTTCCGTTGTGCCCATTCTCTTCCCGGCTTACTCTGACAATAGTTTTTTCAGGCAAAAAGGTATCCCTGTTTACGGAATCAATCCTGTACACCTTTCAATGGAGCAACTGGAGGCTGTTCATAATTCAAATGAATACATCACATTCGACCAACTTGAAAAAGGCAGACTGGTATACCTCACCTTTTTAAAAAATATCGCAAACACACAAC
>JBAQPU010000032.1:0-76381 GCA_049306095.1 Cyclobacteriaceae bacterium
GTACTTACTCTGGGAGAACACACAAGTGAAGCTCAACATCAAAATGAATGTAGATGAAAAGGTGATGGCTGAGATTAACGACCGCATCAATGTAAAGAAGGAAGACCGAGCAAGTCTCTTTTACCAATCCAGCCTCTACTACTTTAACAACAATAAAGATTTGAAGCAGGCATATGCGTGGGTAAAAGTGGCCAACAGTAAAACGCAGGATGCAGCCTATCTTCAATTACAGGCTAAGATTGAAGCAGCTATGAACGACTATGCTTCGGCTTTGAAAACATTGAAAGCGTCAACCGATCTGGCAACAACCAAAAAGTTGAACCAGATTATAGCAGTGAATGAAAAAATGCGAGCTGAATGGGTGGTAAAATCGGGTAAAAAGTAATATGAAAATCCTTTCGGTTATACTGATTGCCCATTTGTCGCTAACGACAGTTGCTCAGAAAATCAAATCTGAAACGATCGATATTGACCTGAAACAAAGTAAACTGGAGTGGACTGGTAAAAAGTTAGGGGGGGAGCATTATGGCGAAATACAATTGGCATCTGGCCACCTGGTATTCACGAAAAGCAAACTTACCGGTGGTGCTTTCGAAATGGATATGGCAAGCATCACCTGTGCAGACATTGCCGATGTAAAATCAAACAAACGATTGGTCGATCACCTGAAGTCGGAGGATTTCTTTTCGGTGGTTCGCTTCCCCAAAGCAATGTTGGTTATTACCAACGTAGAGAGCAAATCAAAAGTGGAATACCTGGTAACAGGAGGCCTTGCGATCAAGGGCAAGACAAATCCTGTGGCATTCACGGCAACGATCCATACTGTAAACAACCAAACCATTGCCGAAGCTACCCTTACATTCGATCGGAGTAAGTATGATGTGAAGTTTGGCTCGCAATCGTTTTTCGAAAACCTGGGTGACAAGCTGGTGTATGATGATGTAGATATGAAAGTGAAATTAGTATTACTGAAAGAGTAAGTGTAAAGTCAACACTAAAAAGCAGAAAGACCGGAAAACTCCCGGTCTTTCTGATTGAAACCTGTTAGGTTGCCGAAATTCACATCATTGAATAACACAGGCCCCACCCGCGCAGGCGGCTTCGGCTTGCAGGTCGGTAGCATCATCGGGTTCAAACACACGTGACAGGTCAATGGCATGAAGCGATTGCTCCAGTACACTGAACTGCTCCTGGCTGATATCCTCGAAAGGTGCCTGCTTATAATTGCCGTTGTCGAACGGAAGCACGCTGAGACCGTTATAACTAGCCTTGTTTTTCCACATCCATTCACCCACTTGTGCCCATTCTTCGTTACGGATGGAAACCGTGGCCGAAACATTATTGGCATTATACCCCAACCGATATCCGTTACGAACCCAATTCATGTTAAATGATTTAATCCGTTCCAGCATATCCATGACACTTTCCGTTCGAAGGATGCTTCCCTCAGGGGCTTTTTGTGGAATGCAGATAATGGCTTGCTTGCTGTTCAACAGGTCGTCTTCGATCAGCTCGGGATGATTGTCTTTCAAGTATTCATACAGTGCTTCATTTTTGCCAATGCGCATTCTGCGCAGGTAAAAATCATTATGCCAGGCATGTATGCCGGAAGAAGTTCCCAGCACAATAGAGCTGGTACCCGATGGTTTGATGGTGGTACAGCGTGCTGCAAACTGAATTCCAATCTTTGCCGACACAACGTTATTGATGTGTTTTACTTCCTGGGCCGCTTCGCGTAAATCCAGTTTGGCAACTCTGCCGCTTGCGATGCCGGTCATGCCCACACCAATAAGGGCATCTTGTTCGGTAGTTTTTTTCCACACTTCACGTAAGTAATGAAAGTCGGTAAAGCCAGCCTGCAAGGTTCCGAGGAACGCAGCTGCGCGTGCCCGCGCATTCAGTTCCTCCTGTGTTTCTACATCCGAAACATTAATCTCGCACAGGTTACAGAATTGAAACGGGCGAAGGGCAATTTCGCAACAAGGGTTGGTTCCCCAATCGGGGTGATTGCTGAAATAAAATCCCGGTTCACCGGCACCGGAGATTTCAATTTTTTTCCATAGGTCAAAGAACTCCTGCTGTGTGGTGTGTTCCCGTGAAAGAACTGCCGAATTATTGGCGCGACCACGTTGTTCGTTCAATTCCCACCAGTTTCCAAACTTGCTTGTGAGCATCTCTTCATCTTCCAGCGAGAAAAGCGAGATCATAGCAGACCTGCGAATACCACCCGCCAATACGGCATTGGCAATATGGCACATGATGTCGTGGCATTCTAAAGGAGTGAGTTGCTCGCCATCACGTTTCCGATCTAAGATGGCCGTCACATGGGCATGACAAACCTTTAAAGGCTCAGGCCCGGGAGCTTTGCCGCCTGCAGTCACCAGGCGTGCACCTTTGGGCCGGATATCGGAGTAATCAAATTCGGGAAGCGCATCACTTTGCCCGAAGTAAGCTTTCATAATCATTTTGATGGAATCAGCCCATCCTTCCAGGCTGTCGCCAATTAAAAATCGTCTGTGTTTTTCGGCTTTCCGAATGGCGGGAAGCTGTGCAACATGATGGACCTGAACAGAAAACCCTACACCTGTTCCGCCTAACAGCAGAAACATAGCTTCTGAAAAAGCGCGGATATCGTCAACCGGCATATAGGCGCAGTTATAAATGCGGCTGTTGTTCTTAACAATAGGCGATCCCGCAAACTGCATGGCCCGCATGGAAGGAAGTACTTTTTTGCGAAGTACCCAATCCATGTTTTCTTCAATTTCGTCTTTCAGCGCTGGATATTTTTCGATCATCATGGCCGAGTAGCGATTACATATCTCCGGCCATAGCTCTCTCCGCTGAAGTTCAGGAAGGTAGCGAGCGTACTTCATGTAAATGACAATGTCGCTGAGAATTTCTTGATTGAGTTCCATGATGGGTGGTTGTTTAAGTTTAAAAAAGCATTAAAAAGAGGGTTGAAGCCTGATGATTATGAACTGTCGGTATCCTGAATTTCCATGGATACCAGCAACGGAAATAACAACGTGTTTTCAAAGTAGATGAGGGCCACCAACTCGTTTTCGAGACAAGCAATGGCATCGCACACCTCGGCCAGATGGGGATTGTTCTTAGACACGAATCCGAATGAGGTTCTTATTTTTCGGATTTCCTCCAGGTGCACGGCAGTGGAGTCATGTTCATGTTCAAGCCGCTCAATGGGATACAGCATGTTGAAGTCTACTGCAGGTTGGTTTCCGCATTGCCGGATAAACTGTGGAAACAGAATTTCTTTTTCTTTGTATAGGTGCATTTCCAGATTTTCTGCCAACGTGATCAGTTGTGTGTGAATTGCAAGCAACTCCTGCCGAAAAAAAGGCTCCCGTTCAAGAGCTGTTTCCAAAACAGGGTTAACCACATCCACTTGTTGTTTCACAACCTCATGCTGCAGCAAGGCTGTTTGAATGATTTGATCGATGGGGTAGTGATTTTTTTGAAAGGATTTCTTTTGTTCGAGAAGTTCCTGCTTGATAATAGACGGATTAACCGCAAAGGATTCACACGCTTCTTCAAATGGCAGATGCCGGCAGGTAGCATGGTTTAACCCATACTTGTTCAGGATTTTTAGCCCCAATGGCTGATGCCGGATGATTTCAGAGATTTTCATGAGTGTGCAGGACGGCCATCAAAAAATGCAATCTGTAAAAAGTAGGGGTTCGCAACCCAAACTTAATAAAAGATAAATAACTCTTTAAATAGATTGCTAAAAAAGATAACTTTGTCCTGTAAAAGCGTGATTTCGGGTATCGTTATGAGTAAACAGCGAACGTTGGCAGAGCCCTTCAAAATTAAAATGGTTGAGCCGTTACGCATGACAACCGAAGCCTATCGCGAGACCGCTCTCCGTGAAGCAGGCTATAATCCTTTTTTGTTAAAATCAGATGATGTATTTATCGACTTGCTGACCGATAGCGGTACCGGGGCCATGAGCGACCAGCAGTGGGCCGGGGTGATGACAGGCGATGAAAGCTACGCAGGTGCCAGAAGTTGGCGGCATTTACAGTCTGTGGTGCAGGACATGACCGGCATGCCCTTCATTTTACCCACCCACCAGGGGCGTGCAGCCGAGCGGATTCTGTACGGATTGATTGGCGGAAAGGGGAAAGTGTTTCTCAGTAATACTCACTTTGATACAACCCGTGCCAATATAGAATATACCGGAGCCTTAGCTATTGACTTATTATGCCCGGAAGCGGACGAGGCAGAAGCTAATCTTCCATTTAAGGGCAACATCGACACTCAAAAATTACAAGAGGCGATCAGCCGTCATGGTGCCAAAAATATTGCGGCTGTTATCATGACTGTTACCAACAACTCATCAGGCGGGCAGCCAGTGAGCATGGAAAATCTAAAATCGGTGAGAAGCATTTGTGACACGTACAACCTGATGCTGGTGATAGATGGGTGCCGTATTGCAGAGAACAGTTACTTTATTAAGCATCGCGAGCCAGGATACGATAAGAAGTCGTATGAGTCTATTGCGCGTGAGATGAACTCGCTGGCGGATGCATTTGTGATGAGTGCCAAAAAAGACGGCCTGGTGAATATGGGTGGAATTTTGGCTCTTCGAAACGAGCAGCTTTATCGCCAGTGCACCAACCTGTTAATTATTTCTGAAGGCTTCACCACGTATGGTGGTCTTTCCGGTCGAGACATGGAAGCCATGGCTATTGGCCTGCAGGAAGTTTTTGATCCCGACTACCTTCATTACCGCATTCGAAGTACGGCCTACCTGGGCGAGCATTTAAGAGCGATAGGTATTCCTGTTGTTTGGCCGATTGGCGGACATGCCGTTTATATAGATGCAGCAAAACTCTATGCCAACATCCCGATCGATCAATATCCCGGACAGGAGTTGGTATGTGACCTCTACATAAAAGGAGGGGTGCGTTGCGTGGAGGTAGGCAGTGTGATGTTTGGAAAATACAATGAGAACAAACAACTCATACCGGCCAAGCAAGAGCTGGTACGACTGGCCATTCCACGAAGAGTCTATACGCAAAGTCATATCGATTATGTGTTGGATGTGTTTGATGATATCCTGGATATGAGAGAGAAATCCAGCGGATTACGGATTGTAGAAGAGCCGCCATTCCTGCGGCACTTTACAGCACGTTTTGAAAAGCTTTCGAACGAAACTATAGCAGCAATTTAATTTTCATGACATGAACAACATTCCCGACAACCTCAAGCCACACCATACCGGCACGGCTCCTTTGTTTACCAATCGTTTCATGGAGGCCATTACCCGAACGCATATTTCCATTCCGGTAGTTATGCACTTATGCATTGTGGCAGGAGTCACTTATTATGCCTTTACACTATTTTCATGGCTCACGGTTGTTGCGATGTTCGTTGCGGGCACGGTGACCTGGACATTTGCAGAATACTGCGTGCACCGTTTTGTTTATCATACCAAAACCACCAACAAAATTTGGCTTAGAATTCAACACATGGGGCATGGCATTCACCATCAGTATCCGCGCGATCCCACCCGGCTGGCCATGCCTCCGGTGCCGGCTATCGTACTGGGCGCTATGTTCTTTGGTTTGTTTTGGCTGATGATGGGGGAATTGGCGGTGGCATTTTTCCCGGGTTTCTTTTTTGGGTATGTTCTCTACATTTCGATGCACTATGCGCAGCACATCATCAAGTCACCGGTTTATCCACCGTTTAAAAGGTTGTGGAAATACCATGCGCTTCATCACTATAAATATCCAGAGACGAAAGCCTTCGGTGTTTCTACAAGTTTGTGGGACTGGGTTTTTGGCACCTTGCCCTCCAGGCAGGAAGGTCATGAGAACGCTTCTCCATCATAGATATTGTTTCAGGTATTTGGCCATTTGGCCGGTCGGCTTTTGAGGTTCTGGCTGGAGGGAGTCTGGGACCAAAAAAGTTTAAAAGCAGAATGGCCAATACTTGAAAATTTTCCAAAACATTTTAAAACGAATATTCATTAATCTGATAGTCTGCATTTATACCTAAACTTTATAGAAGTAGCCGCCTGACCGCTATAAACCGAAGCATTGAGCGGTCTGACGGCTGAAGTCATTTGAATTTGAATGCTTGCTGACTCGTTAGGTATGTTTCCGGATTATCAGTTTCATTAAAAAGAAAAAGTAGAATTGAAATGAGTTTATTAAAAAGAAGGTCGTGGGCCGAGCCCTACAAAATGAAAATGGTCGAGCTGCTGAAGATGACCACACGTGCTCAACGTAAACGTGCGTTGGAGAAGGCAGGATACAATACATTTTTACTTCGTTCGGAAGATGTGTACATCGACTTGCTGACCGACAGCGGCACCAATGCCATGAGCGACCGCCAATGGTCGGCCTTCATGCTGGGCGATGAAGCCTATGCAGGAAGTAAAAGTTACTATCGCCTGGAGGCTGCCATTCAAAAATATTATGGATACAAATACATCATCCCCACGCATCAGGGCAGGGGCGCTGAAAATATTTTATCACAGATTTTAATTAAGAAAGGTGACGTGGTGCCGGGCAATATGTATTTCACCACCACCCGCCTGCATCAGGAACTGGCCGGTGGCAAGTTTGCCGATATCATTATTGACGAAGCGCACGACCCGTTAGACGAGTACCCCTTTAAAGGAAATGTGGATATACAAAAACTGGATGCGCTGGTAAAAAAATACGGAGCGAAGCGAATTCCCTACGTGAGTATTGCCACCAATGTAAACATGGCGGGCGGCCAGCCAATCAGCATGAAAAACCTGAAGGAGTTAAGAGCCTACACGCGCGAAAAAGGGATCCGCATCATTCACGATATGACACGCGTGGCGGAAAATGCTTACTTTATTCAACTGCGTGAAAAGGGTTATGCCAAAAAAAGTATTCGTGAAATTGTAAAAGAAATTTGTTCGCTAACCGATGGCGCTACCATGAGCGCTAAAAAAGATGCCCTCGTTAACATTGGAGGTTTTATGGCTACCAATGAATGGGATGTGTTTGAAGAAGCAAGAAATCTGGTAGTGGTATATGAGGGGTTGCATACGTATGGCGGGTTAGCGGGCCGCGATATGGAAGCCATTGCTGTAGGGATTGAAGAAAGTTTGGATGATAATCATCAGAAAGCACGTGTGGGACAGGTGGAATACCTGGGAAGGAAAATGGAGGAGTACAATGTTCCCATCGTGAAACCCATCGGAGGCCATGGTGTGTTTGTTGATGCCAAAGCTTTCCTGCCGCACCTGACACAAGATGAGTTTCCCGCACAGGCACTGGCAGCAGAAATCTACATCGAATCGGGTGTGCGCACCATGGAACGCGGCATTGTATCGGCCGGACGTAAATCAAACGGAGAGAATTATTATCCTAAACTTGAACTGGTTCGGTTCACCGTTCCGCGAAGGGTTTACACGCAGGCGCACACCGATGTGGTGGCAGAGGCTGTTGCAGCTGTTTTTGAGCGAAGAAAAAAAATCAAGGGATTAAAAATGGTGTACGAACCAAAGTACCTGCGCTTTTTCCAGGCCAGGTTTGAACCAAAATCTTAAGAATGATATAGATTAAATACAAACCAATTCAATAACCGGGCTTTGATCTGGATTTTCATTCCAGATACATTGCCCTTATCTGGCTTTCGTATTTTTCGTAAATCACTTTTCGCTTCAACTTCATGGTAGGTGTTAACTCTCCTGTAGCCGTAGACCACTCTTCGCTCATCAAGCTGATTTTTTTTATTTGCTCCCACTGACCGAAATGGCGATTGTATTTTTCCACCTCCGCTTGTATCAATTCAATTACCCGGCTATGGGCCATCAGTTCAGTACGATTAGTATAAGGTAAGCCCACCTTACCTGCCCAATCAGCAATCTGCGGAAAGGAAGGAACGACCAGGGCTGAAATAAATTTTTTGGTATCGTCACCCACTACCATAATTTGCTCGATGTAAGGACTCTCTTTCATTTTCATTTCAATAGCCTGGGGGGCAATGTATTTGCCACCGGCCGTTTTGAACAACTCTTTCTTACGATCGGTGATCTTCAAAAATTTCTTTCCGTTATGATTGACCCACTCCCCTATATCGCCCGTGTGAAACCATCCGTCTTTTTGAATCACCTCGGCTGTCAGGTCGGGGCGTTTGAAATACCCCTTCATAATATTGGGGCCGCGCGCCAGAATTTCTCCGTCCGATGCAAAAGAAATCTCTACGCCAGGAATGGGCATCCCCACTGTTCCAATGCAACGGTCTTTTGCTTCGTAACCATTGACAGCCAGCACAGGCGAAGTTTCGGTAAGCCCATAGCCTTCCACAATTTGGATGCCCGCAGCTGTAAACAACGTAATGAGCCGGGGTTGCATGGCGGCAGCTCCTGTAATGATGTATTGTACCTGTCCACCCAACGCATCCATCCATTTTGAGAAAACCAACCTTCTGGCAATGGCTAACTTCATCCTGAACCCTAAACTTTGCTCAACACCAATCTGAAAGTGTGTGCCTGTATCGATAGCCCAACGAAATATTTTTTTATTCAGGCCTTTTAGTTCTGCACCCTTTGCCATAATCTTTTCATATACTTTTTCCAGCAAACGGGGAACAGTGGTGAAACAAAATGGCTTTACTTCCTTCAGGTTATCCACCAGGGTTTCCAGGCTTTCGGCATAGCTGATGTGGAGGCCGAAAGAAAGGTAAACGTAAAACACGGTTCGCTCAAAACTATGGCACAGCGGGAGGAAGCTCAGCGTTTTTTTGCAATGGATGATGGGCAATACCTGCATCACACTAAACACGTTGCTTAAAATATTTTCATGGGTGAGCATGACCCCTTTTGGGTTGCCTGTTGTGCCGGAAGTATAAATAATAGTGGCGAGGTGACCGGGCTCAATATTACTTTTGACGGCATCAATTGTTTCAATCTTCAATGCTTCCATTGGCGGAAGCAGATCCCAGAAATATTCGGCACCCGATGTGCGTTCAAAACTAATGATCGTTTTCAAATTGGTACACTGCTGCTGTACCGCCATTACTTTTTGCACAATGGCTTCATCTTCGGCAAAAACATATTGTACTTCGGCATCCTGAAGAATAAACTGGTAATCGTGCGCAGAAAAGGTGGGGTACATGGGAATATCGACCACGCCTGTTTGCTGTGCACCTAGATCGACAAAATTCCATTCAGGCCGGTTAGCGGATATGATGGCGATTGTATTTCCTTTTGTCAGCCCCAGGTTAATTAACAGCTGACTGGTGCGGTTTATCAACTGCTGTACCTCCTTAAAGGTGTAATGTTTCCATTGCCCTGTGGTATGAGGATATTTTTTTGAAGACAAGAAAAGTCCTTCAGGCTGGTTAGCGGCATGATCATCCAGTAAATCAAAAAGTCGCGTAACCGTTTTCATCATTATCTACATTGATAAGGAGCCTTTTCTGAAATCGCTTTTGCTGATGATAGCGTTGATGATATACGGAACGCCCGCCCGACTTTTCGCAATGGCCCGCGTAACGGATGCAGTAAACGTTTCTATATTTTCTACGCGTTCACCTTCACTGCCAAAAGCCTGACCCACCTGCTCGTAATTTGCCTGCTGTAAGTTTACGGCACAATCGCTGTTCAGTATGGCGATCTGATCGCGGGCAATCTGACTCCAACAGCCGTCATTGCCAATTACGGTCATTACCGGTAGGTTGTGCCGCACAAAGGTGTCGAACTCCATCAGGCTGTAACCTGCGCTTCCATCGCCATAGAGAATCCAAACATCTTTTTCGGGAAAAACCAGTTTTGCCCCCAGTGCAAAGCCAGCACCGATACCCAGCGTTCCAAATACGCCCGGATCCAGCCACGCCAGCGGTGCACTCGGGCGTAACGTGTATGCAGCGGTAGCCACAAAATCGCCTCCATCGGCAACCAAAACAGTATTCTTGTCGAGATGGGTATCCAACTGTTTAAAGAGTTTTAACGGATTGATGCCCGTCTGCACTTCTTCCGACATTTTTTTAATGCTTGTTTCGCGCTGGTCATCGCGGGCACGCAACTGGTTAAGCCAGATGGCGTGATCACCGCGGTAGTGTTTTGCTATGGCGGTTAAAAATTCCAGCGGATCGGCCAATACCGGCAACGTTGGTTTTTTGTTTTTGTACAAATCGTCATAGCTGCGGTTAACCGATATGAAAGCCCTTCGACCGATATGATTTCCATAATCCAACCGAAAATCATTTGGAACACCGGCCAGTATGATGAGGTCAGCCTCGCGGATAGCTTCCTTTCGGTGATGCCTGAGTTGCAGCGGATGATTTCTACCCAATAGTCCGCGTGCCATGCCGCTCAGGTAAACCGGTATCCCAAGTTGATTGACGGCTTGCGCAAGCGCCTCAGCTTTTTGTGGATTCATGATGGCTCCACTGCCAATCAGCAGCAACGGCTTGGCAGCAGCGTTGAGGTGCTCAATTGCTTTTTTTAATTCTGAAGAACTATGAAGAGGAACAGCGGGCACTCGCCTGGGCAGGGTAGCATCAACTTCCGTTTTGCCTTCAAATAATTTGCGGGCATGGCGCCTGATGTACCACTGCTTCACGTGTTCGAAAATATTTTTAGGAGGCACCGCCTGCGTTTTAATGCCGTACCATTCGCGCACAATGTATTCGGGATACAGGATATCAACCGGACATTCGACAAATACCGGACCGGGCACACCCTGGCAGGCTTTATAAAAAGCTTTGGAAAGCATGGGTTCAATATCTTTTACCTTCGTAATGCGTGCGCTCCACTTAACCACCGAATGCATCAGGGTTACCTGATCAACATCCTGAAGCGCTCCCCGTCCTTTCAGCAGTGTGGCCACGGCTCCGCCTAACAGGATAACAGGCGATTGCGCCAACTGAGCATTTTTAATGGCAGTAATGGTGTTGGTAATTCCAGGCCCTGCTGTTACGGCTACCACTCCGGGTATGCCGGTCAGACGCGCAACGGCATCCGCGGCAAATGCGGCCGTAACTTCATGCCGGGTATCGATTACGCGGATACCTTGCTTTTCGGCTTCTACGAAAATGGGTGATATGTGTCCGCCACTTAATGTGAATAAAAATTTTACACCCTGCTGCTTAAGCAAGCGGGCAATAATTTCTCCTCCGTTCATAGGTGTGAGCCTTTCCTTAAAGTTAATCAGAACCCTTCATTTTATGACAACTCCAGCATTCGTTTCAGGGAGCGTTCGGCTCCCTGGCGAGTGGCCTCGTTTACGTGAATTTGTGGATGTTCATGAAGCAGGCAGTCGCGTAATTTTTCAAGGGTATTCATTTTCATGTATGGACATTCGCTGCAGGCGCAGGTATTGTCTTCAAAGGCCGGTGCCGGTATGAGTGTTTTGTGTGGTACCTCTTTGTGCATCTGATGCAGAATTCCAGCTTCGGTGGCAACAATAAATTCCCTTCCGGGATATTGTTTAACAAAATCAATCATGCCGCGTGTTGACCCGATGTACGAGGCAATGCGTAAAATATGCGGTTGCGATTCAGGGTGTGCAATAAATTTTGCTTCCGGATGCTTTTGGTGCAGGTCAAGAATTTTATCGATCGAAAAATTTTCATGCACCAGGCAACTGCCATTCCATAACAATAATTCGCGGCCGGTTTCGTGCATGAGGTACTTGCCCAAATTAACATCGGGTGCAAAAATGATGGGCTTCTTGCTTTGAATGGAGGTAATGATTTTTACAGCATTGGAGGATGTACAGATGACATCGCTCATCGCTTTAATTTCGGCACTGCAATTAATATAACTGACCACCGGTGATCCGGGGTGTTCATCAATAAACGCTTTGAATTGATCGGGAGGGCAGGAGTCGGCCAATGAACAGCCGGCTTGTAAATCAGGCAGCAACACGGTGCGGGTTGGGTTCAGGATTTTGGCAGTTTCGGCCATAAAACAAACCCCGGCCACTACCAATATGTCGGCTTTCGATTGTGCTGCATATTGAGCCATCTGCAAACTATCGCCCACCATATCGGCTACCTCCTGAATTTCGGGCACCTGGTAATAATGAGCCATGATGAGTGCGTTCTTGCGCTCCTTCAACTCCTGTATAGATTCTACGATTGTTTTGTTTGAGGGCTGTGTAATAACCGGGCTCATGTGAGGTGTTTGATATAGCAACGTCTGCGTTTGTGTTGTCTGGTTTCATAGTAGGTCCACATGGACTGAACACGGGCATTTGATTCCAGTTCAGGATTTGATTCGGCTAACTTGATTTTATTACGAAGAAAGGTGTGGTTCATTTCTTCCATAAGGATGGCATTTACACCTTTACCCTGGTAGTCGGGGTGAATGGCCACTAAACACAACTCCACCATGTCATTCCGGTATAAATCATGAAGCACATGGAAGATACCAAAGGGGAGCAATTTTCCTCTGGCTTTTTGAAAAGCTTTGGAAAGCGATGGTATGGTAATGCCAAGGGCGATCAGGTTTCCGTGATGGTTGGTTACCAACGAGATAAAATCTTTCCGGATGTAGGACAAGTAGTGGTTGGTATAGTATTGAATCTGATCGTTACTCAAAGGAACCATGCCGTGTAGGTGCTGGTAGCAAATATTGATCAGGTTGAAAATTTCGGAGGCATACTTCTTGATTTCTTTTGAGTGTTTTGGTTTTAGCACAGTCAGTTGATGACGCTTTTTTACGATTCGTGAAAACTGCGCAACCTTTAAGGGTACTTGTTTTGGAACTGCTATTTGATACGACACCCAATCTACTTCCTTCTGATATCCTGCGCATTTTAGCAAATCTTGATAATAGGGGTAGTTGTACAGTTCAGCCAACGTTGGAATTTCGTTGAATCCTTCCACTAACATTCCGGCCGGATTAAAATTGCAAAACCCCATTGGTCCGTGAATCGCATCCATTTCTTTTTCCCTGGCCCAACTCTCTACCTGGCGAAGCAATCCATCGGCAACCTGCTGGTCATGAATAGCATCAAACCATCCGAAGCGGGCATACCGGCAGCCCCATTCTTGTATGTATTCAGGGTTAATAATCCCTGCAATGCGGCCAACGACCGTACCGTTTTTATACGCCAGCCAATACCGGGCTTCGCAATGCCGGAAGGCGGGGTTATCCCAAATTTTCAACAGGGCTTTCTCATCGTTCTTCAGGGGAGGAACGAAGTAAGGATTTTTATCATATAACGTTACGGGGAAGGAGATGAATTCATCCAGGTCAGCATCCGTCAGAACTTCTTTAATCAGGAAGTCTGATTGCTTGACTTTGTCTGGAACATCAATAGTGTATGCGGGGTGCACGGGGTTATAGATTGACTGACAAAATTACACTAAATAAAGATTAAATTATCCTTTATTAGTACTTTTGCATCAAATGCAATAAGCCTGGTCAGAAAGCCCAGCGTGTAGTCTATATCCCGGAAGCGGGAAATCATTCAAATATATGTTAGCCATTACTAAAATATTCAGGTTTGAAGCCGCTCATGCTATTCATGGGTATGCGGGTAAGTGTCGCCACATTCACGGGCATTCGTATGAATTGCATGTAACGGTAGCCCATCAAAATCATGAACAGGATTTCATAGCCGGACAGGGAATCTTGATTGATTTTAAACAAATCAAAAGTCTGATGCAGGAGACACTGGACCTGCTCGATCACAAGCTTATCCTGTCGAAAAAATACCTTTCTGAACACGAACGGCCATTTGCAGATGAAGAATTACTGGTGTTTGAGGTTGAACCAACAGCCGAAAATCTTTTACTGTTTTTAAGAAACCGGATTATTCCGGCATTGCCCAGCGGTTTCGTAATTCATCAACTCGTTCTTTGGGAAACCCGCGACTCGTATGCCAGTTGGCTAGCGGGTTGATTTTTTATTGGGAACGTTCTTCAGAAAAGTCTTTCCCTTTGAGAGGTCATCCGAAAGCACCTGAATGGTAGTTTCACGCATGACCTTTCGCAAGTGATCTTTATATGCCTTTACTTCATGGTGCACCGGGCACGGGAAACGATCAGAACATTCTTTCAACCCCAGGGTACATACGTGCAGGGCATCATCGCTTCCATCGATTGCCTTTACAATAGACGCCAGCGACACAGGTTTTGCTTTTGGATCAAGGTAAAACCCACCGTTTGGTCCTTTGATGGAGGAGATTAAACCTTCTCGTACCAGCGTTTGCAGAATTTTAGCCGTGAAGGGTACAGGGGCATCCACTTGCCTGGCAATTTCGGCAATACCCAGGCGCGACCCGTTAATGCTTTTGATGGATATATATAGAGCGGCCCGAATAGCGTATTCGCAAGCTTTTGAAAACATGAAATATTACCTGGTTTTTGCCTAGTTACTAAAAATTAACCGATAATCCGTTTTCATCTTTAAAAAATAAGATTCAACGTACTACTGAACAGGAGCATCCATCACCTTAGGTTGTAGCAACGTGCCTGTTGAGGAAATGCTTAAATGAACCGGCCAGGGTTTCTTCAGCCTGGTTTAGCCCGTCCAGAAACGATCCCCTCAATAGCTTCCACTCCTGGCTAACTGATTCAGAAAGGTTGCGGTAATACCGGATTCCCTCCATCAGGTTTTGATGAAAGTCCTGAATATGCTTTTTTCTTTTTTGATCGAGTTCTTCCGTAGCATCGTTGAACATTTCAACCCAGTACGACACATAGAGCATAAGTTCTTTAATGAACATGTGAGGCCTGTCCGATCGGGAAATAACCGTTGTTCTTCCGTAAATGTGATCCAGCATCTCGCGAAGCGATACTACCCGGTCGAAATAGGCAATGTTGGGGCCGGGGCAAATGTTAACGGCCTTTGATTGTTTGGTTATGGGTGAAAGACTGTGCTGTACAATAGCTGCATTGCTCAGGCCAACACAAAGACATTCTTTGGTTAACACAAGATCGCGTTTTTTTATGTACTCCTGTTCCGGGAGTTGCAGTGCTTTCAGTTGTTCGAGTTTTTGTTTTTGATAAGTGAGCGAGGCTGTGCAAAGCGGCTCTTTGCTAAACTCCGTATCAGAAACCAGGTATTTTTCGGTGCAGGGACTGCCCGGCTTGTTAGCCTGAATGCGTTTTATTTTTTCGATTTCAGCGGTAGTGCCTTTGAGGTAATGAAAACGAACGCCTAAAGGTGAATTATGACTGAGTACGACATCGCTTTCGCGTGCCTGACAAAGTAATTTCAAAGTATTTTCATCTACCGTAGTAGCTTCCGGCACCAGCAAAAACGGAGTTCCCCATCCGGTTCCGTCAACACCATAGTGCTCCATCAGAAAAAAGTCTTCCTGGTGTGTTCCAATACCGCCTTGCACAGTAACTTTTAGCGGGTGCGGAAGGGCGAACATGGTTTTACCTTTGGCCATAAGAGCCTCACAGTAGAGGGTAAACAACGTACTGGCCAGCTCGCCCTTTTTAGATTTGAATTCTTCCAGTATGGGTCCCAGCAAGAGGCCGTCAGATGCAAAGGCATGGCCTCCACAATTCAAGCCAGATTCGATCCTGAATTCACTAACCCAGATTCCCTTTTTAGCAAGCATTTTTCCCTGAATTAAGGCCGACCGGTAGTCGGATACTTTCAGGATCACTTTCTTTTTGAAGTAGCCGCTGCTAATGGCATCAAGTTCTGTTCGTTTTTCCATATAGTTGAACAAACGTGGGTTCATGCCGGCCGAAAGGATGATGGATGAATTGGTCAGATCGCTGTTCAGATAACCCCGAATGGCAGCTACCGCATCGGAACCGTCTTCGATCACGTTTCCGGCTTTATCGAAATTATTTTTATCGAGCTTGGTCATGATGTTCACATCAATGCTGCCCGGAATAATCTGGGCGCGAAGCCAGTTTTCCAATTGCTTGCGATCATCAGCATCGTGCTGGGTTTGGGCAAAATGGTAAATGCGTTTCAGCTCTGACGTGTCGGGAAGCATTTCAAAATATTTGCAAATGTCAGAACCGGGTTCGAACGGCTCAGCTTTCAATTGCTCTACCTGCCTGGCAACGATGCGGTTGATCAGGTTAAGATAATCGGTTATTCGCCTTGCGCGAAAGTCTTCATCTTTTGAAGTAATGGGCACGTACGGCTCATTCAGTTGTTTGTAGTAATGCGACCGCATTCGTTCCACCAGGTTATCCTGAACAATAGAAATTACCGAGGCGATACCAAAACGGGCCACTTTAACGGGCGAATCAATGGTGTATGCCAACCCCATTACTGGGATGTGGAAGCTGTGCGGAGATTCAGTCATGAAAGTCATTGTTACGGGAGTCGCAAAGGTAGAATAAATAAGGATAAAAAAGTCTTTTAATTATACATTTCTCGTTAGTTTTGCGCCAACGAACATTGGTTTGGAAACACGAACGAAACAGGAAAAATGAGTATGGAACCGCATTATTATGAAGTAAACATTAACTGGAACCACGACCGTAAAGGACTGATGTGCGCACCCGATGTGCAGGCGCAGGCTGGTGGGAATGGGTGCCTGGAGGTTGCTACGCCTCCGCAATTCACGAAAGGAATTCCGGGTATCTGGTCGCCCGAACATTTGTTTACGGCTGCCGTTAGCAGTTGCCTGATGACCACCTTTTTGGCCATAGCCGAAAATTCGAAGTTGGATTTCACAGGATTTCAATGTGCATCGAAGGGGAAGCTGGAACAAGTGAATGGGAAATTTTTGATGACCGAGGTAATCCTTGAACCAACTGTCACCATCGTAAGAGACGAAGACCGCGACCGGGCAATACGGGTGCTCGAAAAATCGGAGGCTGCGTGCCTCATTTCCAATTCGATTAAATCAACGGTAGTGATGAAGCCAACGGTGATGGTGAAAAGTCAATGATGTAGCATTTAACCAGGCGTATGGTTAAGCAGTTTGTTACGGTTATCCTGATCCTTGTCTATGCAAATACGTTTGCACAATTTTCAGTTGATGGCCAGTTGCTGCTGCGGGCTGAGTACCGACATGGATATGGTAAGCTGATCGGCACCAATCAGGAAGGAGCGTTTTTTATTGGTCAGCGTGCCCGCGTACAGGCTCAGTATAAGCATGAGAAAATTCGGCTTTACATCAGTGGGCAAGATGTTCGCACATGGGGTAGCACTCCACAGGCAAAAGAAAGTGATGCCTACTTTTCCATACACGAAGCATACGTTGAAATACCGCTTCATGAACACTGGGCGGTAAAACTTGGCAGGCAAGAGTTGAATTACGACAATGCCCGTTTTCTTGGCAACCTTGATTGGGCGCTGCAGGCAAGAGCTCATGACTTCGGTTTGTTGAAATTTGAGAAGGAAGCACTCAGGCTACATGTTGGTGGTGGATACAATCAGGTAAAAGAAACGCTGGTTAATCAGCCGTATACCCTGGCCAATCAATACAAAACTGCTCAAATGTTGTGGGCGGAAAAGATATGGGGAAGTTTTAAAACAACAGCCTTGTTCTGGAACCAGGGGCTGGCCCAACTAACCTATGACACACTTGGAAATGTGACCGGTGAATCAATTCGGTTTTCACAAACATTCGGACTGCCGGTACTGCAATACACGCATAGTGAGTTTACCTTCTCAGGTTTTTTCTACCTTCAAACAGGTAAAGATATCACCAATAAAAAATTGCAGACGCACAACCTGAGTGTACAAATTACCCATCGCCATACTTTTAATAAGGATAAGGGTTCTTCCTTTCAAACCACGTTAGGGGCAGAATATCTGAGCGGCACATCCCAACAGGCCAATGACAATGTAAACCGGTCGTACAATCCATTCTACGGAACTAACCACGCACACAACGGTTATATGGATTACTTCTTTGTTGGCAATCGTCATACAAATTCGGTGGGACTGCAGGACTATTTTTTACGCCTGCGTTGGAATCCTAAAGAGGTGGTTTTCATTTCCTGTAATATGCATCAGTTTTTAGCTGCAGCCGATGTGTACGATGGAGGCGATCCGTTGAAGAAGTACTTTGGCGCTGAGGTTGATTTTACAGCAGGGTATATTGTTAATGATATACTTTCTCTTCAGGGAGGTTACTCGCAATTCTTTGGCAGTGATACGATAAAAAATGTACAAAGAGTTCCGGAAGAAGCACGCATGCAAAACTGGGGTTACCTGGCGCTCCTGGTTAGGCCGAATATGAAAAACAGGTTTGTGGGATTGCAGTTTTAATGACAATTGTCATAGTCTTTTGAAAGAATAGTTTGGTAATTGAATAAAATTTAAACCCTATGGAGACTGTCGTTACGGGTCGCTCGCACCGGATGTTGGCCTTTAATACCCTAGCATTTACGGTTTGCTTTGCCGCATGGATGTTCAATGGCGTAATGGTGACATTTTTAGTTGAGAGCACGGTTTTTCGATGGACATCAGTCCAAATTGGGTTGCTCCTAGGTGCGCCCGTGTTGGTAGGATCGGTGATGCGCCTGCCGGTTGGCATACTGACCGATAAATTTGGTGGGCGCTGGATTATGACAGCCATTATGATACTCTGCTCTGTGTCCATGTATTTTTTATCCTATTCAAATTCATTTTACTCATTTCTGTTTTTAAGCCTGGCCTTCGGAATAGTGGGAAGTTCATTTGCAGCCGGTGTTGCTTACACTTCCGTGTGGTATCCAAAAAACAAGCAAGGAACAGCATTAGGAATTTTCGCATCGGGTAACCTGGGTGCGGCCCTTACCACGATGTTTGCTCCAAGGTTATTAAATCACTTGACAAGCAATGGAGCTAACCTGGATAAATGGAGAGAGCTCCCACAACTTTATGCTGCCGTGCTTCTGGGCTTTGCAGTTATCTATTTCCTTGGAACTGAAAATAAAAAACCGCAGGAAGTGAAGACGTTTGCTCAGCGGTTAATGCCCTTAAAAGAATCGAGAGTCTGGCGCTTTGGTTTATACTATTTTTTTACGTTTGGTAGTTTTGTGGCACTGGCGCAGTGGTTAATACCCTACTATGTCAATGTATACTCGATGTCAATCGTTACAGCCGGATTTATGGCCACGCTATTTAGTTTACCGGCCGGGGTCATCCGGGCAGTGGGGGGGTGGTTATCAGACAAAGTTGGAGCAAGAATGGTATTAACATGGGTGTTGGTGGTGTGTATGATTTGTCTTGTCTTTCTTTTTGTGCCCCGAATGGAAATTATGGCTCCCGGTCAGGGCCTGATGGCCTCAAAGGAAGGCGTTGTTACAGAGGTTTCAGACAGCGAAATCCGAATTGGTGATGATATTTATGTTCTGCAAAATCGGAAAAATGATGATGGAGACGTAACCATTAGTTTCGGTATCGAACATACCAAAGAATCTTTCCTTCCCCTGCCGACCGCAACATTTATTCAGGAACCCCTGGTGAAAGTGGGTGACAAGGTTCGTAAAGGAGACCTAATTGCAAAAGGGGTGACGCATATTTATTTTCAGGCGAATAAATGGATATTCTCTGCGTTGGTATTCATCATTGGAATATTGACAGGTATTGGAGGTGCTGCCGTGTATAAGCACATACCGGAGTATTATCCCGACAACATTGGCGCAGTGGGTGGTATTGTTGGGGTTATTGGCGGATTGGCCGGCTTCTTCAACCCTATATTTTTTGGTTTTTTGTTAAAAGAATCAGGTATTTGGACTACCTGCTGGATGTTTCTATTTATAATTGCTGCAGTGTGTATTGTACTTCAGCGATTGGCCATAAAAGCGATTTCAAAGAATCAATCTGCCCGTACTTAGTGAGAAACCTAACTGCCCTTTCTTGCCCACAACTGTAAATATACCGGAGGGTAACTCTTCGCAACCATCGTTAAGGGAGGCACTGACCGGGTTTTTCCTTCAGATGATTGAAGGACTTCCGCCATCTTATTTCGCCATGGTAATGGGGACCGGCATTGTGTCTAAAGCCTGTTACTTTCTAGGGTTTGAATCGCTTGCCCGTTTCATGTTTTGGCTAAACATTTTATTTTACATCACGCTGTGTTTATTTTTTCTGTTGCGATTTTTCTTGTTTCGGAAACATTTTCTAAGCGACTTATTTGACCACTCACGGGCACCGGGTTTTTTTACAACGGTGGCGGCAACCTCTCTTTTGGGCAGTCAGTTTATTATGTTCAACGACAATTACCGGGTCGCTGTAATTCTATGGGTACTTGGCATAGTACTGTGGTTGTTTTTTACCTATTCTATTTTTACAACCTTTACCGTTAAAGAAAATAAACCTTCGCTGGCAGAAGGAATAAATGGTTCGTGGCTTCTGGCCGTTGTGGCTACCCAGGCACTTGCTGTTTTGAGTGCGAAACTATCGATGCATTTTGAGACGCATAAATTGACTATCAATTTTTTTGCGTTTTCCATGTGGTTGTGGGGAGGTATGCAATACATCTGGATGATCTCGCTTATTTTTTATCGATACACGTTTTTTAAGTTTTCGCCTGGCGATCTTTCTCCTCCATATTGGATTAACATGGGTGCAATGGCCATCTCTACTTTGGCGGGGTCGCTATTAATCATCAATACCCCTCATGCTCCATTTTTAAATTCAACCCTTGCCTTTTTGAAGGGCTTTACCATATTCTATTGGGCTACCGGAACATGGTGGATACCTATGCTATTCATCCTTGCTTTCTGGCGGCATGTATATAAACGGTTTCCATTAACATACGACCCGCTTTACTGGGGCGCGGTTTTCCCATTAGGTATGTACACGGTGGCTACTTATGAAATGGCTGAAGCCATGAACCTGGATTTTCTAAGAATCATTCCTAAATATTTCATCTACATTGCACTTTCCGCCTGGACCGCTGTAATGATTGGTTTTCTGAGTAATTGGGTTGTAGCCCTCAAATTGTATTTATCCAAATATTACAAAAACATAAAGTAAGTTTTGTCAGAAAAGTTTTGAAGCTGCCATTTCAAGACTCAAAAAATACCGTCAATCGGGGTATTTATTCTCTTTGATTCTTACCTCTACTTTACTCAAACCAAACAGATCATGAAAAAACTAAATACCCTACTGCTTTTTTTGCCCTTCGTTGTGATGGCGCAATCGAAACCCGAACTTTTCTCAACCATTGCGGAAAAGGATTTTGTCGCTGAAGGTATTGCCTACCATGCTTCCGGCAAAAGTTTTTATGTAGGCAGCATTTATAAACAAAAAATTGTAAAAATTTCATCTTCCGGAAAGGTAACAGACTTTGTCACCTCACGGCAGGATTCGATCGGACAGGTTGTTGGCTTACGGGTGGACGAAACAAATCACCACCTGTGGGTATGCAACAACAAAGGCGAAGGTGTGGCAGGAGGAACGTCTCAAATACATCAGTACGATTTAAAAACCGGAAAACTCATTCGTCAATACAAACACCAAGCAGCAGGAGAAAAGCATTTATTCAACGATCTGGTATTGGTGAATGGAGATGCTTATATCACCGACTCTGAGTTCAAAGCGATCTATAAAGTAAACAGTACAACACACCGGCTTGATTTGTTTCTGCAATCCGATCAGTTTGATTATGCGAATGGCATTACCGCACTTCCCGGCTCTTCCACCTTGGTGGTAGCTACTAACTTTGGATTGATGACGATTGACGTCAACACCAAAGCTGTTTCCTCCATTACTTTTCTCAATTATTACGTACTGGGTATTGACGGACTTTATTACGATAAAGATTCATTCATTGGCATTCAAAATGTTACTTATCCGCCCTGCATCAATCAATATTTTCTCAATGATAATCACAGCATGATAACAGGAGCCCGCGTTATATTATCCGATCATGCCGATTTTAATGTACCCACCACCGGTGCCATTGCCGATGGCTGGTTTTATTATATCGCTAACAGCCAGCTCAACAATTACAGCAAAGGTTCTTTTCAGCATCCGGAAAAGTTGGAGGCCACCAAAATTATGCGCGTTAAAATTCAATAGGTGATGCATTTCTTGTTGAGACCAATCAACAGCCGGTAGTTGCTGATAGATTTTTCGTTTATTAGTGGATTGCTGAAACGCTTACCCTTTCAATGCCGATCAGGTGTAGCTCAATATGGCGGTCGTGAGCCTTTCTTTCGTATTCACTGATGATTTCTAAAATATCGTATTCAATAAAATTGCATTCACTGCCATCAATGGTCAGCACGCTGTATTCAGGAACCTCATCCAATGTTTTTTGCAGATTCACCTTATTCAAGAACGTAACATTACTGTTGAGTTTGATATACTCGGTTTCAATACCGTTAATGATTTTCTTGCTGATTTTGTATTGTGCCTTCAGGTTATTTCGAACAATGAAATGCGTGGAAATAAAAACACCAATACCTACACCAATCAGTAAATCAGTCGCCAGAATCGCAACAATAGTAGCCAGGAACGGAATAAATTGTTTTCTACCTAAACTTAGCATATTCCGGTAGAGTTTGGGTTTGGTTAAGTTGTAGCCGGTAATAATAAGAATTGCCGCAAGCGCAGGATATGGAATTTTATTGAGCAGAAATGGCACCAGCAAAACTGCCAGCAATAAAAAAAGTCCGTGTGTAAAGGAAGCGAGTTTTGTTCGTGCCCCGGCATCAACGTTGGCAGCGCCCCGCACCACAACAGCTGTAAGCGGGATTGCTCCTAAAAAACCGCAGGCAATATTTCCAATCCCCTGTGCAAAAAGCTCGCGATTAACCGGTGTAATACGATTGCTCTTATCTAATTTATCGATGGCTTCAATGCATAGCAGCGTTTCAAGCGTTGCCAGCATACCAATGGTGATGCCGTCTTTCCAGATTTCCGTATTGCTGAAAAATTGAGATAAGTCAGGAAAGGAAATACTTGAAAAGACATTTTCAGGGAGGTTCACTGACTGGATGGGCCTGACCGAAAATTCAGGAATGAAAGCATTGAAAATTGTAACAATGAATACTCCCGCAACTACCACAACCAACGGTGCCGGGATAAATTTTAAATGCCTGGCAAAGGGAAGCTGTAAAACCACCAGAATGGCAATTGAAATGATTGAGGTAATGATAGCTCCCGCATGGATGTGTTGACCAACGTTGCTTAAAATTCTAAATGGATTTTCGGAAGAGAAAAGACCCACCAAGTCCCTTGTCCAGAAGTTGGGATGATCGTAGCCCAGCGCCACCGGAATTTGTTTTGAGATGAGGATAATGCCGATGGCCGCCAACATTCCTTTAATAACGGCCGATGGAAAATAACTCACCACGATACCCAGACGCAACAGTCCAAGGCAAATTTGGAGCAACCCTGCTATAATAACTGCGAGTAGAAAAACCCGATAGTCACCAAGCGAAAGAATGGATGTTGACACCAGTGTTGTGAGGCCTGCTGCCGGGCCTGAAACTGCGAGTGGTGAGCCGCTGATCAACGTAACGACAAGGCCGCCTATCATTCCAGACAACAGTCCAGCATACAGGGGCGCACCCGAAGCCAGCGCGATTCCCAGGCAAAGCGGAAGGGCAATCAGAAAAACAGAAACCCCGGCAGGCAAGTCGTGATGCAGCCAGAGGGTACGGTAATACTGAATTGATTTTTTCACTCCTTGCAGATGTGCTTTATGAATTGAATCAAGGCAAGATATAAATTTCAATTCTTTCTCACTCACGCTACACTTACATTTCCAAAAATCAGTCTAAAAAATTTTTATCCGCGATAGCGGGTGTTTGGAGAGGAGACAGGAGCGCTAAAATATTGCAAATTCTCATTCATTTTCCTGATTAAACTCAGGGTAATTGTTGTATCTTATTTCGTTTTTAGGTCGCGAATAAACTCTCATGCTAGAACTCTTCCGAACCCTGAACCGCATCGCTTTTCGTAACGCCTCAATTGCTATGGTGTTGACGATCGCCCTGGTTTTTGCGGGCTCACGTAACCTCCAAAATTTTGATGCCGCACTGATCGCCTATTTGTTTGGTGCGGTGTTCGCAGTTTTCGGAATCACCTACCGCTATTCGGTTTGGCTGCAACGCCCACCTACCAAGATGTATTGGCGCAGAACCTGGCAGTTTGCTTTCAGTAAAAACTTTCTTCCGTATATCGGCAGTATGTTTTCGCTGTTTGTCCGGAACATCGGCTTCCAGCAATTCATCTATCCGCGTGGAAGAAACCGTTGGGTCGGTCATTTTCTGTTAGCCACCGGCTGCTCCCTTGCTTTTGCCGTAACCGTGCCGTTAACCCTCGGATGGATTCACTTCACGCTAAAACCCGGCACACTCGATTTGTATGAAGCGCATCTGTTCGGTTTTGCCATGATGGATTTCCGGCTGGGTTCTTTTACAGCTTTCAATATCTTCCATGTGTTGTCGTGGTGTTCGGTGTTAGTGATTATCGGTGCCATGATGATGATGAACCGGAGGCTGACCAACGGGGGTCTCATTGCCACACAAACTTTCGAAGGCGACTGGATGCCGCTAATCCTGCTGTTGATTATTTCCGTTACGGGTCTTGGTATTACTTACGACTACACCTTTCTTCAGGGTAAAACCCATCAGTTCATGTCGGTGATCCATGCGATAACGGTAATCCTATTCCTGCTATGGCTTCCGTTTGGAAAGTTCTTTCACATCTTTCAACGCCCGGCACAGGTAGGTGCCAACATCTATAAAATTGAAGGCGCAAAGCGAGGCATGGCTGTTTGTCCGCATACGGGTCAACCGTTCGCATCCAATCTCCACATCAACGACTTGAAGCAGGTAACACACGAACTGGGTTTCGATTTCACCTTAAAGGACGGAACCAGTCATTTAGATTTAAGTCCGGAAGGAAAACGCTCGGCCATTGCTAAAGCGCATTTCAAAGCGCGACAGCAGTCGGGCAAATTTTTTGGTTAACACGAACAAACAAAGGCATGGCAAAACTTCCCGTACCTGTTGAAGATATTGTAACCCGGTTTGGGCCGCACAAAGCCTACTCACCCGAACACGGTTTTAAAGGCCGGCACGAGCCCGACAAACTGGTGAAAACACATTGTTGTTTCTGCGGTATGCAGTGCGGCATTCAACTCAAAGTGAAAGACAACACAGTGGTGGGCTTCGAGCCCTGGATGGAGTTTCCGTTCAATGAAGGACGGTTGTGCCCCAAAGGTGTGCAGCGCTATCTGCAAAACAATCACCCCGACCGTTTGCTTGCCCCTATACAACGTGTAGAAGGAAAAGGTTTTGAGACGATTGATTGGGAAACCGCCATGGACCGGACGGTGTCGGAAATCAGGCGCATTCAATCGGCCTACGGCAACGATGCGTTCGCCATGCTTTCAGGTGTATCGCTTACCAACGAAAAAAGCTACATGATCGGCAAGTTTGCCCGCGTAGCCATGAAGACGGCCAACCTTGATTACAATGGAAGATTGTGCATGGTGAGTGCCGGTGCCGGTAATAAAAAAGCATTCGGTCTCGACCGCATCTCCAACAGTTGGGCCGACCTGGAACATGCCAAGGTCATTATGATTTGCGGCACCAACGTGAGCGAAACATTCCCAACCCTTACTCATTATATATGGCAGGCCCGCGACAACGGTGCCAAACTTATTGTGGTTGATCCCCGGGTTACGCCCATTGCACGCACAGCCGATTTGCATTTGCCGGTGAAACCGGGAACCGATTCAGCGTTGTATGGAGCGATGCTGAAAATTCTGGTGGACAACGATTGGCTCGATCATGAGTTTATCCGAAACCACACATCGGGTTTTGAGGAAACAATTGCAGCCGTAAAAGATTACGACCTGGAGTGGGCTGAAAAAATTACCGGCATCGCGAAAGAGAAAATTTTACAGGCAGCCACCTGGTGGGGGAAAACGGCCACCAGCTTTTTGTTGCATGCACGCGGCATCGAACATCACTCCAAAGGGGTTGACAATGTGGTGGGATGCATCAACCTGGTACTGGCCACGGGCCGCATTGGGAAACCGTATTGCGGCTATGGCACCATTACCGGCCAGGGCAACGGGCAGGGTGGGCGTGAACACGGCCATAAGTGCGATCAGCTTCCGGGTAACCGCGACATCACAAATCCCGAACACCGCAAATACATTGCGGAGGTTTGGGGCATTGATGAAAAAGCCATGCCCGGTAAAGGTCTTTCCGCGTATGAAATTATAGAAGCCATCAACCGGGGAGAAATAAAAGGACTCATCTCCATTTGTTTTAATCCTCTGGTATCGCTTCCCAACAGCAACTACGTTCGTGAAGCGTTGGAGAAGTTGGAATACTATGTTGCGATTGATTTCTTCCTGAGTGAAACCGCGCGATATGCCGATGTGGTCATGGCCGGTTCGCTGCATGAAGAAGACGAAGGAACCGTAACCACAGCCGAAGGAAGGGTAGTGCGCATCAACGCGGCTGTTACACCACCTGGAGATGCCCGGAAAGACAGTGATATTATAATGGAGTTGGCGAAACGCCTGGGTGCCGGAGACAAGTTCAATTTTGAAAATAGTGAAGCTTTATTCAATGAGTTGAGGGCTGCCTCCAAAGGCGGTACAGCCGATTACTATGGTATCACCTATCAGAAAATCGAAGAAAATATGGGCGTGTTCTGGCCCTGTCCAACCCTGGAACATCCGGGCACACCCCGGCTGTGGGAAGACCGGAAGTTTAAAACTCCCGATGGCAAGGCGCACTTTAATGCCGCTCCGTATCGCGATCCCGGTGAAGTAACCGATTCAGAATACCCGGTAGTGTTAACAACCGGTCGCGTGGTTTCACAATACCTCAGCGGAAGTCAGACCAGGCGCATCGGTAAACTGGTGGATCAATATGCCGAGCCGTTGCTGGAAATTCATCCGAAATTGGCGGCAGTTTACGGAATTACTGAAGGCGATTTAATTAACGTAGTGACGCGCAGAGGCGAGGCTGTTTTTCCTGCACAACTGGTAGAAACCATTCGTGAAGACACGATTTTTATTCCGTACCACTGGGGAGGCAGCAAATCGGCAAACCTGCTCACACCTGGCACACTGGATCCGGTTTCTAAAATACCGGAGTTTAAAGTATGCGCCTGTAAACTTATTCACACCGGGGCAAAAGCCACGGAAGGACTAACAGCCACGGCTTACCAAAGTATTTGATCATGACTGCACAATACAAAGAGAACCTGGAGTTTTTTATTGATATGCAGCGGTGCATTGGTTGCCACGCCTGCGAGATGGCGTGTGCAGAGTGTGAAACCAACGGACAGGAGAGTATGATTCATATTCACTACGTGGACCGCGCCCAAACCGTTCAAACTACGGTACAAGTATGTATGCACTGCGATGATCCGGCTTGTGCCAACGTATGCCCTGCCGATGCGATAACTAAAGACAGCTTTGGTGTAGTACACACGGCCAATACCTCACGCTGCATCGGGTGTTCCAATTGTGTGCTGGCTTGCCCGTTTGGTGTACCCAAGAAGGAAGAAAAAGCGGAGTTGATGATGAAGTGTAATATGTGTTACGATCGCACCAGTGCCGGAAAGAAGCCCATGTGCGCTACGGTTTGTCCGAGTGGGGCATTGTATTATGGTACGCGTGAAGAAATCCGGAAGATGCGGCCCGAAAGCGATCCCGTACAAACGTTCAAGTTTGGAAACGAAACGGTAAAAACAAAAGTAAGCATCATGATGCCGAAAGGAAGCACCCAGTTAAATGTTCACGACTAATCAGCAGGTCATGTCAAATTCATCAGAAAAAGAAAAAATCCCCAACTGGAAAAGCGATTTTCCAATTGAACAGACAGAAGCCACACACATTTCACGTAGGGAGTTCGCAAAATTTTTGTGCCTGCTATCGGGCGGCATGGCGTTGGGCAATGCCGGTATTGTGATCAAATCGTTTGCTTTTCCTTCACAGCCGCTGGAAGGCGAGCATTTTGTTTGTCAGCATTCAGAGGTGAAAGTTGGTGAAATGAAACCCTTTGTAATAAAAGGAAAACTGGAAGTTCCGTACATCTTGATTCACCTCACCGAGAATGAATGGCGTGCCTTTGAACAAAAATGCACCCACCTTTCCTGCGCAGTGCGCTATCGGGCCGACATCAATAAGATTGAATGCCCGTGCCACCACGGTTACTTCGATCCGCGCACGGGTGTGGTTATACAGGGCCCCCCACCCAGACCGTTACCCCAACTGGAGGTGGTGGTGAAAGAGGACCAGGTTTATGTTCGGGCCATGGAAGAAAAAACAGTTTAGGTATGGGAGATTTCAGAGAAGGACAAGACCAGGCGCACCCCAACAAAACCAACACGTTGATGGGGGGGATCATCACGTTGCTCATCGGTATACTGGGCATTCAGGTATGGCTTTTATACAGTGCGTTGAATAATGCATTGGACGATAACCGTGGAATTGCCGTGGCTGCTTTTATCGGTTCATCGGTGTTGTTTATTATGGCCTTGTGGCTGTTGCGTTATGTGCCACAGGCAAGGGGGTTTGTTCGTAAGAAGGCGGGTGACGGGAAAAGCAAATATGAATAGTTTGCCATCCGGCAATTACTTTGATCATAAATATTGAATAAGAAAAATCCTTATATTAAGCGCATGATTTGTTCAAAGACCCATTAAGTCTGCTTGTTGGGTCGCATACTTGTTGAACAAGGAAATAATGTTGGTTGGGTGAGGAAGGGAACAGTAATACTGACACTCAAAGAGTTATGACCATACAAAAAGAAGTATTCATCGTGTTTTCAGTGATGTTTCTCATCATTGTTTTTGTTTTCTTTCTGGTATTCCTTTCTTCCGTTAAAAGCGGGGAAATACAAAATGTAAATCGCAAGCGGGCGATTTTCTTTTTTATTGCCTTTGGAACGGTGCTGCTGGTGTTGGGCATATCGCTGCCCAAATCACCCTACTTCCTTTATGCTAAGGAAGAACCGGCACAAAAGGTATTTGTAGTGGCCAAGCAGTTTTCATTCTCCATTTCGAAGTCGCCCATCGAATCGGAAGATGATTTTATGATGTCGGCCGGGGCTGAAATAACGGTGCCAGTCAATGAGGTGATTGAGTTTAACGTGTCCAGTTGGGATGTCAATCATGGGTTTAGTTTGTATAAGGATGGTGTTTTGCAGGCCCAGGTTCAGGCCATGCCCGGCTATGTAAACCGGCTGCGATGGAGATTTAAAGAAGGAGGTTCGTACGATATTTTGTGTCTGGAATACTGTGGGGTGGCGCATGCCGGTATGACCTCCAAAATAAAAGTTGAATAAGCTCATTCAGAATCATGGAAACATTTAATAAAAAATCTACACTGCTTTGGCTCCTTACCGTGCTGGCGGTATTTCTGGTGGCTATCATTTTTGGTGTCACCATGCGAATGGGGCAGGCTAAAATGGTTGAGCTAAGCCCATTAAATTTTTATGTACTGATGACCTCCCACGGGTTGTTAATGGCGGGTGTTTGGTTTGTAGCGGGTATGGCGGGTATCCAATACATCCTCAGTAAGTATATTGCGGTGCCACGGTGGGGCAGTGTGATTGCCTACGTTTGTACCTTATTGGGAGTAGTGTTGTTGTTGTTCTCAACCTTCTTCGCCAAGCTTCATGCCGGCTGGTATTTTCTTTATCCATTACCTTTTTATGCGAAGGGAATGGAAATCGGACCGCTTCTTTTTCTGATCGCACTCACTATACTCGGTGTTGGGTGGTTATTGTGGTCGTTGGTGTTACTGGCATCTATTCTTAAAAAATACACCGTTGCCCAGGCATTGGCGTGGCATCACCTCACAGGAAAAGCTGAACCCGCTGTTTCACCGTTTATCCTCATCTCATTCGTTTCGTTAATTGGAGTAACGTCCTGTATTCTTGCGGCAGTAGTTCTGCTGGTCTTGTATTATGCAGAGATGTTGAGCACGGGCACCATATCCAACGATCCGTTGCTGATGAAAAACCTGACCTTCTTTTTCGGTCACACACTCGTCAACGAAATGCTTTATTTAGGGTTAGCAGTTCTGTATGAATTGTTCCCAAAAATGGCCGGTAAGCCTGCGTACAAAACAAGTTGGTATGTTGCCTTATCATGGAATGCGACCTTGCTAATTGTGTTGTTCGCCTACTTCCATCACCTGTACATGGACTTTGCCCAACCGGTAGCCTTTCAGTATATCGGACAAATCATGTCGTGGTTTGCACCGCTGCCCGCTGCCGTTGTTACGATCTTTTCTGTCCTCACAACCATTTACCGTTCAAATATGAAATGGAGCCTGGCCGCGTTGTTGTATTTTTTTGGTGTGATGTTCTGGGCGATCGGAGGGGTGGGGGCCATTTTAGATGCGGTAATCGCCAACAACCTGGTGCTGCACAATACCCAATGGGTGCCTGCGCATTTTCATACGTATAATTTACTGGGCAATGTGTTTTTCAGTTTAGCATTTGCCAGTTGGTTTGCCGATGAAATCGGAAATAATAAGATTAAGCCAGCCATGGTGAAAGCCATATTCAGTCTATTGGTAATCGGTGGAGTTGGTTTTGTGATCGCCTTTTATCTGGGTGGAGCGCTTTCTGTTCCGCGAAGGGTAGATATGTACAATGAAGTGGTAAGCGAAGGTGTTTCACTAGCTCAAATGGCTGTTGTTTTTGCCTCCTTGTATCTGGTCGGTATGGTTATGTATACCATTGATTTTACAAAACGATGTGCGGGGCAATTATTTTCCTGAGTGTTTTGTCGTGGCAGCCGCAGGATGAAATGAAATACCTGCTTACGAAGATACCGGACGCTGAAATTATTGTTTCAGATTCTGTTTCAAAAAATATTTCAAATTGGTACACACAAAAACCAGTAGTGATAACACTTGCTTACAGTCGATGTCCGGGGGTGTGTAACCCCTACCTCGTGCAAATCCGCGATCACATTACCCTGCAGGGCGCTGCCATAAAAGATTTTCAGATGATGGTGCTTAGTTTTGATCCACACGATACTCCGTCACAGCTTTACAAACTGGCGGGTTTTACGGATGAGAATCCACCACCCGCCAACTGGACGTTTGGCGTTATAACGAATGAAAGTAAGGCAACCTTGTTGTCATCGCTTGGCTTTCAAGTAAAAACCGAAGGCGAGTTGTACGATCACAACACGGTGCTGGCCTTGATTAATACTGACGGCAAAATTCTTCAGCGAATTGAAGGCCTGCCGGCAAACATGCAATGGAATCGCCTCTTTAAGGAATTGACAAATGAATTTGTACCGGTTTATTCCACGCTTGATACCAATGTTTGGACGAGCTGTTTCCGGTACGATCCGGCCAGCGGCACATGGCAAATGAACTGGGGACTGATGATGATTCTTATTCCGTCAGTCACCACAGTCTTTTTAATTATACTCCTGCAAATGGTCACCCAACGGGCACGAAAGAGAAACAGTCATTCAACTTTAATCCATAACTAACCATGAATACCCTGAGCCAGCTTTCATTTTTTGGATGGAACCACATTCTCCTTCAGAGTGTTGCCAGTCCTTTTCAAATGGATGTGATCCTGTACCTGCTGGTGGCCGTCCTTGTACTCACCATTATTGTTGTGTTTTATATATATATGGCATTGCAAATTTTGGTGAAGTCTGGCGGAATGAATGAGCCCCTTGATGAAGGACTTTCGATTGAGTGGGTTAAACTTTTGTTTGTATTAACAATTGGTTTGGGATTGATCGGGTTATACATCTTTTCGAAGTTTGGGTAGCAGAAAAGGTACATCCACAAGGGCACACACATCCTCACCAACGGATAAGGTGTTTGCAGTTTGACTTTCAACACAAAATACATTGCCGCCTTTTATGGCCTCAAAATGGCAATCGTATGTTTCAAGCCTGACCATTGGCAAAAGTTGAAATTGGTTAAATCAAAAACGTTTGATCATAAACAATATATACCAACAAGCTAAACTATAACTTTGATGAAAGAGCGAGTCATATTATCGAAAGCCGACCCGGCTGCCTACAAAGCCATGATAGGTCTGGAGGACTATCTGGCAGAAAGCGGCCTTGACAAAAAATTATATGAACTTATAAAAACTCGTGCTTCCCAGATTAACGGTTGCGCCTATTGCATTAATATGCATGTGCGCGATGCCATGAAAATCGGTGAAACTGCCCAGCGATTATTTTTACTGGATGCCTGGCGGGAGACTGATCTTTTTACCGAGAAAGAAAGAGCAGTCTTGGCGCTCACCGAAGCTATGACCCTAATCGCAACCAAAGAAGTAACAGATGAAATATATAATACCGCTAAGAAACATTTAACAGACAAAGAGTTTGCTGCTGTAATCATGGCGGTGGTGGCCATTAACGGGTGGAACAGAATATCCATTACCACGCGAACCCCTCTGGATTAGCCTTGATGCTTTTCCGGAATTACTTTTCATTATTAATGCAACGCCAGAATGGACTTAAAATCAATAGTCGAAAAACTTAATCAATTAGATACTGTAAGCAACGAACTCGATGTGTCTGAGGCAGGACGATCTGAAATGATCCATCAGGTGACGGATTATACAAATGGTTTTATTTCAGATTTGGAAAAGGTAAAAGGATTCAACGATAGAAAAGAGGGAAACCTTGCTATTAAGAATTTAAAATCATCGCTACCCGAATTGCTGCGAACCTACCAGAAGGAGGTTGCTGAAACGGGGATTAACGCGGCCTCACCCAAGCACCTGGGGTATATTCCGGGTGGCGGGGTTTTTACGGCAGCCCTTGCCGATTTTCTTGCTGCCGTTACCAATCCGTTTTCCAGTGTATACTTTGCCTCTCCGGGTGCGGCTACCATAGAAAACGAAGTGATCAACTGGCTTAAATCTGTTTTCTCATTTCCCGAGCATGCCGTTGGCTGTTTAACATCGGGCGGCTCACTATCAACCCTGATCGCACTTACCGCAGCCCGTGACAGGTTCAAAATCAAGAATGAATTGATTCCGAAAAGTGTTGTGTACCTCAGCGAGCAGGTGCATCATTCCACACAAAAAGCGTTGAGAATTATTGGTTTGGAAGATGTAATTATACGTTACGTTCCTGTTGGCGATAAGCACAAGATTAAGACGGACGCTTTAACCGGATTAATTGAAAGAGACAGCAAGGATGGTTTGAATCCGTTCCTGGTGATTGCAACTGCCGGGACTACCGATACGGGAGCAATAGATCCTTTAGACGATATTGCCAGCATCGCGGATAATTTCAAATTATGGTTTCATGTAGATGCCGCGTATGGCGGTTTCTTTATTTTATCATCAAAGAAAGATTTATTCAAAGGAATTGAAAGAGCTGATTCGCTTATCGTAGACCCGCACAAAGGGCTGTTTCTTCCTTATGGCGTAGGAGCCGTGCTGGTGAAAGACAGCCATGCGGTGCTTCACTCACATTACTACACCGCCAACTACATGCAAGATGGGCGAAATGAAGAACTGTTGAAAAGTCCTGCAAACCTTTCGCCTGAATTAACGAAACATTTTCGCGGCCTTCGGGTTTGGCTGCCGTTGCAATTTCATGGCATAGAACCTTTCAGGGCCTGTTTGGAGGAAAAGCTTTTGCTGGTTTATTACTTCAGAATCAAATTGATCGAACGTGGATTTTCTTTTGGGCCGGAGCCTGACTTATCGGTAAGTTATTTCTGGTACCCATTTGCGTCTGATGAAGACCGGCAGAATCGGCAACTCATGGAGGCTATCCACAAAGATGGTTCTGTATTTTTAAGTTCCTCTGTTATTCACGGTCGGTTTGTAATACGAATTGCCATTTTAGCATTCCGTACAAAAAAGAAAACCATTGATGAGGCAGTTGAAATGATTGAACGGAGTTTGAATAAATTGTTGCAATCCGCAAATTGAAACTATTGAATGAAAAAACTAATTATCCTTTCGGATATGTGGGGAAGCGCAAAGTCAGACTGGATGTCACTGTACACTTCTGCACTTGCAACCTATTGTGAAATAAAATACTACGACTGTCGTGAGTTGGGAGATATTCCAAATAGTATTCAGGAAAAAGAAGCACTCCACATGTACTTCATAAACGGAGGTGTGGAAAAAGCAAAAACCAAACTGCTTCACTTAGTAAAGGAAACTCACTCGATTTTAGGATTTAGCATTGGAGGATATTTAGCGTGGAGGGCATGTTTGGCCGGTTTGAGAACTGAAAACATCTTTGCCATATCGTCAACGAGGCTTAGATACGAGACCGAAAAACCGACATCCCGGATCGAATTGTTTTATGGTGATGAGGATTTACTGCGCCCCTCTGATGATTGGATGAGGAGTATGCAAATAGGGAGAAGACTGTTTAATAACGAGGGACATGATATGTACTTGAAAAAGGATGTTTCTGAAGTTATCTGTAAAAGCATCATATCCGTTTTGAGAGCTTGATGATGGCTTCTAATATGACGCAACGCAACAACTGATATAGCGTTTACCCCTTAGTTGCCAGCCATAGGGTCAGGACAAATTGGTTTTCAAACAAAAACGGCTGACGACTTCCTAATAAAGATTTCCCACGCGGACAAGTGAACGGCTTCGGGACAACTTGGACTTGAGAAAATCAATAACGTTGGACAGAATAAAAATTAATACAGCCGACCCGGAGTTTACCCCGCACCAGCGGGGCTTTTTTAAGAAGAGTTCCTCTCCGAATTACACCGCTCATTTGGCACATGCCACAGCCGCGCAAACCCACCGCGACACCAAAGCTATGGCAAGAGCCAAATCCCCAGCGCACCAGAGAATCAAAACCACCAAATTCATTCAAATTTTACGTATTTTGACCGTTTGAATCGAACTCAATAATAAAGAGTGAAAAACGAAAAGCTGACACGGAAGGAAATCATCGACTTGCGACTAAAACAAGCAGGTTGGAATGTGACTGACCGAACTCAGGTAACCGAGGAGTTTGATATTCACCTGACAGTTGTTGAAGAACCAACAACTCCATACGCAGGACATCAATTCAGCGACTATGTTTTATTAGGCAAAGACGGAAAGCCGCTTGCAGTAGTTGAAGCTAAAAAGACTGCTGTTGATGCAGCCATTGGACGAGAGCAAGCCAAACAATATTGCTACAACATTCAGACAACGCAAGGCGGAGAATTGCCATTCTGTTTCTATACAAATGGACACGACATCTTTTTCTGGGACTTGGATAACTACCCGCCCAAAAAAGTTTACGGATTTCCAACTCGTAACGACCTTGAACGATACGCTTACATTCGCAGAGCGAGAAAAACCTTAGCCGGTGAACTCATCAACACTAAAATTGCCGGACGTAATTATCAGGTAGCTTCTATCCGTGCCGTGATGGAAGCGGTTGAAAAACGAAAACGCAAGTTCTTGTTGGTGATGGCAACCGGAACAGGAAAGACCAGAACTTGTATTGCCTTGGTTGATGCACTCATGCGAGCAGGTTGGGCTGAACGGGTTTTGTTTCTGGTTGACAGAATTGCGTTACGCGACCAGACTTTGGAAGCATTTAAAGAACATCTTCCAAACGAACCCCGTTGGCCAAAGCAAGGTGAAAAAGAAATTGCAACTGACAGACGGGTTTATGTTTCCACCTATCCGACAATGTTGAACATCATTCGTGATGAGAATAAATCTTTAAGCCCTCACTTCTTTGACCTGATTGTAGTAGATGAAAGCCATCGAAGCATTTACAATACGTATCAGGAAATTCTCGATTACTTCAATACCATCACACTTGGGTTAACAGCAACACCAACGGATGTAATTGACCACAACACTTTTCAGTTGTTTGAAACCGAAGATGGAGTTCCCACATTTGCGTATTCGTATGAAGAAGCCGTAGACCATATCCCTCCTTTCTTGTGCAATTTTCAGGTGATGAAAATCAAGTCCAAGTTTCAGGATGAAGGGATTAGCAAACGAACCATTTCACTGGAAGACCAGCAGAAACTAATGCTGGAAGGAAAAGAGATTGAAGAAATCAATTATGAAGGGACTGACATTGAAAAGAAAGTCATCAATAAAGGAACCAATGCGCTGATAGTTCGGGAGTTCATGGAAGAGTGTATTAAAGACGCAAATGGTGTGTTACCCGGAAAAACCATTTTCTTTTGCGCTACAAAAGCACATGCAAGACGAATGGAAGAAATCTTCGATTCGCTTTATCCTGAATACAAAGGTGAATTAGCAAAAGTATTGGTCAGTGAAGACCCGCGAGTTTATGGCAAAGGTGGATTGCTCGACCAGTTCACCAACAACGATATGCCACGAGTGGC
Organism: Cyclobacteriaceae bacterium; assembly: GCA_049306095.1. Classification (GTDB taxonomy): domain Bacteria; phylum Bacteroidota; class Bacteroidia; order Cytophagales; family Cyclobacteriaceae; genus UBA2336. Next base: position 36,162 of record JBAQPU010000032.1, read on the forward strand.
AATTAGTGTTGACATGTTAGACACCGGAATTGATGTTCGTGAATTGGTTAATCTTGTTTTCGCAAAACCTGTTTACAGTTACACCAAGTTTTGGCAGATGATTGGTCGGGGAACTCGATTGCTTGAAAAAGATAAAATAAAACCGTGGTGTACAGAAAAGGACACCTTCCTTATTCTTGATTGTTGGGACAACTTTGAGTACTTCAAACTCAATCCGAGAGGTAAAGAACTAAAAGCTCAAATCCCATTGCCTGTTCGGTTGTTTGGTGTTCGGTTAGAGAAAATTCAAGAAGCCCAGAATCAAGGCAAGAGTGAAATCGCACAAAAAGAAATTAAGAAAATCAGGAAGCAAGTTGAAGGCCTTCCTAAAAATTCAGTAGTCATTCTGGATGCCAAACATGAATTGCAACGACTAGACGATGAAAACTTCTGGAACAACCTGACTTCAGACAAAATTGAGTTTCTGGAAGGTGTAGTGAAACCACTTTTCAGAACGGTTGCCGATGCCGATTTCAAAGCCATGCGTTTTGAGAAAGATATAGTTGAAGCCTCGCTCGCGCAGTTAGCTGAGGAGAAAGAAAAATTTGAAACACTAAAGGAAAGTATTGTTGAAGAAATTGGGGAGTTGCCGTTAAGTGTAAACATTGTAGCCAAAGAAGAACCGCTTATCAGGCAATCTCAATCAAACCATTTCTGGTCAACCGTAACGGATGAAAAACTGGATGAGTTGATTAACAAACTTTCTCCGTTAATGAAATTCCGTGAAGCGGTAATTCCATTGGCGCCTGCTAAGTTCAACTTCAAAGACCTTGTAAGTGAAAAGGAGTTCGTTGAGTTTGGGCCACAGCATGAGGCATTAAGTGTTGCCAAGTATCGTGAGTTAGTAGAACAAAAGGTTAACGAGTTAGTTTCGAGCAGTCCCATTCTGCAAAAGGTAAAGCAAGGGTTGGACATCACGCCAGAAGAAGCCGAACAATTAGCAGAAGAACTTCACAACGAGCATCCGCACATTACAATCGGTTTGCTTCGAAAAGTTTACAACCACCGCAAAGCCGAGCTGGTACAATTCATTAAACACATTTTGGGAATTCAAGTTCTCGAAACATTTGCGGAGACCGTAACTAAATCATTTGACGATTTTGTGAATAAACATAGTTATCTCACAAGCCGCCAGTTGCAGTTTTTAGATTTGCTGAAAAACTTTGTATTGGATAAAGGTGAAGTCACCAAGCGAAACCTGATTGAATCACCTTTTACGATGATTCACCCGGAAGGCATTCGGGGTGTATTCAGCAACAAGGAAATAGATGAAATAATTGAGTTGACAAATAAAATATTGGCCGCGTGAGTTGTCCCATAAAATCGGACAACCGAAATAGATATTGAAACCGTGACGGATTGTCACGGTTTGAAGTAAACAACAGAATACATGAGAAAACAGAATGAAATTAAGGTTTTTGAAGACAAGCAGGTAAGGTCTGTTTGGGACGCAGAACAAGAGAAATGGTATATCTCCATTGTTGATGTCATTGCAGTGTTGACTGAAAGTGTTGACCCCGCAGCGTATTGGAGAAAACTGAAACAAAGACTTAAGGAAGAAGGAAGTGAACTGTCCCAAAAAATCGAACAGTTGAAAATGGAAGCCCCGGACGGCAAAATGCGCTTAACCGATGTTGCCGATACCGAACAACTTTTCCGCCTCATTCAATCCATTCCATCGCCAAAGGCCGAGCCCTTTAAACTTTGGTTGGCGCAAGTTGCTTCTGAACGGCTTGACGAAATGCAAGACCCTGAATTATCCATCGACCGTGCTTTGCAACAGTACTTGAATTTGGGCTATTCTGAAAACTGGATTAACCAACGCCTGAAAAGTATTGAAGTACGCAAGGAGTTAACCAACGAATGGAAAAAACGCGGACTGAAAGAAGGTGTTCATTTCGCCACGCTAACCGACATCATTACCAAAGCGTGGTCTGACAAAACCACGAAAGAATATAAAATCCTGAAAGGCCTGAAAAAAGAAAACCTTCGGGACAACATGACCAACACCGAACTGATTCTGAATATGTTGGCCGAGGCATCCGCGAAAGATATTTCGGAAGTCGTAAATCCAAAAACATTTGATGAGAGTAAAGTAGTGGCCAAACAGGGCGGTACGGTTGCGCGAAAAGCACGGTTAGAACTGGAAGCGCGAACGGGAAAGAAAGTAGTGAGCTCACTCAATGCCAAAAAACTGTCGGAATCAGGATTAAAAAAATTAAAGGATGCACAGGATAAAGGAAAATCGGACAAAAGGGGAAGAAAACAAAAGTAATTCAAATGAAGGAAGAGGAGATTACCTATAAAATTATAGGCTGTGCTATGAACGTGCACAATACATTAGGTAATGGATTCCAAGAAGTAATCTATCAAAGGTGTTTGGCTATTGAGTTGGAACGTGTCGGTTTAATTTTCGGGAGGGAAATAGAGCAGAAAATCTATTATGAAGGAATTGATGTCGGCACACGAAGAGCTGACTTTATTGTTGAAAACAAGATTGTGGTTGAGTTGAAAGCGGTAATCAACTTAGAAGATGTTCACCTTGCTCAGGCTAAAAACTATGTGGTGGCTTATGACTTGCCAACCGGATTACTGATAAACTTCGGGGCAACAAGTTTGCAATACAAGAAAGTCTTTAATTCAAAGTATAATGTACGAGAAAATCATGCGAATCCTCAAATCAAGTAAATCCTGATTCAGACAATGTTACAGAATAATAATACCTTAAAATCGCTCATTGATAAGCTATGGCAAAACTTTTGGGAAGGAGGCATTGCCAATCCCCTAACTGCGATTGAGCAAATTACCTACTTGCTTTTTATGAAGCGCTTAGATGATTTGGAAGCCAAGCGCGAACGCGATGCAGAATTTACTGGCGAGAAATATACATCACGCTTTAGCGGAAAGTTCACCGTACCGGGCAGCAATGAAAAGGTGAACAAAAAAGAATTGCGCTGGAGCGAGTTCAAACACAAGCCGGCTGAAGAAATGTTGCTGCATGTGCAGACCAAAGTGTTTCCGTTTTTGAAAGAGTTAAACGGAAGCACTTCACCCTTTACCAAGCACATGGCCAATGCTGTGTTCATTATGCCCAAAGCAAGTTTACTGGTTTCGGCAATTAATATTGTTGAAGACATCTTTAAGGAAATTGAAAAAGATGCCACCGAAGGCGGCCACGCTTTTCAAGACATACAAGGCGATGTGTATGAAATGCTGTTGAGTGAAATTGCCACAGCCGGAAAGAACGGACAGTTTAGAACTCCGCGACACATTATTAAACTCATGGCCGAGTTGGTGGCTCCGCAGTTAGGCCAGCGCATTGCCGACCCCGCTTGCGGAACGGGAGGATTTTTGTTGGGCGCATATCAATACATTCTAACCGACTTAGCAAGACAGAAAGGCAAAAAGAAAATTGAGAAAGATGAAGACGGTTTTGAACGTGCCGCCATCAGTGCCGTGCTTACGCAGAAAGTAAAATCCATTCTCGACCAGAGTTTTGTGGGCTACGATATTGATACCACCATGGTGCGTTTGGGATTGATGAACATGATGATGCACGGCATTGACGAACCCAAAATTGATTACAAAGACATCCTGAGCAAAAGCTACAATGAAGACAGCCAGTTTGATGTGATAATGGCAAACCCACCTTTTACAGGAAACATTGACAAAGGCGATATAAACGAAGGATTGAAACTGCCCACCACCAAAACCGAACTACTTTTTGTAGAACGCATTTTTAATATGCTGAAAATGGGCGGAACGGCTGCTGTGATTGTGCCAAGCGGGGTGATACAAAACAGCGGTAAGGCCTTTGAAGCAGTGCGTAAACTGATTATTGAAAAAGCCGAACTAAAAGCCGTGATTGCCGTGCCCAGCGGAGCCTTTAAACCGTATGCAGGCGTAAGCACTGCCATTTTGATTTTTACCAAAGGCGGTGAAACCAACCATGTTTGGTTTTACGACATGCAGGCAGACGGCTACACGCTTGACGATAAGCGAAACAAAATTGCCGAAAGCGATTTGCCTGACATTGTAAAGCGGTATAAAGAACGTGTCACCCTGAGCGAAGTCGAAGGGGCCCGAAAACTGAAATACTTTACGGTGCCGAAAAAGGAAATAGTAGAAAACAACTACGACCTGAACCTAAGCAGCTACAAAGAAGAAGTGTATGAAGAAGTGGTGTATGAAAAACCGAATGTGATATTTGGGAAATTGGAAAGTATGGAAGCAGAAATTCAAAAAGGCATTAACGAATTAAAAAAATTAATCTAATGTCGGGAACCTTTTCACAGATTTATATTCAAGTAGTTTTTGCTGTGCAGAACCGGGAAAGTATGATTCATGAATCATGGGAAGAAGAACTGTATAAATACATTTCAGGAATTGTCAGAAACAAGGAGCAAAAAATGTTAGCCATAAATGGAATGCCTGACCACATTCATATCTTCATTGGAATGAAACCGTCCTGTTGTTTGTCAGATTTGGTTAGGGAAATAAAAAAGTCATCAAATGAGTTCATCACAGAAAAGAAGTTTTCAAAATTCAAATTTAATTGGCAGCAAGGATACGGAGCATTTTCATATAGCCATTCACAAATTGATTCGGTGATAAAATATATCAAGAATCAAAAGCAACATCACAAGAAGCAAACATTTCGTGAGGAGTATTTGGATTTTTTGAAAAAGTTTGAAATAGAATTTAAAGACGAATATTTATTCAAATGGATTGAAGAATAACGAATCCGAAGGATTCAAATGTTTGTAGCAATGGCAAAAGAGGTTATCATCCGACCCTGAAAGGGTCAAATGTTTATAGAAAAGCAAACGATGGTTTTTATACGACCCCTTCGGGGTCGCATTCCCTCTATCCGGACGTTTTCTATAAGCATCAAATCCCTTCGGGATTATTAGAAACATGGAAGCCGATATTCAAAAAGGATTGAAGGAATTAAAAGAGTTGATGTAATGAAATTTGAAAATTCAAATAGCAAGAATCCAATAGGTTCGTATGGTTATAGAAATGAAAATTATGCGGAGGGGCAGACCCTGAAAGGGTCAAATGTTTATAGAAAAACAAACGATGATGTTTATACGACCCCTTCGGGGTCGCATTCCCTCTATCCGGACGTTTTCTATAAGCATCAAATCCCTTCGGGATTAATAGAAAGTTTGGAGGCCGAAATTCAAAAAGGATTGGCAGAATTAAAAGTGTTGATGTAATGCAAGTAAAGTTATCACAGATATTAAGTACTCTTGAAAGCGGAGGACGACCTAAAGGCGGTGCATCACTGGACAATAAAGGTATTCCTTCATTAGGTGCAGAACATTTAGATGGAAATGGTGGATTTAATTTTAAGACCGTAAAATACATTCCTGAAGAATACTTCAACGGATTGAAAAATGGAATTATTGAAAAGGAAGACATTCTGATTGTAAAAGATGGAGCAACTACCGGGAAAGTTAGTTTTGTAACTGATGATTTCCCATTTGATAGGGCAGCCGTAAATGAACACGTTTTTCTTTTGAAAGTTGATAAGTCAAAAGCTAATCCCAAATTCACATTTCATTATTTGAAGTGTCCTCAAGGTCAAAGAGACATCATGCGTGATTTTAGAGGTGCAACAGTTGGTGGAATTTCAAGAGGTTTTGTTGATTTTGTGAAATTTGCTCTCCCCTCCCTTCCCGACCAACTCCACATCGCCACCATCCTCTCCAAAGCCGAAAACCTGATAGCCCAACGCAAAGAAAGCATACGCCTGTTAGATGAATTTTTGAAAAGCACTTTTTCGGAGATGTTTGGTGACCCGATGAGGAATGAGAAGGGTTGGGAAACTAAACAGCTTGGCTCGGTAACGCAAATGAAGGCAGGACAATTTGTTGCTGCTTCTGATATTCAGCCAGAATATAGTGAAGGCCTATATTCATGCTATGGCGGGAATGGCTTGAGAGGTTATGTAAAAACATATACTCACGAAGGCGCTTTTGTTTTAATTGGCAGACAAGGCGCACTATGTGGCAATGTAAAAATTGCTAAAGGTCAATTCCATGCGACAGAGCATGCGGTAGTTTGTTCACCAAAAATGGAATTTGAAACATACTGGCTTTATTATCTTTTAGACGTTATTAATTTAAATAAATATGCAAGTGGTGCAGCTCAACCAGGTCTTGCAGTTGGCAGGTTAGAGCAAATAGAAATAATATTTCCACCACCCTTACTCCAAACTCAATTTGCCCACATCGTAGAAAAAGCAGAAGCCCTCAAAAACCAATACCAACAAAGCTTAACCGAGCTTGAAAACCTTTACGGTTCACTCAGTCAAAAAGCCTTTAAAGGAGAATTAAGCCTTAAAACAAATCATGTTAATCCTTAAATCCTAGAAATCATGGTTAAGACAATGTATGGCAGTTTAAGCCAAAAAGCTTTCAAAGGAGAATTAACCGCAACGCCTAATCATGTCAATCCTTAAATCATACAAATCATGGTTAAGACAATGTACGGCAGTTTAAGCCAACGAGCGTTTAAGGGTGAGTTGAAAATGCAGGTTAGAGAGGATGCCTTAGTGTAAGTGGAGAAAGTAGTCAATGAAAAAAGCCCCACCGCACCTCTACTAATAAAGATTGGTGTAAATTAACGAGTGACAGGAATGCAGGCTACGAATGAAGTGAGGAGAAGACCCTACGTCTGACAACAAAATGTTTATGCAATGCGGGGGTTTGGTGTATGTATTAAGAGTAATTTCTTAATTTAGTTCGGTAACGTGGGACAGTTCGGAGATGGTCGCATGAAACATTTCGCTACGCTTCATTTTTTAATGCTCCTATTCCCCGCACTGCATAAACACAAACGCTAGTTTGCCTTTTATGAGAAGGGTAAGGTAAGATGCCAATACAAAAGGAAAAGTGAGCGCCAACAGCTGATACTCTTTCAAGAGCAGACTGAACACTAGGGATAATACTACAGCTACCAACGCCCAAACAGCATCTTTTATTTCTTTGCCGGCAAACACAAGGGCGCACAATACGGCATTGTAGCTGAGCAATCCGTTAGCAATCTCCTCAAATGGTACAAAAGGCAAGGCAGTCACTCCGCTTACAATAGCGCCCAGCAATCCGTAAACAGCAGAAATGCGGGAGCTGATAATCACCCCCACAAAAAACAAGATTCCCGACCAAAGACTTGCCTGAAAAATAACCTGGCCGTAACCTTTCAATGGAAAGAAATACATGTCTGAGGACGCAGAAGGGAGGGCTCCGGTTTCCAGCAACAGATCGGGAGTTAGGTAGGTGATACCATAAACAATACCCCACGTAACCAGCACAAAGGGCAACGTAAATACAGGAATGGCTCTCTTAATAAAAAAATGCTGAATCACAGCTGAGGTTACTGAGCCAATCGCCAGGATGAGCCAACTGATTAAAACAGGTTTAAGAAATACAAATGTGGCCACGCCCACTAAAGCTGCACTAAATCCATACAACCCCTGCCCGGTTTCTTTTTTGTCAAAGCCAAACACATAAGCCGTTGCCGTTCCCATTAAGGTGGCAAGCAATGCCGCAATGCCCATAAGAACAGAAGCGTAGAAGAGGCCAATCAGAAAAAGCAAACCGGTAATTGCATTTTCCTGAAGCATGATCTGGCCAATGCCCCGCAGCAAGACTTTTAGAAAGAAGAAAGGTCGTTTAACGATCCAAGCCATAAATATTTATTTCACTCTCTGAAGCTAACAAATTATTTCATCGTGTCACCGCGCATCGTTTCCGGATCATACACCACACCATCTTTTACCACACGCCAGATTTTTAACGTGTTGTTGATATTCAGTAAAGGATCGGCATTCAACAGGATGAGATCAGCCAGCTTCCCTGTTTCAATGGAGCCGAGGTCGCTTGCTGCACCTACCGATTCGGCAGCCTTGATGGTGCCAATTTTCAAAACATCTATGTTCGGTATGCCGGCATCACTGAAGAAACTCAGCACCCAGTGAACGGATGGCCCGTGAAATACACCCGTCATTAACGCATCGGTGCCATCCAGCATACTTACCCCGCTGTTGTGTATGCGCCTGAGGTTCGCCAATGTTCCTTTCCACGCGGCAAGTTGTGCATCAGAAGGTATGCGTCCGGGCCGGGCTGCTTTCAGTTCCTCTTCCGGGGTAAACGTTCTGAATTTCTTATCGAGGTTGGTGGAGTCGCCCAACTTCAACGTTGAGCCTGCACCAAAAATTCCCGGTGTCGGATCGAGCCAGGTGCCTGCGTTTGCCATCAACTTTACAATATCGTCATTGCTGGGACCGCCATGCTCCAGTGAATTAATGCCGAAGTTGATGCTGCGTGTAATTTCTTCGAGCGACAGACCATGACCCACGATGGGCATACCCTGTCGGTTGGCCTCAGCCGCTACCTCACTCTTGACATACCACGGCAACGAAGCGTATACTTTAATGAACGAAGCGCCATGGGTTTTAGAATATTGAACATAGTCGATGGCCTCCTGCTTTGAATTGATTTCAAAGAATGCATCGCCCCATAGCGGCACCAGGCCTTCATAAATATCGCCTCCTGCAAAGTAGCGGGGTACAGGTTGTGCCGTTGCATTACCTTTGTCGCGCAGCACATTAATATGATCGAGTCTGCTGCCCACATCGCGCACGGAGGTAACACCGTAAGCAATGAGACGGTCTTCCGTAATTTGTTGATTGGTCCACGCTGCATGGGTATGCGAATCCATAATTCCGGGCATCGCAAATTTACCTTCACCATTTATCCGGATGGCCTGCGGTGAAATCGTTTTTCCTTTTTCATCACCGATCCACGCAATGCGATTGTTTTCCAGGTACAAGGATGTTGGATTCGTGAAGCTGTTGGTTTTGAAATCCAACACGCGAACTTCGGTAATGAGCACCGGTGGCTGCGGTGGTTTTGTCAGGGTTACATGGTTGGGAATAGCAGCGACTGTGTTATCAGTAATTTTTTGTTTGGAAATTTTTGAGCCTTCGGCATACACGATAAATTGACTATTGCTGGTAAATGTGAAGGAGCGGCCACCGGTTTTACTGAAGAGTTTAAAATCGGCATCGGTTAACGGCTGTTGCTTGATGGGTGCAATCCATATTTCCGTATTTCTTCTGAAGGCCGCCCACGTGCCATCGGGCGATACGAGACCATCATGAATATGACGTTTTATGTTGGTGATGGCCTCCGGCTTTGCATCGGGTTGCAATGAAAGTTTGTAGATGTTGGCAAACATGCCCTGGCGGCTGGTATAATAAATGGCATTTCCATCCGCAGAAAAATGCGGCCTTCCATTCCAGTTACCACCACTGGTAGCAATAGTTTTGGCATCAATTCCGGTTTCGGCATTCACTACAATAAATTTGTAAGGAGCACCCAATGCTCCGGTTTGCTGATATAAAATGGATTTACCATCGCGGCTCCATTCCGGTTGAAGGATCCAGGAATATCCGTCAACAGCAGCAATGCTCTTCGACTTTCGTGTACTGAAATCAAACACATTCAGTTCTCGTTTTCCTTGGCGGTCGGTAACAAAAGCAATCTTTTTTCCATCGGGCGAAAAGCAAGGATCGAGTTGACTGGCATTTTCATCCCATATTTTTTTTGCATTGCCACCATTTGTTGATTGTTCCCACAAAGCTCCGGCAGCCGCATATACAATGATTTTTCCATCGGGCGAAAGCCGGGGAGTCATTACCGTGGTGGGGTTGAAACTTCCCGCTGTTGGCGCTTTCCATTTTGGCGTGGCAGGTTTAACTACTTCCATTTTTACGTTCGCCTTCCAGTTTATTTTTTCCGCTGATGCTGTTGCGGTATTGATCCGCCACAGCTTTGCATCGGCTGCTGCGTATATTGTTTTTGCATCAGGGGCGAGCGCTAACGCTATGCCCGCTCCTTGAAAAGGTCCGATCACTTTTGATATGGTATCGCCCAGCGTGTAGTATCGAAGTTGGCCACCACCAACATAATAGAAGCATTTGTTTTGTGCAGTGAACGCCACCCGACCTATTCTGCTTTTTATTGATCCGAAGCGTACAGTTTTTCCGTCATTCGATTTTTGCTCGAAAACAGTAGCGGCAGGAAGGGGTGGCGCACCCGGCATGGAAGGCCCGCCTTGTTGTACCGTAACAACCCAGGTTAGGGTGCCATCCGGTTGAAAGAATGGTGAAGCGTAATTTCCGGCATTGGTTATTTGTTGAAGGTTACTGCCATTTGCTGAAATAGTTTTTATAATAAACATATCCCCGCTTCCAAAAAACGGAACCTTCTCTACCGGGTATTCTTCTCTTCTTAAGAATGAAATAAACGCCAGGGTTGAACCATCCGGGCTCCAGGCCGGAGAGCCCACCATGAATTCTTTTGTTACCTGGGTTATTTTGTTGGTTTGCCGGTCAAGAATAAAAAGATTTCCATCGCTTCCATCGCGGTTAGAGATAAAGGCGATCTGTTTACCAGTGGGTGATACCACGGGTTCGCTGTCATAGTAATTGCCAAAGGTAAGTTGCTTGGTTTCACCGCCTTCAACGGGTAGCTCAAACAGGTGGCCCAACAAATTGAATACAATTGTCTTTCCATCGGGCATCATGCTTATTGCCGGAGTTGTCACCTCCGAGGTTTCAAACTCAAGAGTTCGGGTATTGGACTGTGCTACAAGGGGTATGGTATAACATAAGAGCAGGAAGACAAACAAGTAGAGTTTTTTCATGGCAAAGATCAATTAGGCTTTGGGTTGCAGATTCAAGATAAGGATTATTCGAGTACCATGGTTTTATCAGGATCGTAGTAGGGTGCGTCCATACTTACAATGATGGCACGTTTTCGCTTCACATAATATTTATGAGGAATGCCTGCCGGTATGGAAAGCATGTCGCCTTTGTGCAACCGAATTTTTTTGCCATCCACCTCAGCCAGCATTGCTCCTTTAATAAGGAGTATAGTGTGTTCGGCATCTGGGTGTTTGTGCATTTTAGTAACTCCCTGCATTTTCACTACATTAATTCTTAACAATTCTGTTTTCTTGAAAGTCCATAAACCGTTGGCTGGATCTTCTTTGATGGTCTTGAACATGTTTTTTACCTCGTGCAGGCTTTCCTGGGAAAATGTGATTGCCGGACCAAAAAGAAAAGGCAAAAGAAGGATGTTTAGAATTGATATTTTTCTCATGTTTAAAGATGGAGTTATTTATGGTGGAATATGGCGGAGTTATTTGTTTTCAAGCTAAAACACAATTTTAAAATTAAGCATGATACCAACTTAAGGTAGACTTTTAGTCTATAAGCACTCGTCAGGCACCGATTGACCCTCCTTGAGCAGTTATACCTGCATCACCAGTTATCCACTCCATTAGCCGCTGATCATAATGTGAAATTATGTCGCTCCATACCTTTGCTTGTGTTCGTGCACACAGCTTTATTCAATGTGCGATAAACCTAAATCCTAAATGATTACATTCTTTAGAAGTAAAATTTTTTCAACTGAGTCATCAACAGCCGGTGAAGTTGGTTATTTGTTAGTTCGTGTTTGTTTCGGATTGTTCCTGGTTACACACGGGTGGGCTAAGGTTTCAAATTTTAAAGAATACAGTGCTGGATTTTCAGATCCGTTTGGTTTTGGAAGCAATGCCTCACTTGTATTGACAATTTTCGCTGAATGTATCTGTGCGATTGCGATTGCACTTGGTTTTTTTACGAGGTTGGCCTCTATACCGGTACTCATTACCTTCAGTACCATTTTCTTTATTATACACGGAAGCGATCCGTTTGGTGATAAAGAATTAGCTGCCGTGTATCTTGTGCTGTCTGTTGGAACGTTGCTGAAAGGATCTGGAAAATATTCGCTGGATAAAGCAATGAAGCTATAACAACCATAAAAGATGATTCAAAAAAGATTTTAACCCAAGCCTTACATGAAACGTACAGTCACCATCTTTGCCTCCATCATCGCCATTCTGTTGTTGAACGCATTTAAGAAACCAGAACCACCAAAGGGTAGCAAGCCTGTAATTATTGGATATGTAGGCGGATATAACGGAAACATTATTGATAATTCCCTGATTGATGCCAAACGGCTATCGCATATTAATTATGCATTTGTTGATGTGAAGGGTAACCGCGCCTGGCTCACCAATGAAAAAACAGACACTGTTAATTTCAGAAAACTGAACGAACTGAAGAAGATCAATCCCGATCTGAAAATTTTAATTTCCATTGGCGGATGGACGTGGAGCAAAAACTTTTCCGATGCTGTGTTGAGTGACTCGTCAACGGCAAACTTCGCACAAAGTTCAGTGGACATCGTTTCAAAATACAACCTTGACGGGGTGGATATTGACTGGGAATATCCCGGTATGGTGGGGGACAACAACAAATACCGTCCCGAAGACAAAACCAACTACACCAACATGTTTAAAGAAATCCGTGAACGCCTGGATGTTTTAAGCAGGCAAACCGGCAAGAAATACCTCGTGACAACGGCCATTGGCGGCTCACGCGAGTTTTTGCAACATACCGAGATGGAAGTGGCGCAAAAATACCTGGACTATATCAACCTGATGAGCTATGACTTTGACGGCACCTACGATAATATGTCTTCGCACCACTCCAACTTGATGTCACCGTCTAACATGCCTTACATCTATTCAGCCGATGTGTGTATCCGCAATTTGAAAAGTGTGGGTGTTGACCTCTCCAAGGTGGTGATGGGCATTGGATTTTATGGAAAAGGAAAAGTAGTAAAGACCACCGGCAACAACGGCCTCTATCAAATACCCGAGCGCCCTATGTTTGGTGGTGGCTACACCTACCTGAAAGATAGCCTCGTTAACAAAAAAGGATTCGTCAGGTATTGGGACGATGCGTCAAAAGCGCCCTACCTGTTTAATGCTAAAAAAAGAATTTTCATTACCTACGATGATGAAGAGTCGGTAAAAGCGAAATGTGCCTACATTAAAAAGAACAAACTGGCCGGGGCTATGTTTTGGGAATACTTCAGCGATCAAAAACTGTACTTGCTAAAAACCCTGAACAAGGAATTCGGTTATTGATCCTGTGGAAGGTAAAGTCCGTACCTACTTTTTCTGAAGTTGTTCTTCTACAATTCCCAAGGCGGCCATCATGGTAGGAAACCCTACGGTGGGCAAAAACAAAAGCACGAGGTGCTCAATTTCTTCCTTTGAAATACCCGCAGCTGTTGCTTTGCGAATATGCGCCTTGAATGCACTGCTGTAAAGGTGGCTTCCTGAAATAGCGAGTTTAATCAACGCCCGGTCGCGGTCGCTGAGCGGGCCCAGTTCGTGAACTGCATCGCCAAGCGCTTCATAACGGGCAGCAACATCCGCATATTTCTTTGCAAACTGCTCGTAAAATTTAGGCGGACTCGGCAGGTTCTTTTTCTTTTTCATTGGCATACGACTTACCCGGTTTTATTTTCACTTCTTTATTAATATACCCATTTCATAGTGTCTCTCTTCCGTTACATTCCCGGAGGTATCATAATACGTATGAATTCCTTGACGTTGATCGTTGACGTATTTTCCCGACACCTTCATGCTTCCGTTTTTGTACCATTGTACATAGGCTCCGTTTAATTGGTCATGCGTATAGTTGCTTTCACTTTTGATTGAACCGTTTTCGTACCAGGTTTTCCAGGTTCCATTGCGCTTACCATCCACAAAATTTCCTTCTGTCATTTTATTTCCATTTTCATACCACCACGTCCAGACACCCTCGGCCTTGCCATGAATAAACGCCCCTGTGGTTTTGGGTTTTCCGCTGGCAAAATGAGGTGTTTCTGGTTCGCGTTCTGCCACAATCCAAATCATTGCTACAACCGCCAAAAAACCAAAAACCTTGGCATAATGCAGGATGTTCCTCCCAGGTTGCATGGGGTCATGCCTCGAAATTTTCTATCGCACCATTCATAAAAGATAAAATAGTCTTTTATTATCTGATTTAAAATTAGATATTTATTCCAGCACAATCAAACCCGGTATGAATAGAAGATTTTTCTTTTTGGGTTTGCTGGTCATCCTGATTCAGCCAGCCATCGCACAGCAAAGTGGTGAAATGATGTTTAAAACATTTTGTTCAGCCTGCCACACCATTTCGAAGGGAAAACTAATAGGCCCAGATCTGGCCGATGTGCACACCCGAAGAAGTGATGCGTGGATGTTGGAATTTATAACGTCATCGCAGGCCATGGTTAAGAAAGGAGATCCGGATGCCGTGGCGCTCTATGAAGAATTTAACAAAACCATTATGCCGGACGCACCCTATAAGCCGGATCAAATCAAAGAAATCATCACCTACATCAAATCAAAAAGCCCAAGCTATGTAGCCAGCGCTGAGCCATCGGCAACACCCGTTCAAACTGAGCCGGAAATTCCGGTTCGATCCGTCAACGAGGCTACTGAGGGCGAAATCAAAACCGGCCAATTGCTTTTTGCCGGTGTTAGCAGGTTGAGTGCCGGAGGCCCGGGATGCATCTCGTGTCACAATGTTAAAAATAATACACTGGTGGGTGGTGGACTGTTAGCAAAAGACCTGACCGATGCATTCTCCCGAATGAACGAGGCTGGTGTTAAAGCCATCCTTACTTCACCGCCTTTCCCGGCCATGAAGGTGGCCTACCAAAACGCACCCATCACTGAAGAAGAAGCCTACAACCTCACAGCCTTTTTAAAGTATGCCGATGAAGAGCAATACGGACAATATCCCCGCAACTGGAAATATTTCTTTTTGCTGGCTGGTGGCACCGGTTTCTTAGCGCTGCTGGGCATCTTTTCGGTTGTATGGTCTAATCGAAAGAAAAAAGCGGTGAATAAAAAAATATTCGATCGTCAGGTTTATTCATAACACAAATACTATGAGTTGGATTGAAGACATCATATCGCCTCAAACCCGTAAGTGGGAAGAGTTTTATCGCAACCGCTTTCAGCACGACCGCATTGTGCGCAGTACGCATGGTGTAAACTGCACCGGTGGTTGTTCCTGGCAAATTCACGTGAAAGACGGAATTGTAGTATGGGAAACGCAACAATTGGATTATCCCTTGCTGGAAAGTTCGCTTCCACCCTATGAGCCGCGAGGTTGCCAGCGCGGAATTTCGTACTCCTGGTATTTGTACAGCCCGTTGCGAATTAAATACCCGCTAATCCGTGGTGCGCTGATTGACATTTGGCGTGAAGCAAAAAAATCAGCAGCCGATCCGGTGGAAGCCTGGACCGCTATCCAAAACGATCCGGAAAAAAGAAAGAAATATCAAAATGCACGAGGCAAAGGCGGCTTCCGCAGAGTGGCATGGGAAGAAGTGCTGGAGTTGATGGCTGCTGCCAATATTTACACAGCAAAAAAATACGGCCCCGATCGCGTTATCGGATTTTCTCCAATACCCGCCATGTCCATGTTAAGTTATGCGGCAGGTGCCCGCTTCCTTCAATTGTTTGGTGGTGTTAACCTGAGCTTTTACGATTGGTATTGCGACTTGCCTACGGCCTTTCCCGAAATATGGGGTGAGCAAACCGATGTGTGCGAAAGCGCTGACTGGTACAATGCAAAGATGATTGCCGACATGGGTGCGTGTTTGAATATGACCCGTACACCCGACTGTCATTTCTTTGCAGAATCGCGGCACAACGGAACCAAAGCCGTGGTGTTCTCGCCCGACTTCAGCCAGGTTTGTAAATATGCCGATCAGTGGGTGCCGCTCCATGCCGGCAGCGATGGCGCTTTCTGGATGGCGGTTACACATATAATATTAAAGGAGTGGCATCACCAGAAACAAACGAAATATTTCCTCGACTACACCAAGCAATACACCGACAGCGCCTTCCTCGTTAAACTTGAAAAAGATGGCGACAAACTGGTGCCCGGCCAACTCGTGCGCGCCAACGAAATGTCTGAATTCAGCAGTCTCGAAAATGGCGACTGGAAATTCTTAAGCCTGGATAGTAAGACCAACAAACTCGTGGTACCGAAAGGAGCTATGGGGCACCGTTGGGAAAAGAAAGGCGGCAACTGGAACATGAAGCTGGAAAATGAAATCGATAACCAGTCCTATGATCCGTACCTCACCTTACTTAAAAATAGCGATGAGGTACTCCAGGTAACGTTCACCGAATTCGGCCTCGACATGCACCGCCAGCGTGGTGTGCCAGTAAAATATCTTCAAACCGCTTCGGGTAAAGTTCCGGTAACTACGGTTTATGATTTAATCATGGCGCAATACGGTGTTGACCGTGGTCTGCAAGGCGATTACCCGAAAGACTATACCGATAAAGATGCCGCCTATACTCCTGCATGGCAGGAAATTTTCACCGGGGTTGATTCAAAAACCGTTGTCCAGTTTGCACAAGAGTGGGCCAACACGGCCAACCTTACCGGAGGCAAGTGTATGATTATTGTAGGTGCGGGTATTAACCACTGGTATCATGCCAACCTCATGTACCGGGCAGGAATTATGGCGTTAATGTTAACGGGTTGCGTGGGCAGAAATGGCGGTGGCATGAACCACTACGTTGGACAAGAAAAACTTGCTCCCGTTGACTCCTGGGGCGCTATCGCCTTTGCGAAAGACTGGCATGCCTCTTCGCGGCTTCAGCAAGCTCCACTGTGGCACTACATTAACACCTGCCAGTATCGTTACGATGGTCAGTTTTCGAAATACAACACCGTTCCGAAAAACAAATGGACCAAGCAACACACAGCCGATACCATCTTTCAATCGGTGCGCATGGGCTGGATGCCGTTTTACCCGCAGTTCAATCAGAATACACTTGAACTAAGTAAGGAAGCGGAACAAAATGGCGCAAAAACCGATGATGAAATCAAAAATTATGTTGTTGAGAAACTGAAGTCTAAAAAACTTCAGTATGCCGTGGGCGATCCTGAGGCTGAAGAAAACCATCCGAAGGTGTGGTACATCTGGCGGGGCAACGCCATCATGGGCAGCATGAAGGGCCACGAATATGCATTGAAGCATTACCTGGGAACGCATTCGAATCGCATTGCCAAAGACTCGGGCGACCATACCGAGGAAGTGAAGTGGCATGATATTGCTCCCGAAGGTAAGATGGATCTTGTGGTGGACCTCAACTTCCGCATGGATTCTTCAGCACTCTATTCTGATATTGTGCTGCCTGCGGCAAGCTGGTATGAAAAAGCAGATTTGAACAGCACCGACTTGCACTCGTTCATCCACCCGCTGTCGGCTGCTATTGCCCCGGTGTGGGAAGCCAAAACCGACTGGGACATTTTCAAACTTATTGCCAAACATACCAGCGAAATTGCCAGGCAACATTTAAAGGATCCACAAAAGGATATTGTTTGCTCACCGCTTTCTCATGATTCAGCCGGGGAAATCACACAACGCCATGTAAAGGATTGGTACAAGGGAGAATGCGAACCTATTCCCGGTAAAACCATGCATGGCATCAGTGTAGTGGAGCGCGATTACACAAAACTTTTCGACAAGTACATTTCGTTGGGCGATCGCATTAAAACCAGCGGTTTAGGCGCACACGGAAATAATTACCAATGCGGTGATGTGTACGAAGAAATACTTGACTCTAATCATTTTCCGAAAGAACGGCTGAACGGCAAATCATATCCATCGCTAAAAGAAGATCGCGATGCGGCAAATGTGTTGTTGAAATTGTCCACGCTTACCAATGGAAAGCTAACGGTCCGAGCTTATCAGGAAGCCGAAAAGAAAACCGGTTTGGTGCTAACCGATATTGGTGACGGTTACGAACAGGTAGGCATTACCTATGGTGATTTACAGGCGCAACCAAGAAGGTACAACTCTTCACCCCTCTGGTCGGGATTGATGCAGGATGGCCGCGCCTACTCTGCCTATACCTACAATGTCGAGCGCCTGGTGCCGTGGCGAACGCTCACCGGAAGGCAACACTTCTACCTCGATCATGAATTGTATATCGCCTATGGCGAACACCTGCCAACCTACAAACCTTCACCTAAACCCGAAGCGTATGGCGATTTGCGCGAAACCCTTCAACGCGAAGAAGCTAAAATATTGAATTGCCTCACGCCTCATGGTAAGTGGCACATTCACTCCACGTATATGGAGAATTTGCGCATGCTTACCCTGTCGCGCGGATGCGAGCCTTGCTGGATCAGCGAAAAAGATGCCGCGGATTTAGGAATAAAAGACAACGACTGGGTAGAGGTGTACAACGATCACGGAGTGTATTGCACACGGGCTTGTGTAAGCTCAAGAATACCGCGAGGAGTTTGTATTGTGTACCACGTTCCGGAACGAACAACCGGTATTCCAAAATCGCAGGTGCGTGGAAACAAACGCGCAGGCGGGCATAACAGCTTTACGCGAATTCACCTGAAGCCGAATTACCTCACGGGCGGATACGGTCAGTTTTCGTATCACTTTAATTACTGGGGTCCCATTGCACCCAACCGCGATACGCACGTAATCGTGAAGAAGATGGAAAAATTAGTTTGGTAACATTTCGAACCGGTAAAAAAGAAATAGCATGGATGTAAGAGCACAAATGTCAATGGTTTTTCACCTCGATAAGTGCATCGGGTGTCATACCTGTTCCATTGCCTGTAAAAATATCTGGACCGACCGAAAAGGTGCAGAGTACATGTGGTGGAACAACGTGGAAACAAAGCCGGGTACAGGTTATCCTACAAAATGGGAGGATCAGGAAATTTATAAAGGAGGCTGGGAGAAAAAGGAACGCGATATCAGTCTGAAGGGCGCAGGAAAACTTCGCGGACTGATGAATATCTTTCATAACCCGCACCTTCCCGTAATTGATGATTACTACGAGCCTTTCACGTACAAGTACCTTGACCTGATTGAATCACCGGCCATGAACGATCAGCCCACCGCCCGACCGGTGTCGTTAATCACAGGCAAGCCCATCGACATAAAGGCAGGACCCAACTGGGATGACGACTTAAGCGGAACACCCGATTACGCCCGGCAGGATCCAAACCTCAAGAACTTATCGCCTGCCGAACAGGAAGCCATGTTTCAATTAGAGCGCATGGCGTTCTATTACCTGCCCCGCATCTGCAACCACTGCCTCAATCCTGCGTGTGTCGCCTCTTGTCCTTCGGGAGCCATCTACAAACGTGGCGAAGATGGCGTGGTGCTCATCAATCAGAATGTTTGTCGTGCGTGGCGCATGTGCGTAACGGCTTGTCCGTACAAGAAATCGTACTTTAACTGGCATACCGGAAAATCTGAAAAATGTATTTTGTGTTACCCGCGTATTGAAGCAGGGTATGCACCAGCCTGTATGCATTCGTGTGTGGGCCGCATTCGTTACCTGGGTGTGGTGTTGTACGATGCCGACCTCATTCACGATGCGGCTTCGGCCGATGAAAAATCACTGGTGGATTATCAACTCAACACCATTCTCGATCCATTCAACGAACAGGTAATTGAATCGGCACGTAAAAACGGAGTGGCCGATTCCACCATCAAAGCCGCACAGGATTCGCCAACCTACAAGTTTGTAAAACAATGGGGCCTTGCGTTGCCGCTGCACCCGGAGTTCAGAACCCTGCCGATGTTGTTTTATGTGCCACCGTTGTTACCGGTGATGGCTTCGCTGCGTGAAGTAACGAATACCGATCAATCGAAGAAGATGGATCCCATTGCCAAGTACTGGAACGACAATTGGCTTTACGACACGAGTACAGAAGAATTGTGGGGAACGATCGATCAGGCCCGTTTCCCTCTACAGTACCTCGCCAGCTTGTTTAGCGCGGGCGATACCGGCAAGGTGAAGCACATCCTTAAAAAACTGATGGCCGTGCGCATCTACCGCAGAAGCAAAACCGTAGGCGACATTGCAGAAGAGAAAGTGAAAAAGACAATGGCCGATGTTGGCCTAACGGCCGATGAAGCAGAAGCCATTTACTACCTAACCTCATTGGCGCGCTTTGACGATCGGTTTGTAATACCGGCATCGCACCGTGAACAGTCCATTGAAATGCTTGAGTTTGCCGGTGACAATCGCGGAAGTGTTGGTTTTGGATTTAAGTCAGAGCCCCTTCGGGGAAACTAGTAATTAGTAAAGCCTGGTTATGGAAAACAAAGAAATTTTTTCAAAGTATAATTTGCTGGCATCCCTTGTCGATTTCCCGGGCGTAGGCTTTGTAGAGACCGTTCGGGAATGCCAATTGTACCTGGATGGGAAATATCCGGACCTGAGTGAGGTGATGGAACCGTTCACCGATTTTGTATCGGAAGTATCGTTGGATGAATTGCAGGAATTACATACCCGCACGTTTGATGTGCAGGCGATCACCACACTTGATCTCGGATATTTGTTGTTTGGAGACGACTACAAGCGGGCCGAACTGCTGGTTAATCTTAATCGCGAACATACGGAGGCATGTAACTCCTGCGGGCATGAACTTGCCGATCACTTGCCCAACGTAATACGCCTTGTTTCAAAAATGCCATCCGAAGAACTCAGGAACGAATTGGTGATAAAACTTATTTGCCCCGGCTTAACCAAGATGATTTCTGAATTCGAACCGTTTAACCTCGAAAAAAAGAATGAGGTATATAAGCGGCATCATAAAACCCTGATTGAAATGCCCGCATCGTATGGAACACTCTACCAGCGTCCGTTGAGTGTATTGCTGGAAATTTTCAGGATGGATTTTGAATTGCCGGTACAACCCACCGAAAACACCGCTGATTTTATGGAAGCAATCAGTACGGAAATGAAACTGGAAGAATAAATCGTTTAGACTATGACCATCTTAAGCACATTCTTATTTATTATTCTGCCCTACCTGGCATTGGTTATTTTCTTACTGGGAACCATTTACCGGTATCGTAAAGTGAGGTTTCAGATTTCATCCCTTTCATCCGAATTCCTGGAAGGCAAGAAATTGTTTTGGGGCAGCGTACCCTTTCACTGGGGCATGTTGTTTTTATTTTTTGGACACCTTATCGCTTTTCTTATTCCGCGCGCAGTGTTAATGTGGAATGGCCACCCGGTACGATTGCTTGTATTAGAGGTAGCTGCGTTTGCCTTCGGACTAAGCATGTTAGTGGGGCTGGTTAATCTGATTTACAGGCGCTGGACGAACGATCGCATTCGCGTAGTTACAACGTGGATGGACCACGTGGTAGAAATACTGCTGATTGCACAGGTGGTGTTGGGCTTGTGGGTTGCCCTGGAATATCGCTGGGGCTCTTCCTGGTTTGCATCAACGTTAACACCCTACTTATGGTCAATATTTCTACTTGAACCCAATATGGATGCCGTGGTAGCCATGCCGCTGGTCATTCAACTTCATATAGTAGGAGCCTACCTGATTGTACTGTCGTTCCCGTTTTCCAGGCTCATGCACGCCCTGGTTGCACCGTTGGATTACCTCTGGCGACCTTACCAGCGGGTAATCTGGAACTGGAATAAGAATAAAGTGCGGAATCCTTCAAACGGCTGGTCGGTGTACAGACCTAAAAATAATTAACAGGTGTATGATTGATCTAAAAAAACTTAATGCCACCGATCCACTCAAGCGCATGGCGGAAAAAGAATCCGGCACCGGAGAGTACTCGCCCATGGAGCCACCGGAAGCCTACATGCCCCCAACGACAGATGCTATTCCTTATGAAGATATGCACCCGTTGTTGCAGGGGCTGGTGGATGAGCACAATGAAATAGAAAAGGAACTGGATGGTTTTGAAAAATCGCTGCTCACATTTAAAGAGAATGGCTGGCGCCTGGATGAGCAACTGCACAAAAGTATCACTGCTTTCTTCAGTTATATCGATGGCAAGGTGGTAAAGCATCAGCTTAAAGAAGAAAAAGTTCTGTTTCCGGTGGTGCAAAAGGCGTTGCTGGAAAATGGCGAACACAGTAACGGGAAATTTCCCAAGACGGCCATCGACATGCTGGAAGATGACCATCTTAAAATGATGCAACACCTTACCCTCGTGTTCAATTTAATTTCGCTGGGCACCCGATTGCCCGATCCTGTTTCGCGTGCGCTTACGTTTGATGTGGCCGTAGAACAAGGAATCTCTCTTATTGAATTGACAAAACTGCATTTCTTCCGCGAGGAGAATGTAGTGTTTCCAAAAGCCAACAAGTATTTAAGTTCAACCGAGTTGGATGAAAGCCTGGCCGGAATGAAAACGTATGCTCAATATTAAATGGTAGCTGTTACCGGGTAAAGTAGAAGGCACAAACAATACCGCATCCAATATTTGTATGCCACGCATAAAAATTATTTTTACCGTGTTGTGCGCGCTGGTTGTTTCGAGTGGTTTTACACAACAACCAAAATATGCCCTTGTGGTAGGTGTAAAATCCTACCAACATGTTGCTCCTTTAAAAAATTCGTTGAACGATGCCCGGGATATGGCGGGTACGCTCAAAGCAAAAGGGTTTACGGTAGTAGAACTTTACGATCCTGCCACCAAGCGCATCATGCAGGATGGTATTTTAAAGTATTTCAAATTATTACAAGCACAGCCCCAGGCAGTAGGCCTTGTATTTTATTCGGGGCACGGTATGCAGGTTAAAGGTGTTAATTATTTCATACCAAGTCAGGCAAATCCACAAATCGAAGCGGACCTGGATGATCAGTGCGTGAATATGGACTATGTGATGCGGGCCATTGAACAAGCGGGCAACGGATTGAATATTTTTATTGTGGATGCCTGCCGGAACAATCCGTTTCGAAGTTTTAGCCGCGCAGGCGAAAAAGGATTGAACATGGTGGAGACCCCAAAGGGTTCGTACATCGTGTATGCAACCAAACCCGGCTCGGTGGCCAGCGATGGCACCGGGCGCAACGGTTTATTCACTTCTAAATTGTTGCAGTACATCGATACCGAAGGGCTGAATATTGAGCAGGTATTTAAACAGGTGGCGCGTGATGTAGCCAGCGCAACCGGTGATGCACAACGCCCGTGGATTGCCTCGGATTATACCGGTGACTTTTATTTCACCCCGGCTGGGGATAAAGCGAAACCAAAACCTGAGATACAAAGCGCAGCAAAGATTGAAGTGCTGGCCAATACGCAACCTGTTGTGCGTGCCAACGAAAACCTGAGTAGTGATGAAGAAAGTATTACCATAGGCACACAGGTATGGCAAAGCCGCAACCTGGATGTCGACCATTTTGCCAATGGTGACCCTATTCAGGAAGCCAGAACCCCGGAAGAGTGGAGCCGTGCCGATGCCAATAAACGTCCGGCCTGGAGTTACTACGATGGAGACCCCGCAAACGGTGAAACATATGGAAAAATTTACAACTGGTATGCAGTAAGCGACCCGCGTGGTCTGGCGCCTCGTGGATGGCACATACCGGGCAATAAAGAGTGGGCTACCTTAATCGAATCGTTGAATGGTGAGGCGACTGCCGGGCGCGATTTAAAAAGTACGATGGGATGGTTTGAGCAGGGGAACGGCAGCAACAGCAGTGGGTTTGCCGGACTTCCGGGCGGCTATCGTAATCCGGATGGAACATTTGGGCCGCCATCAAAGTATGGCAATTGGTGGAGCGCGACCGAGTACAATTCATACAGTGCGTGGTATTATTTGTTGAGTTATATGAATGAAGCGGTTGGCCGGAGCAGCTACAGCAAAGGATGTGGCATTTCTGTTCGTTGTATTCGGGATTAACAAAGTATATTAACGTAATGATGGAATTGTTCATTCTTACAAAAATCAGGTTCACTTTCTAATTACCTTCTCCGAAAGTGTTTACTTTTAAATATTCTTTAAACTCCATTGGTATTACATGAGAAATCAATTTCGTTTCCTTACTCCAATATTCATTTGTCTGCTGTTCATGTTCGCACTGGTTGTGTGCGATAAACCTGCCAAGACTGAAGAAGAACATTCGCACGATAAACCGGCAGCGGAGATGAAAGGGTATCAAACCAATGTACTGGAAGTTAAAGGTACCGTGGCTAATCCTTTGAAGCTAACGATTGATTCCCTAAAGCAAATGAACGTTGTAAACCTCGACAGCTTTAAAGTGGTGTGCCAGACCGGTGCAGTCACGAGCGATAACATTTGGTTTAAGGGTGTATTACTGAAGGATGTGTTGACAAAAGCAAAAATCATTCAGGAGAACCATAAAGACAGAAACTTCTACATTGTTGCACGCGCCACCGACAACTACATGGCCACCTTTTCATGGGCTGAAATTTTCAACAACGAAACGGGCAATAAGACATTTATCGTGTATGAAGAAAATGGTGCCCCAATTCCCAAAGGCGATTTTGTATTGGAAACAACAAACGACATCGCCACCGGCCCCCGCCATGTGTATTGGCTCAAGAGTATTGAGGTGTATAAAGTAGATTAAAAGAAGCTAATTGAAGTAGTGCCTACTTTTTTACAATTTCCACTCTTCGGTTAAGCGCCCGACCTTCTTCTGTTTCGTTAGAGCTAATGGGGCTCAATTGTCCAATGCCCTCGGCTATCAGGCGGGAGGGCTCTATTCCGTATTTGTTTACCAATTCATTCTTAACGGCCTCCGCTCTGCTTTTAGAAAGCTTCATGTTCATTTGATAGTCGCCCACGTTATCGGTATGACCGACTACAAAAATTGAAACTGCCGGGTTATTTTTTAAATAGGTGCCAACTTCTTCAACGGCTTTCGCTGATTCGGGTGTTATGCTCGCCTTTCCTGTCTCAAACAGAATTCCGTAAAGAGCAATTTTTCCATCCGATTTAATGGCCGCATCCATATCCAGGGCTGTGATCTCCTGTTTCATCGTTTCTACCTCAACCGAAACAATATACCAGGCACCTTCATCGGGAGAGGTTCCGGTGGGCGACAGTTCGAACCAAATTTCCTTGCCCTTATAACTGGCTTTAAATACATTTTTGGTGCCCTCCAGTACCTGTCCTCCGATTTTCTTAATGGCATTCGAATGATTGGTCAGGATTTGCAGTCCGGATATTTTTCGGGTGCTATTGGCATCTTTGTTAAACCAGATTTTCTTGAAATGGCCCTGCTTAACAACTTTCTCCGATCCGGATTTGATCCAAAAACCATATTCATTGAATTCTGATTCCTCACAGTCAGAAATGTAGTATCCGTCCATTTTGGTGAAAAAAGTATATAGTTTGTCAACACATTCGGGATTGTCTGTCTGACCAAAAGAGATTAGGGGCAGCGCAATAAGAATGAGGATAGTTGCTTTTTTCATATCGGGTGTGGTTAATGGTTTATTGTTCAGGCTTGTATCGTTTATCTTGCTAAGAACATGTCGAACACGCTTTTTTCGTATGCTCAAATAACGCTCCTTTGAAATTTAGCAATTAAAAAGGACTAAATAGTCTTTTAGTAACCTCATCGTTCAATTAAAGATTAAATTATCCTTTTATAGTTAAATTTGCGCCAAAATTTCCGGGGTGTTCCGGAGTAAGAATTTTGAAAAAGATGAGGCGCAAAGAATCGACTGTTGAGGTACTGGCACCTGCCGGCTCGTTCGAGTCACTTACGGCTGCCATACAGGCTGGTGCCGATGCTGTTTATTTTGGAATTGAGCAGCTCAATATGCGGGCGCGCTCAGCCAACCTGTTTACACTTACCGATCTGGATGCTATCGTATTGCAATGCAACCAGGCGAATGTAAAGGCTTACCTGACACTTAATACCATTTTGTACGATCATGACATGCAGTTGATGCGAAGAATCATGGATGGAGCCAAACGTTCGGGCATTCATGGCGTGATTGTGAGCGATCATGCCGCCATGGCGTATGGAAAACAAATTGGCATTCCATTGCATATCTCAACGCAGGCCAATGTCAGCAACATTGAAACGGTGGAGTTTTTCACGGCCTTCGCGGATGTTATTGTGCTGGCGCGCGAACTGAACCTGAAGCAGGTAGCGGATATTGTTCGTGAAATCAACCGAAGAAAAATCACCGGGCCATCCGGCAAGTTGGTGCGCATTGAAATATTTGCTCACGGTGCGTTGTGCATGGCTATTTCCGGAAAGTGCTACCTGAGTCTGCATACGCAATTTGCTTCCGCCAATCGCGGAGCCTGTATCCAAAATTGCAGAAGACCCTACATGGTTACCGATAAGGAAGACGGCTATGAGTTTGAAGTTGATAACGAGTATATCATGAGTGCCAAAGATCTGTGCACCATCGATATTCTGGATGAGATTATGAACACCGGTGTTTGCGTATTGAAAATAGAAGGCCGGGGCCGGTCGGCCGATTATGTTTACGCTACAACGAAGTGCTACAAAGAAGCGGTACAATCGGTGATGGACCATTCGTATTCAGAAGATAAAATTGAAGGATGGAAGACAGAACTATCTAAGGTTTATAACAGGGGCTTTTGGGAAGGATATTACCTCGGACGCAAGTTGGGGGAGTGGACTAACAAACCCGGATCGGTAGCTACCGAAAGGAAAATTTACGTGGGCCGTGGCAACCGGTATTACCCTAAACTGAAGGTAGGCGAATTTCAAATAGATGCTGACCGGTTGAAAGTTGGTGATGACATTATGATCCTGAGCCGACAGGAGGGGTTGCATAAACTAACCATAGCGGAGTTGCGCGTAAACGGTACTCCGGTGCACGAAGCCGTCAAGGGCGATGTGATTTCCTTTCCCTGTGCCAGCAAAATTTTTGAAGGCGACAAGGTGTACAAAATTGTAGCGGAGAGTCGATGAAAATAATACACTATCGTAAAAAATGCATTGGCTGTGGTATTTGCTACGAACTTGCTCCCATGCATTGGCGAATGTCCCGAAAAGACGGCAAAGCCAACTTGCTGGGGGCAATCGTGAAAAAGGAAATTCATCAGCTTGATGTGAAAACAACCCTTCCGGAATTCCTCTATCGCGTGGAAGAAGCCTGCCCGGTGCGGGTTATTAAAATTGACTAAATGCTACTCACCGTACCGGGTTTATAAAAGGATAAAATGATCCTTTATTGTATCTTTGCATCGTTTTGTCCACATCATATTTTTGAGCATGACGGAATACACACGCAAAGAGGAACTGGTCAATTGGCTCAGTCACGGTTTAGCCACCCTGGCCAGTTTGGTGGGAATCGGGTTCTTATTTACCCGGATTTCTACGGGCGGAGAGGTAGCCAAATGGGTGAGTATCGGAATTTATTCCGTGTCGCTGGTGATGCTTTACAGTGCTTCTACGCTTTATCATTTCGTTCGGTCTAACCGGTGGAAGCAGATTTTTCGCATTGTTGATCATGCCGCGATCTATGTGAAAATAGCCGGTACCTATACACCCTTTCTTGTTCTTGCGCTGGGCGATTACTACGGTTGGGAGTTGTCGGTAGGCATGTGGCTATTGGCGGCTGCCGGTATTATTCTCAAGCTATTTTTTGTCAATAAGTTTAATCTCCTTTCCACCGGGGTGTATCTGGCCATGGGCTGGCTGATTATTGTTTTAATTAAACCGTTATATCAATCCCTTCCTTTGGGCGCGTTGATGTACATCCTGGCGGGCGGGTTGTGTTTTACGGTGGGTGTAAGTTTCTACTTATGGAAAAAATTACCCTACAGTCATTCCATCTGGCATGTATTTGTGATGGGTGGAAGTGCATTCCATTTTACCGGAATATACCTCTACCTCGCATAGGCTGATAAGGAGCAATAGAAAATGAAAAGACTGTATTTACGATAAATTGTTTATGGATGAGAAGGGTAAAACGTTAAAACCATTGGTGTATTCCTGTTCAGGCTGTTCTTCTGCCGCGCAGATGGCCAACTACCTTGCCGTGAAGTTAGATCGCCATGGCGATGCAGAAATGTCGTGCATTGCCGGAGTAGGCGGAAACGTGAAGAAGCTCGTTCGGGTGGCTAAATCGGGCAGGGGTATCATTGCAATTGATGGTTGTCCGTTGGCCTGTGTGAAAGCCTGCCTGCAAAACCATCAAGTGGAACCCGATTTAGATTTTGAACTCACCCGCTTTGGTGTTGCTAAAGTTCAACATCAGGATTTTGATCCACAGCATGCCCAGGTTATTTTGAAACAAATCGAACAGGCAATCAGGGAAAAATATACGGTCAACGACAAAACATCGGTTGAGTATATTTTTCCCTGAGTCTTACCCGTAAATCCTACGCCTTCAGCAACTCGCTCTCCAGTTGCAATGCCTTTGGAAAGAGAATGTTGTTTTCTAAATGAATGTGCTGATGCAGGTCTTGCTGAAACTCCTGTAGTTTGGCAAACAACACACGGTACGACATACACGCATCGTCTGGAGGTGTAAAGCGATCGCTCAGTTCTTCAATAGCTTCCATGTCTTCACCGGCAGAAACATGTTCGGCTTCCATCATATTGATGGGGTTGGCAATGGTTCCAAACGGTGGACGGGCCATCGATTTACCATTCTTTTTTGCCTGGGCTAATTCCTTGATGTAGGGGAATAAAATCACTTCCTCTTTATGCATGTGCAGGGTTAGTTCATCAATTACAGACTGCGCATGCTGTTGGATTTCCAGTAGCTCGGGGCGATGACCACCATGTACGCGGGCTACCTTATTGCTTAGTTCTTCAAGAAAGGGCACAGCTTCTTTCACGTAATGATGGTGTGTGTTTACGATGTAGTCCGCCAGGAAGTCAAGCTCCCAATGATTATAATTAGGGCCGCTGCCGGTTCCCGCTTGCGGACGCAGGGCCACCTGCTCCAGTTCGGTTTCCACCACTGCGGGTTCAATCCCTTTTTTGGCACATGCCTCGGCTACGGTTTTTTTTCCTCCGCAGCAATAGTCAATGCCATACTTTTTAAAGACTTCCGCTTTGCGCCAATCCTGTGATACCAATTCCCCGATGGTGGGGGCCTGTAATGTTGTTTTCTCAGTCACCATATCAAAAGTAGTTTGTGTTAATGCGATTAAATTTTTAGCAGTTTACGGTGATCCCGGCAATTCGCCTATGAGCAGGATCATATCACCGGCCAGCCGAAAAGATTTAATGTTGCCATGCTTTAAAATAACATCGTAAAAGACCATTTTATCTTAATTTAGTGGCAAATATTAGCTGAATAAAATGGTACGGTCAGCACAAAAAAAACCTGCCCAATCGCCTGATTTGGAGAGAATCGTTAAAACGGAAGTTGTTTGTCCTAACGACACCAATCCTATGGGCATCCTTCAGGGTGGAAGATTGGTGCAGTGGATGGACATTGCGGCCGCGGTTTGTGCGCAAACATTTGCCGGTTGTATTTGTGTGACCGCATCGATTGATCGGGTAAGTTTCAAGCATCCTGCAAAAGTGGGCGATATCCTGGTAATTGAAGCCGTTGTTACCCGCACGTTTCGCACCTCTATGGTTATCACCGTAAAGGCATGGGCCTCATCGGTAGGTCAAACAGCCAGACGACTTATCAGCGATTCTGATTTTGTATTTGTTGCCATTAACAAAAAGGGTAAACCCACATCATTGCCATTATTGAAACAGGGAAAGAAATAAAAATGAAATTATATGAGGGAGAGGAGAGTTGACTCGGCTGATGTTGTTGTGGTAGGAGCAGGTATTGCAGGCCTTACCGTTGCTATTAAGTTGGGAGAGGCATTTCCGTCACGAACAATCTGTCTCTTATCAAAAGATAACCCGGGAGTTTCCAACTCGTATTATGCGCAAGGCGGAATTGCAGTGGTAGTCGATAAGCTGAACGACTCCATTGAAAAGCACATACACGATACCCTTCGGGCAGGAGACGGTGCGTGCAATAAACAAATCGTGCAAATGGTCATTCAGGAGGCTCCTGAACGCCTGCAGGAATTAATGACATGGGGTGCCCGTTTTGATCATGAACCGATGGGCAACCTGGCTCTTGGCCTTGAAGGAGGACATTCAGCAAAACGAATTGTACATCACCGCGATAACACAGGTGGCGAAATCATTAAAACACTTCTTACCAGAATCAATCAATTGCCAAATGTTTTGATCCAATGGAATACCCTGGTGTTGGATTTGGAAGTTGAAACCAGGGATGCCAAAATTCAATGTGTTGGCGTTCGCTACATAAATCGTGAAGAACATAAACCGCATACGATCGCGGCAGCATGCACGGTATTGGCAACAGGCGGAATCGGGCAATTATTCGAGACCACAACAAACCCGGCAATAGCTACCGGAGATGGTATTGCTATTGCGTGGCGTGCTGGTGCAATTATCAGCGATATGCACCTTATACAGTTTCATCCAACAGCCCTGAAAGTTCAATCAGGTGAAACTGCCTTTCTTATTTCGGAAGCGCTGCGCGGATTTGGAGCCTATATGTGCACCCGGGAAGGAAAGCGTTTTTTATTTGAGTACGATGCCAGGGGTGAACTTGCGCCCCGCGACATTGTAGCAAGAGCGATTGATGAACATGCTAAAAGAGAGGAGGTATACCTCGATTGCCGGCACCTTGCAAAAGAAGAGTTGGTGCAGGAGTTCCCCATGATTTATTACACCTGCCTTTCGTACGGAATCGATATCACAGCTGATTTAATTCCGGTTACTCCGGCAGCGCATTACCTCTGCGGAGGCATCTCCACCGACAACCATGCACGAACTTCTATTGAAAACCTTTATGCAATAGGGGAGTGTGCCCGCACGGGTTTGCATGGCGCCAACCGGCTGGCATCGAACTCATTGCTGGAGGCCCTGGTGTTTGCCCATCATTGTTATGTTGATATTTGTTCAAAAATAGATGATCGGGTAGTTCCGATGACTGCAGAGAACAAACACGATGTGTACATCGGCCCCTTGTATCATGAGTTGATCCTGCTTCATAAAAATCTGAAACAGGTGATGGGACAAGCCACGGGTATTATCCGGGCGAATCGCACCCTGCAAAAAGGTTTGAAAGATGTGATCCGGTTACAAACTGATCTGACATCGAATAGAAAAGACCAATTTTCCATTTGGAAATGTTATGAAATAAAAAATATGTTGGATGTTGCCCGTCTGATACTGGAGCATTCCCTTTCTCAAACGGAAAACCGTGGTGTATTCTATAATAGAGATTTGGCTGGCTCCATTGCAACAGAGATCGTTTTATAAATGGTGAAAGAAGGTTACATCAGGCGTTGGCTTTGGTTGGGTATCCTGTTGGTTGCCGGAATGGTTTTAATAGGGGGCATTACAAGACTCACCGGGTCGGGGCTTTCTATGGTCGAGTGGAAACCCGTGACAGGCATTGTTCCTCCACTATCAGAGAAAGCCTGGCAAGAAGAATTCAGCAAGTATAAGATGTACCCCCAGTTTCAGAAAGTCAATGCCCATTTTGCGCTTGAACAGTTTAAGCAGATTTATTTTTGGGAATATGTGCACCGGTTGCTTGGCCGGCTGACAGGGATTGTTTTTTTGATTCCGTTTATTTTTTTCCTGGTGAAGGGATGGTTAACGCCTCGTTTATTCAGGCAACTCATCATGGTGATGGTGATTGGTTTAGCCCAGGGTTTCATGGGCTGGTATATGGTAAAAAGCGGGCTTGACAAAGTACCGCATGTGAGCCACTTAAGATTAGCTGCGCATCAAGGTCTTGCTTTCTTGTTAATTGGCATACTCTATTGGTTAACGCTAACCTTGCACGCGCCTGTCGGTAAAAGCAAATGCGGCAAGGGCACCAGGGTTATTACAGTAATCATTTTTAGTTTGTTCGCAGTACAATGCACGCTTGGCGCTTTTGTGGCGGGTTTAAAAGCGGGTTTCTCTTACACTAATTTTCCCTGGATGGGTAATTCTTTCTTGCCGTCATCTGCGCTTTGGCAATCGAACTCCTTATTATATAATGGTGCCGTGCTTCAATTTTTTCACCGTTGGCTTGGAATTTTAATTGCCTTGAGTGTAATCGTCTTGTTTTTCCGAACACGTTCAACGCCTGTATCAAAAACAGTAAACCTCCTGCTGATGGTTGTTTGGCTGCAGGCAACGCTTGGCGTACTCACCCTGATTTTTCAGGTGCCGATCTATCTGGGAGTGGTTCATCAGGCGACAGCCATAATCTTAATATTGATTTTAACAAAGTTGACATATGATCAATTTCAATCAGGTTCTCGTTTGCGTTCCTGATTGCAGGCGCCTGTATTTTTTCTGTTACATCGTTTAATTTCTTGCCTTATCTTGTATCATTAGTCTCACCCATGAGTTGGTAATTTTTTGTTTCAGGTAAAGTCATGCAAAAGTTTGTTAAACTACCGTTGATTTTCTTTTTTATTGGAGCTGTATTAGGTGCCGTATTACGGTGGCACCAGGGATGGCCTATCGGTGGATTGACGTATCCATTTTGGTTGCATGGCCATTCACACATCATGTTTTTGGGTTGGGTCTTGAATGCCCTCACTGCAAATTTTGTCGTTCAGTTTGTGCCTGAACATGCGCATGCGCGTTACCGGCCAATTTTTTTAATTATTAATATTCTCCTTGGCGGCATGCTCATTTCTTTTCCGGCCGGTGGCTATAGTGTTTTTTCAATCGTGTTATCCACGCTTCATACAGGAACATTAGGTTGGTTCGTATATCGGTTTTTTCAGGATGCACCTTTCGATGGGAATACCATCGCACTTCGATATGCCCGGTGGTCGCTCATCTTTTTTATCCTGTCATCTGCTGGTCCGTTCGCCCTTGGCGGCTTAGCGGCCAATGGGATGGAAGGAAGTTCCTGGTATCGCCTTGCGCTATATTACTATTTGCACTTTCAGTACAATGGCGCGTTTATCTTTGGTGTACTTGCTCTCTTGTATCGATTAGTGGATCACTATCAACTGACTGTAAATAAAAAGAGTGCCGGCATTGCCCGGGTTCTGCTGATCGTATCGTGCTTTCCAACGTATGTTCTTTCAGCACTTTATCTGGAGCCTCCATTGGTGTTTCATGCTATTGGGTTTATTTCGGCTGTTATCCAACTGGTTGCGTTAGTTTACCTGTTCCGATCGGTCAGCGAATTCAACACGCTGATGAACCGAATTTCACCTTCTGCTCAAATACTATTACTCATTGCTATGCTGTCGTTCCTGGTTAAACTCATCCTGCAGGTAGCTTCGTCTTTTCCTGCAGTTGCCCTGCTGGCCGGTGACATCAGGTATTATGTAATTGCGTATCTTCATTTGGTTTTTATCGGGGTAATCTCGTTTTTTTTGCTGGCGTGGTATCAGGCAATTGGTCTGATACCTCCCATCAGGTGGTACGCCCTGGTGATGTTGGTTGGAGGTTATTTGTTATCAGAAGTTGTAATGATATCGGTCGGCTATATGGCGGTACAAACCCTTCATGTGACGTTGGTCATGGCAGCGGTGCTGACAGCCGTTGGCCTTGGTGTTTTGCTTATTAATACTGAAAAAAAAATTGGGGTGCCTAAAGTATGACATAAATCATATCCTGATATGATCCTTCTCACGCACAGGCAACCAGGTTAAAAATATTTTTGATGTGGATCAACGTAATACAACTATGAAAAAGATACTGGTGCCATGCGATTTCTCAAAACAGGCTATTCATGCTTATCGGGTTGCCCTGGACATTGCAGCCGCCTCCAAAGGTGCGGTGTATGTAGTCAATATTGTTGAACTGCCGGTGTTGCACGACTCGGTTCTGATGCCGGTGTTGAATTTTGAAGAGGTATTTTTTAAGGAATTGAAAGAAAAATCAGAGGGCGAATTCAGGAAGCTAACCAGCAAGTATAGACCCGAAGGCGTAAAGGTCTCGTTTGACGTTTTGTTTGGTAGCGTTCCCCGGATGATCCAGGATTTTATTCAGAAAAAATCCATTGATATTGTTGTCATGGGCTCGCATGGGGCGACCGGAATAAGGGAATTTTTGGTGGGATCAAACGCAGAAAAAATGGTGAGAAACTCTCCGGTACCGGTACTAACCATTAAAAATTACTTCAAAGGGCCGGTTAAAAATATTGTTTTCCCCAATACCCTCGATACCGAAAAACAGGAAGACCTAGTCATGAAAGTAAAGGAGCTTCAAAACTTCTTCAAAGCGCATCTTCATATTGTATGGATTAATACACCGCTTAACTTTACTTCCGATCGGTTGACATACGACCGGTTGGATAGGTTCGCCAAACGGTTTATGTTTAAGGATTATACCGCGCATGTGTTCAACCACCAGGATGAAGAACAGGGTATTTTGCAGTTTGCCCAACACATTCGTGCAAACCTGATTGCCATGGGCACGCATGGAAGAAAGGGGTTGGCGCATGTGATCAGCGGCAGCCTGGCAGAAGACGTTGTGAATCATACCGAAAACATGGTTTGGACCTATTCGCTGAAGAATGAGCCTACCAAGAAATGAGTCAGACACTAGCCACTAAGGAGATCGAAACCGATGTGAGTTGCCATCATTGCGGGCAATCTTGCGATGAAACTCACTGGTTCAACGATAAGCCTTTTTGTTGCTATGGCTGTAAAACCGTTTTCGAAATTTTAAATGAGCACGATTTGTGCGAATATTATTCGCTTGACGAGCGGGCCGGGATTTCCGTAAGAAATTCGCATCAGCAGTCGTTTTCCTACCTGGATGAAAAGGCGGTACGGAAAAAGGTGTTGGATTTTGATTCCGATTCATTTTCAAAAGTTTCATTTTTCATTCCGGCTATTCATTGTATTTCTTGTATCTGGTTGTTGGAAAATCTTCGGAAGATTAATCAGGCCATTCTTCGCTCAGAGGTTAACTTTTCGCGTAAAACGGTCACCGTTGAATTTGATCCACGGCAAATTAAACTGAGTGTCCTGGCAGGGTTGCTGAGCTCGGTCGGATACACCCCGGGCATTAACCTGGATAAGAATCACAACGAAAAGAAAGTAGTAGACCGATCGCTACTCGTGAAATTGGTGATTGCGGGTTTTTGCTTTGGCAATGTGATGTTGTTTAGTTTTCCGGAGTACCTGGGAATTAACCATTCCGATCAGACGCTCATGAGAATTTTCTCCTGGTTGAACCTGGCGTTATCGGTGCCGGTATTTTTTTACAGCGGAGTCGATTACTTCCGGTCGGCTCTCAAGTGCTTCAGGCAGAAGCAAATCAATATTGA
Organism: Cyclobacteriaceae bacterium; assembly: GCA_049306095.1. Lineage (GTDB taxonomy): Bacteria > Bacteroidota > Bacteroidia > Cytophagales > Cyclobacteriaceae > UBA2336. The sequence continues at coordinate 71,213 of JBAQPU010000032.1, forward strand.
TGTACCCATTGCCATTGGTTTGTTAGCGCTTTTTTTCAGAAGCGCCTATGATATCATAACAGCTACCGGACCGGGATACATGGACTCCTTTACCGGCTTGGTTTTTTTTCTGTTGATTGGCCGGTGGTTTCAAAGCAAAACCTACGAAAGCCTGGCGTTCGACCGCGACTTCACCTCTTATTTTCCGTTGGCCGTTAACCGCTGGAAGGATGATCAATGGCGGGCGGTAATCATTTATGAATTAGAAAGAGGAGATGAAATCCGGGTACGGAACATGGAGGTTATCCCGGCAGATTGTGTGTTGCTGGATCAACAGGCCTACATCGATTACAGTTTTGTAACCGGTGAAGCCAAACCCACGCTGCTTACCCAGGGTGAAACGGTGTATGCCGGTGGCCGCCTGATCGGAAGCCCCGTGAGGTTGTTGGTGGAGAAAAAGACATCGCAAAGCCAGCTGACGAGCTTGTGGAACAACGAGGCTTTCAAAAAAATATCGGAAAGCAAGTATCAGAAAATTATCGATACTGCCGCCCGCAGGTTTACATGGATTGTGTTGGGCATTGCGTTGGTAACAGCAATTTACTGGCACATGACAAAGCCAGATGAAATGTGGCTGGTGCTTACTTCGGTGTTAATGGTTGCCTGTCCCTGCGCCTTGGCGTTGGCGGCACCGTTTACGTATGGCAGCATGTTGCGGGTATTTGGAAAAAATCAGTTGTATCTGAAAAATGCCGATGTCATTGAACGAATGGCTGTTGTGAATGCCGTGGTGTTTGATAAGACCGGAACTGTTACGCATGGGAAATTACCGGAAGTTTCATGGACCGGTGAAATCGATGAGGAGGGACAGGCAGCGGTTAAACTTTTAACGGGCTCATCGGCACATCCGTTAAGTGTGTTGATTCATAACACCCTGAAACAGGCAGCGGCTACAGAGGTTGTTGGGTTTAAAGAGATTCCCGGAAGGGGAATTGAGGGCACAGTGTTTGGAAAGGTTTTTAAAATAGGATCGGCAGCGTTTGTTGGTTTTAACGAGAAAATTGATGACCAGGCATCGCATGTATTTGTTTCAGTGGATAACGATATAAAAGGATACTATACGGTGCGCATTTCTGTGCGATCAAACCTGAAAGGTATGTTGCAGCGGCTGGGTGCTACATGTGTAGCCTTGCTTTCGGGTGATAATAATTCGGATGAAGCAAAGATGAGAACGGTATTTGGTCCTGCCGTTCAGTTGAAGTTTCATCAAACTCCGCACGATAAGCTGGAGTTTGTCGGGGATCTTAAAGCGAAAGGATTGAATGTTATGATGGTGGGCGATGGGTTGAATGATTCAGGAGCACTAAAGAAAAGCGATGTAGGAATTGCGGTCACTGACAGTACCGGAATTTTTACGCCCGCGTGCGATGGAATTTTGCAGGGCGAAAAGCTGGGTCAGCTTGATGCATTTCTTGACCTCGCGAAAACCTCTACCTCCATTCTGAAAGCCGCGTTTATGATTTCCTTTTTATATAATGCAGTGGCATTGAGTTTTGCTGTAACCGGAAACCTGACGCCCCTGGTGGCTGCCATCCTGATGCCGGTGAGCAGCATCAGTGTGGTTAGTTTTGCTTCTGTTGCGGTAAACTATGCAGCCGCTCAAAAAATGCGTACGTCATGATTATTATTATCCTGTTAATTGCCATTAGCCTGACGATTGCCATCGTGTTTCTGATTATTTTTTTATGGGCCTACAAAAGCGGCCAGTACGATGATACCGAAACACCATCGGTGAGGATGTTGTTTAATTCTAAAAACTCCGGCACGCAGGATTCTAAAGGTTTATCATCGCCTCCTCCGGACAATCAGCCATAATGCAATCAGGCCCTCTGGTTATCCGTAAATTTCGTTCAGTAACCCGGCCAGGCGAACTCCGGCTTGTGCCAGGCGTTGGCGCGCAATCTCAAACTGGACGTACTGATATTGATATCCCAGCTTGCCTTCTCCGTAATTGTATACTTGCTTACGGTAACCCATACTTTCTTTTGCCCAATCGCGTACCGATGAACCTTGCCATTGTTTTGCTTCCGAAGTAGTTGGTTTATAAAGAGACTCAGCAAGTTCTGTATAGCTAAGCCGGGTGTGGTCAATCATATCGGAGTCCCAAACACGGTGCAAATTACTGTTGCCTCCAAACCAGGTAACTTTCACATCGTTTCCGCCACGGTCGGCCCGGCCAACATGAAAAGGCTGATGGATGTCGCCCACCAAATGAATCAGCATCTTAACCCGTTCAGCCTCTTCGGCAGGAGAAAGCTTTTTAGATTTCAATTCGGCAATAATTCGTTCCAGGGCATAAATAATATCGCCCTTCGGGTTCTTTTTAGTTTGGTCGTATGTTTCCTGGTCTTCGATGGTAACCCAATGCCAGGCTTCGTAATGGTCATACAATGAATCTGATTTAATGTCATCCATCCAGGTACTGGCCATGGCCAATGACTGTTGGCCGAGAATGCGTTGCATCGCCAGGCGCGCTTTTTTAGAAAGGTGTTTATCGGCAATGTAGCCGGTTACCCGGTGACCGGTGGCGCCCCAGGGCAGTACTGATGTGCTCAGGAAAATAAAAATCAGGATCAGGATGTATTTCTTCATAGCTTATAAAAGTTCAGGTACAAATCTCTACATATTTTTAATATCTGAAATATGCCGACATTACTATAACTTTATAAATTACCGACCCTCTCAGTCCATGCGGAAGCAAATTTCCTTAGACTTTGACATTCAATCGCAACCCGATGAGGTTACCTGCGGACCAACCTGTTTGCATGCGCTTTACCAGTATTATGGCGAGGATATTTCTCTCAAGCAGGTTATTCGTGAAGTAAAACAATTCAAAAGTGGAGGTACCCTGGCCGTCATGCTGGGTAACCATGCCTTAAAACGCGGATATAAGGCGCATATTTATACCTATAACCTCCATGTCTTTGATCCATCCTGGTTTAAGAACCCATCAAAAAAAATGGTTCAGAATCTTAAGCGGCAAATGTATTTCAAGCATAAACGCAGAAAACTGTTAACGGCATCGAAGGCCTATATTAAGTTTCTGGAAAATGGCGGAGAGTTACGATATGAAGAACTTGATGAGAAACTGATTAAAGGATACCTGAAGCGTTCATTGCCGTTATTAACAGGGTTAAGTGCAACCTATCTCTATGGTACGCCCCGTGAAATCCCAAAATTCAATGAATACAACAGCATTAAAGGAGAACCTGCCGGTCACTTTGTAATCATAACCGGATATGAAGAAGAAAAGAATTCAGTTTACCTGGCCGACCCGATGACCCCCAATCCTTTAGGGAAAGAACAAGTGTATAACGTAACCTTTCCGCGACTCATTAACAGCATCATGCTGGGCATCGTAACGTACGATGCCAATCTGTTGGTGATTGAACCAAACCAGCCTGTTGGCAGACGTTGATGCCGAAGCTCATAATAGTTGAAAACCCCAATGCATGGAAATTCAGTTTGGATGACGTGGAAGTAATTACACCCGCCAGGTATATTTCATGCGAAGTGTACCAGGAAACCCGCGGGTTGAAAGTACTCAATCTTTGTAAGTCGTATCAGTATCAAAGTCTGGGATACTATGTCTCGCTTCTCGCGGAAGCGCGGCATCATAAAGTACTGCCCGGTGTTTCTACCATTCAGGATTTCCGGTTTCCTTCTATTCTGCGTGAGGATTCGCAAGACTTCGATAACCTGATTCAGGCATCTTTTAAAAATGAACCGTTTGATCGGGTTGAATTCAATATTTACTTTGGCATTACCAAGTCAGAAAACCTGAACAAACTGGCCAGTCAGTTATTTCAATACATCCAGGCTCCTTCGCTTCGGGCGGCCTTCAGTAAACGAAACAAGTGGCTGCTGCAAAGTATTAAGCCCTTAAGTTTAGGTGAAGTTCCGGAGGCCGACCGTGAACTGTTGCAGAAAGGGTTGGAAAAGTACGTGGTGAGGAAAAGAGAACCCCGGCCTGATAAAAAGAAATACGATCTGGCCATTCTTACAAATCCGCAGGAAACGTATCCGCCTTCTGATGAAAAAGCCATTCTAAAATTTATTAAAGCTGCCGATCAGGCAGGTTTTTATACAGAACTGATTACAAAAAACGACCTCGATAAGCTCATTCAGTTTGATGCTCTGTTTATCCGCGAAACAACGTTTGTGAACCATCACACCTTTCGATTTGCAAAAAAGGCGCAGTCGCTGGGACTTGCTGTTATTGATGATCCGGATTCTATTTTGAAGTGTACGAATAAGGTTTACTTGTTTGAACTGCTGAACGCCAACAAAGTACTGACGCCAAAGTCTTTTGTCATCAGCAAAGAAAATTTTAAAACCCTTCCTGAAAAACTTTCGTATCCATTCATCTTAAAGCAACCCGATGGCGCGTTCAGCAAAGGCGTATTTAAAATTCATCATGCGGAGGAGTTTAAAAATGTGACCAGTACCATGTTTAAAGACTCTGATTTGCTGATAGCTCAGGAATATTTGCCTACTCTGTTCGACTGGCGTGTTGGGGTTATTGATGGGCAACCCTTGTACGTGTGCAAGTATTTTATGGCGCAGGAGCACTGGCAAATTGTAAACTGGAATGCCCAAGAAAGTTCACGCGATGGATCGGTCGAATGCATTTCTGTCGACCAGGCTCCGGCAGGATTGATTAAAACTGCGCTGAAGGCAACTTCCCTGATAGGGAAAAGTTTGTACGGAGTGGACATGAAAGAAGTGGATGGAAAATTTTATGTGATTGAAATAAACGACAATCCAAACATCGATGCAGGCACAGAGGATAAAGTGCTGAAAGATAAATTATACGCTACCGTGATGGAGGTGTTCTTAAGCAAAATTAAAGCAGATAAATAATGCCACGGTATCATCTCTTTGAAGGATATGGAGTTGAGTTAGAGTACATGATTGTAGATTGTGATACACTGGCCATTAAACCCATTGCTGATGAATTATTGAAGCATGAATTGGGAACGTACGGAAGCGATTTTGAAAATGGAATAATAACCTGGTCGAACGAACTGGTGCTGCATGTAATTGAATTGAAATCAACAAAACCTGAACATGATTTTCGTGCGCTCGAGACGGGGTTTACGGAAAACATCCAACGAATTAATTCTATTC
>JBAQPU010000033.1:0-2819 GCA_049306095.1 Cyclobacteriaceae bacterium
GTATAAGACTGAGTCTGCCTGTAAAGATGCAGGTAAAATGGCTGTTGAAGGGAAGGAATATGTAGTGGAAGATGGCGACATCATGCACTTTCGCTTTAATGTTTAACCTGGATTTAAGGATTTACGGAGAAAATCTTTATTCTTTAATTATTCCTTACATCACCTCTCGGTCGTTTCTTAATTTTTAGTAGCTTTATAAACTGCTCACAATCAGTATAAAGCGAGGGTTTACGCGAATTGATTTTTTAAGACCCTATTAATTTTTTAAGAGTTGAGAACCAGGATCATTTTTTCACTTAAGAACAGGGGTGCCTATGTACCATTTCATCACCAGTACCTGCTAGCCCAGTTCATTAAAGGCGTTTTAATGTTTGGCCCCGATAAGGCCTACCATAATTTTACCCAGTTTATCTTTTCCGGTTTAAAGGGGCAAACCAAAATCAGCAGGAAGGGTTTGCATTTTTATTCTTCTAAAGTAACCCTTGTGTTTTCCTGTACGGATAAGCCTTTTTTAGATTATTTTTTGGCGCGGTTGTTTGAACAGAAGGATATCATGATTGGCAGCCTTCATCTCACGCCAGAGTCATTTGAGCAGGAAGAATCTGTTCAGATTACCGGAGAAGTTAAGTTTCTATGTATTTCTCCAATCGTACCTATACAGTCGGGTTTTAACGATGAGCGAGGAAAAAAATTCATCACACCGGAAACCGATGAGTTTTCTGATTTACTGTATGATGCAACCATCAGCCGGATGGAATCAACCGGAAAATACACGCCTGAACAAATTGCTGCTTTTTACAAATTTCAGATCGTTCCTGATGCTGCTTATCTGCAACGCATCCAGGAAACACACAAGAAGTTTGCGCGCATTTACCCGGTTTACGACAGTGATGTGAAATTTGAAGTTCGGGGATACACGTTTCCGTTTACCCTCTATGCCGCACAGGAAGTGCAACGTTTCGTATACGAAAATGGGTTAGGCTATTTTTGTCATAAGGGATTTGGAATGCTCGACATAGCGCATAACGACTCCATAGCGAAAGACACCGAAAAGGAAGTGGTGTATGCCTAAGCAGTTTTTATCTAGAAGCCATCTCAAAAATACCTTTTGCGGATTTTCTATGTCTTTGTCCATTATGCTTCGTTGACTTTTTCGCCCAGACTACTTCCAGTATGAGCTTCAAAAGCCGCCTTGCCTAATGGCCAAATACTTGAAAATCCACTAAAATCTATTTTTGAGATGGCTTCTAAGTTTTCTTCAAACTAAAGCAATTCCTAATCTCTGGCATTTTCATGTACTCTCATGTATCCGATTAACAAATCGGCTTGAGGCTGAAAGGCACGATAGTAAACAAATACTTCATATTCGTTCTCGGTTTCAAAATGACTCCCCTCAAAGTAATAAGATGGCAGGGTGGCAGATTTCACCACATATTGGTAGTCATACCAGCCTTGCTTGAGGAATGCGCTGCCGTGGTACTCTCGCGCGGTTGCATCGTATGTCATTTTGAATTCATCACCATAGCTCCAGTTGGTAAAAGCTCCACTCAGGTATACATCACCATTGATAGGTTCTGATGATGAAAGGGTGAAATGGACGTTGGAGTAATTTCCTGCTACAGCATTTCGAACATCGTAGTTATCGGTAGTGTAGTCGCCATTCATATCATCATAAATAGCATAAGGATCATTTCGCCTCGATTTATCCGGTTGAATATAAACTTGAAATGGTTTTTGTGATTTATTCACACTGGCAACATTTCTTCCAGGATAATTCAATGATCGTAAATCAAAGAACCTAAACTCATTTTCGCCTTTAAAAAAGTTATAAACATCTACAAACCTGTATTCCAGTTCGTGAATGTTTTCACGGATGAAGGTGGGCTTGATATTTTCCTTAACATTATCCCACCGCTGGTTTTGTCGCACATATACGTTTACATTATCCAGGGGATTAATAAGCTCCAATTTTTTATAGTTAATGGTAAAGTTTAATTGTTGGATGGAACTGGCCATGGCCCCCGGGCCCATCAGGCTGCCTTCGCGATAGTAGGAAACCTGTTGCTGATAAACGATGAATCGTTTGGTGAGTACCATGTCACTACGGTCACCATTTCGGTACACCATCACCACATAATTGCCGGGAAGTTTCACAGCGGGCAACCTGAACCTGTATTGTACGTATGGTTGGTGGGTGTCCAATGAAAAGTCGAAGGTATTAATGGGAAATTCATTGTATTCGGGCATAAAATCCAGGTCGGAAAGTACCGATTTTGTCCAGTCGCGGTTACAATGGATGATGCGGGCGTAATAATTGTCACGCTGCTCGCGCAGGTCGTCAAAGACCAGGAGCAGATTCCAGGCACCCAGTTGCGCAACGGCCGATGATTGGATGCCTTGCGGGGACAGGCCTGATAGAATACGAACGGTCTTTATTTGTGGTTCGTAGGAAAAGTCGCTTAATCGGAGTGTTTTTCCATTTTCCGATTGGGTATTTGTGCTGGTGGGAATAGGAACACATCCACAGGTAATTAACAGCAGGAAAAGTAGTTTCTTCATATTCAAAACTAAAATTTAAATATAAGCTCTTCCAACCCGGTTCATAAAAGTGGTGTCAAATAAACAAATCGATTGTATAAACGAGAGCATGCTCACCGAACCCGAGCTTATTGAAGGCTGCCGTAAAGGCAACAGGGCCTCTCAGAAGGCTTTATACGATCGCTTTTGTAAGAAAATGATGGTGGTATGTCTACGCTACTCGAAATCGATTCAAGAAGCGGAGGATATTTTACAGGAGGGCTTTGTTAAGGTGTTTCATG
>JBAQPU010000034.1:0-170044 GCA_049306095.1 Cyclobacteriaceae bacterium
CCGTTGGTACTGTTCATGAGCTGACCGGAATAAATTTTTTGATCTTTTGCAACCTGCAACAGACTGTCGAGTTCCTGTTGAGACGAAATGGTCTCGGGGAAAATATCTTTAAATAGGAATTGTTTATTGGCTGTATCCTTAACAATCATTTTTAAGGTGGGCAGGGCTACCACTTCTGTTACCCCTTCAATTGTTTTAATTCGGTTGGCCAGGGTACGAAGCGAGTTGAAATGATCGAGCGTGTAAACGGCACTGTCTTTCATTCCAACAACGATGATGTTGCCGTCTTCACCGAACTTTTCTTTAAACGAATTGAAATAAATCAGGTCGGGATCCTCCGGGGGAACCGTACGGGCGAAGTCGTAACTCATCACAATTTTAGTCATGTGATAACCCATGAAAACCGTGACAATACCGATGAGGATTATAAAGTATAATCTATACTTGATGATGACTGAGGCGAGGCTATTCCACATAGGATTCAAAGCTAACAATTTTTAGGTTTTTGATGTTGCCGGCAATTTGAACTGTTCAAAATAGGATGATACCTTCGGTACCTAATCGTAGAAGAAATGGCTTCAGGAAAACAAAAACCACAGTACATGGTGATTTACAGGTGTAAAACCTGCACGTTAGAATCGGGCTATACGGAACAGGATGTACCCAAATGCCGCTATTGTGATGAGGAAACTTCTATGGAATTAATTTCAAAACAGGAATTGACTCCCGAGGTGATGGCTGCTCGGTTAAAAGCGGTGTCGGATAATATGATGAAAAATCTGGAAAGCGCTTATCAGTCGATGCCAGATGATCAGAACCTGCTGGGGGATGACAAAGATGCGGAAGGAGAAATGCTTAAGCTGCTGGCCATGATGCAAAAGCTACGCGATCAGATTCAGAATCTGAAACTGGAAAATCCTGACGGGAAAGAAAATAAAGAATAGAACAGCTTATCGTACACCCTTAATTTTTCGGAAGAGGCCGATCGCATGACGATCGGTTAACCCCGAAATGAAATCGATGATGTTCCGGGCAACTGCATAGGGGGCAGGATGTTGTTCAATATTCCAGCGAATGTCTTCTGGAAGCAGCAAGGAAAGATTAGAATATTTTCGGGAAGAGTTTCTCTGAACTAGATGGTTTCCGGCCAGCAAGAATTCCTCCAGCAAGCCAGGCAATACGGCATGGCCTGTGGCCTCAATTTCAACCACCTGTCGGGCCCGATAAATTTTTTCGACAGACAGGTTGATGATCTCGCGTAATGCTTGCTTCGATGGACAATGATCGGCCAATGCCTGATCAAATTCTCCTGAAAGGATTTTATTTTCGTTATCGAGAAAAAGTGTAGAGCACTCGTTCATCAAATCACCGATAGCCAGTGCACGCAGGAAGCCGATTTTTTCGGCTTTGCTGTTTAACGACTGAAGTTTACCAAGTTTTGATTTGTTTTTGGTAAGAACGTTTTCAAAAAGCGCACGGGCCTCTTCGTAGCTAACCATTCCTAAACTGCATCCATCCTCCAAATCGATGATGCTGTAGCAAATATCATCAGCGGCCTCTACCAAAAAAGCCAACGGATGGCGATTGTATACGTTGTCGCTTACCCTGTTTAACGCAAGGTTGTTGGCAACGTCAATGAAAATCTTTTGTTCAGACCGGAAGTATCCAAATTTTTTTTGACTGCGCTTTGATTTGTTTCGTTCCGCAAAAAGTGAGGGACAAGGATATTTTGTGAACGCGCCCAGGGTAGCGAAGCTTAGTTTTAGTCCGTATTGATTTTTATTTAGAATTCGAAACCCCTGGGCGTTGCCCTCAAACTTGATCAGGTCATTCCATTCATCGGGGGTTACTTTTTCTTTGAACGATTGCCCAACCGGGTGATGCTGGAAAAAATCAGAGATGGCATCTTCACCGGCATGGCCAAAAGGAGGATTTCCTAAGTCGTGAGCAAGCGATGCAGCTGCTACGATGGCTCCAAAATCAAAAAGCGAAAAATTGGAAGCAAGCCCGGGATGGCGTTGTAAAATTATTTCGCCTACCCGCTTACCAAGCGAGCGGCCTACGCTGGAAACTTCCAGACTGTGCGTTAATCGTGTATGAACAAAATCCGTTTCGGGCAGCGGATGAACCTGCGTTTTATCCTGAAGCTTTCGAAAAGGGTGTGAAAAAATAATGCGATCATAGTCTTGCTCAAAGGCGCTTCGCGATGGCTCGGATGTGCCCTCCTGTTTTTGACCAATGCGTTGTGAGGAAAGAAGTTGTTGCCAGTTCATGACTACAGGTGGGATCTTGGTTTGTTAATCTTGTTCTAGAATAAAAGTCAGGAAGCCTTAAACCTGAGTAGCTGTGTCTAAAAATCAGATTTTCTTTAACAGGTTATTAATCGAACACGCATTCACCAGGATTGACCTGAGCTCGTTTGTGTGAACGCGTTCCTGTTTCATGCTATCGCGTTCACGAATGGTAACCGTGTTGTCTTCTAACGTTTGATGATCGATCGTGATACAATATGGAGTACCAATAGCATCCTGCCTCCTGTAGCGTTTACCGATGGCATCTTTTTCTTCATAGAAACAACGAAGGTCAAATTTGAGATCGTTCATGATCTCCTTGGCTTTTTCAGGGAGTCCGTCTTTTTTCACCAGCGGAAGTATCGCAACTTTATTGGGCGCCAGTGGAGCCGGAATTTTCAGCACAACACGGTCGCTGCCGTCTTCCAGTTTTTCTTCTGTGTAGGAACTTGTAAGAACGGAAAGAAACATCCTGTCTAGCCCAACCGAAGTTTCTACCACATAAGGAATGTAGTTCTGGTTGTCTTCGCCATCGAAGTATTGAAGCTTTTTACCGGAATATTTTTCGTGGCTTTTTAAATCGAAATCGGTACGGGAGTGAATGCCCTCTAATTCTTTAAAGCCCATGGGGAAATTAAATTGAATATCGGCCGCGGCATTAGCGTAGTGCGCCAGGTTCAAATGATCATGAAACCTGTAATTCTCTTGCCCAAGTCCTAATGCCAAATGCCATTTCATTCTTTTCTCTTTCCAATGCTCATACCATTGCATCTCTTCACCCGGCTTTACAAAGAATTGCATTTCCATTTGCTCGAACTCGCGCATACGGAAAATAAACTGGCGTGCTACAATTTCATTTCTGAAAGCCTTACCGATTTGCGCAATCCCGAAAGGGATTTTCATCCGGCCTGTCTTCTGCACGTTCAGGAAGTTCACAAAAATCCCCTGTGCAGTTTCAGGTCTTAAATAAATTTTGTTGGCATCATCGGCTATCGAACCCATTTCAGTTGAAAACATCAAATTGAACTGACGAACATCTGTCCAGTTTTTGGTTCCCGAAACCGGGTCAGCAATCTCCAGGTCAACAATAATTTGCTTCATTTCGGCCATGTCTGATTTATTCATGGCATCTTTTAAACGGTTATTGGCCTCATCAATTTTTTTCTGATATTCGACAACACGCCCGTTGGTGGTTACAAACATCTCGCGGTTAAAGTTTTCAAAGCGCTTGGCGGCTTTATCAACCTCCTTTTCGATTTTTTCTTCGAGCTTTTCGATATAGCCTTCAATCAATTGATCGGCACGGTAGCGTTTTTTAGAATCTTTATTGTCGATCATCGGATCGTTAAAAGCATCTACGTGACCGGAAGCCTTCCAAATGGTGGGGTGCATAAAAATGGCCGAATCAATGCCCACGATGTTTTCGTGCATCATGGTCATGAATTTCCACCAGTACTCCTTAATATTATTTTTCAGCTCGGCACCGTTCTGCCCGTAGTCATACACCGCGCTGAGGCCATCATAAATTTCACTGCTTTGAAAAACAAACCCATACTCCTTCGCATGGGAGATCACATTCTTGAAAAGATTATCTTCCTGGTTCGCCATAAGGCGCAAAGATAATCCCAAAATTGTCATTCAGCATCACCTTTTTTTCAATGGGGTGACAGAACGCCTGGCTATTTTATCGGAGGCTTTAAAGGGAAGACTTGTAATTTTTAACTACGGTCTCGGAAACCTGACGGTAAACGTGCTGCCGGCACGTGGTACCGATTGCAGCTGAATGGTTCCCGAAAGTTTGTTGATGGTTTCTTTCACGATGTACAGACCAAGTCCCGAGCCCTGCGAACTTTCATTGGCACGAAAGAACATGTCAAAAATTCGTTTTTGGTACTGCGGATCAATACCCTGACCGTTGTCCTCCACGTGCAGTGAAAATGATTCGGTTGTTTGCTGGCAAGACAATTGGATGAATTTATTTTCCTTCCGGTGATCGTGGTAACGTATGGCGTTTGAAATCAGGTTAGAAAGGATGGTTTGCAGGCGAGTGGCATCTGACTCAACCTCAAAATTTTGATCGATGTTGATTGTGAAGGTAATGTCTTCTGCCCCGGCTGTATAGCGAAGCGATTCCCACACATCACTGGCAAGGGCATACAAGTTGACTTTACTATAGTTGATTTGTAACCGGTTGTTACGCGAATAGTCGGTGATATCTTTAATAAATCCATCCAGCGAATTCACACGCTTGTTCATCATGCTCAGGAATTGCTTGATCTCCTGAATATCATTCGATTTTTCGCTCAGGCTGATCAACCCCAGTACAGATGCCAATGGTGCCCGTAGATCATGAGACGTACAGTAAACAAACCGGTCAAGTTCCTCATTGGATTTTGTCAGCAGTTTGTTGCTGTTAATGAGTTGGCGTGCGTTATGATGGTTAATGCTGATCAGCAAATAAATGGCCAGGATAGAAGTTGGAAAGGCCGCTGAAAAGTTGATCAGAAAATTCAGGTAGCGCTCTTCCTCGGTGTAGAGTTTCTCTGGCAGGATTGAGAAATCTGTTGAGTAAGCCAAAAAGAACAAGAAAAAAGTAAACAAGGCAAAGTTGATGGCAATAATGCGCTGATGATAGCTGAATACCGCAAAGGCACCAAGGGTAATGGGAACAAAAAGGATGGCTGCACCGGTATTGATGCCTTCACTGGCGGCAAAAAGATAAACGATGATGCTAAGGGTTGGGAATAGAAAATAATTGGCGCTGCAATGATCGCCCTTGCGGTGGAGGTATAAGGCAGCTGATAATAAACCAATTCCGAAAAGATAGACGGGAATGGTTTGATAGACTCCCCAACTCAGGTCGATCAGAAGATACATGGTGCAAACGGCAATTCCAACCAACGCGAACTGCCCTGAAAGCATCACCTGCTTGTATTCATTCCAGGACTCGATAAAAGTCTGTTTTCCAATAATGAAATCTCGAATGGCTCTTTTCATACCAGTAATCAATGCAGCAAAGGTATTTCAGAGGAGTATCCTAAAAACAGATAACTGAAGTCAGATATGAGGGATGCAAGATTTTTGGTGGTTTGAAAGAAAATTCAGGAGAGGGAAGGTAAAAAGCCTTATTTTGTCCGGAATGAGTATTGCATTTAAGCGAATAGGACTGGCAATAGCCTTTTCACCAAGGTTAGAATCGCTGTTAAGCGAGGCAAGCCGGTTAAAGCGTTACTGGAAGGCCGATCTGGTTTTAGTCCACGTTGGTGAGGTTAGTGCTGGTGCTGCTGCTTCCTTACAGGTATTGCTTTCAAGAGTGGGTCTTACGGAGCAGGAAGTTGTTATTCGCTGGGAACACGGTGACCCCGCAAGAAGGGTGCTCTCAGTTTGTAAGGAAGAAGGGGTGGATCTTATTATCGCTGGGGCCCTTAAAAAGGAAAATATTCTGAAGTATTATTTAGGTACAATTGCGCGAAAAATACTGCGTAAATCAGATTGCTCCGTACTGTTATTGCTTAATCCTTCAGTAGAGCCAACACCCTTAAAAAATATTGTTGTTAATGCCGAGGATAGCCCGTTCATACAAGAGGCCCTGGAGGTTGGATGTGAAATTGCGAGGATTGAACAATCAAACTGGCTGCACGTTGTGCGCGAAATAAAACTGTATGGCCTCACCATGTCAACGGCCGATCAGCATTCAGAAGAAGAATACACGCAATTAAGAAACGACTTAGTCTCTACAGAGATTGACAATGTGCAAAAGATGTTGAATAAAATTCCCCACGAGGGACTGAAAGTCAACATCAAGATTCTTTCCGGTAAGGCAGGTTATGAGTTGGCTCAATTCGCAGAGCGCAAACATGCCGACTTGCTAATTGTGGGAGCGGCCCCAAGAAAGTTTTCTTTTTTTGATCGCGTATTTCCGCACGATCTGGAATATATTTTTGCTGATTTACCCTGCAACTTGTTGATAGTTCATCCGCGAAAGGAGGTTCGTCATGCTTAAGTTAAGTCAAGGTGAGCTGCTTAACCTGTTAATTCAACTGGGTATTATGCTGGTGGCCAGTCGTGTTCTGGCCGAGGTAGCCAGAAGGTTTAAGCAACCGGCTGTAGTAGGTGAAATCATAGCGGGTATATTGTTAGGCCCAACTATTCTGGGTATGATTTCGCCCGAGAGTTTTGCGATGATTTTTCCTCCTGAAACCTCATCGCTGGTGTTAGATGGTTTTGTACAAGTTGCCGTGGTGATGTTGCTTTTCATAGCAGGGTTAGAAGTTGACCTTCACATCGTACTGCAACAAGGCAGGCAGGCGGCCTTCACCAGTTTGCTTGGCTTGGTAATACCATTTTTATTTGGATTTGCTCTTCCGTACCTGTTTCCGCATTTTTTCGGTTATGCCGATGAAGGAAAGCGGTTAGCCTTTGCACTCTTTATGGGAACCTCCATGGCCATTACAGCCTTGCCGGTAATTGCCCGTATACTCATGGACCTCGGTATTTTTAAAACACGCATGGGCATGCTGGTGATTTCTTCGGCCATGATTAACGACCTGATCGGGTGGTTGATTTTTTCAGTGGTACTGGGCATGATCGGGAGGGGGCACCAGAATATTTCGTTACTGAATACAGTAATGCTTACTGTTGGCTTTACAGCAGTCATGCTTACCCTGGGAAGAGGGGTATTAAATCGGGCCCTGCCCTGGGTAAATAAAAGAATGGCCTGGCCGGGAGGTGTGCTTTCCTTGTCGCTGGCCCTTTGTTTTTTGGCGGCTGCCTTTACCGAGTACATTGGTATTCATGCCATTTTCGGGGCCTTCATTTTTGGTGTGGCACTTGGCGATTCGGAGCACATGAGTGAGCGGGCGAAGGAAATCGTACATCAGTTTATCAATAATATTTTTGCTCCGCTATTCTTTGTTGCCATTGGGTTGCGCGTAAACTTCATTGCCAATTTTGATTTGATGCTCACGCTTGCCATCCTGATCATAGCGTTTGTCGGTAAAATCATCGGCAGTGGTTGGGGTACCCGGTTGGGCGGGTTTAGCTGGAAGGAATCACTGGCGGCAGGCTTTGGTATGAATGCGCGGGGTGCGATGGAAATCATTCTGGGGTTAATTGCCCTTGAAAATGGTTTGATCAACGAAAAGGTTTTTGTTTCGCTTGTCATTATGGCGCTTATAACCAGCATGACCAGCGGCCCGTTGATGAAGTGGAGTTTGAGTAGGAAGTGGAATTAAAGACTTTTAGCCCTATTCCAGTACATATCCATTTCTTCTAATGTCATCTCGCCCATTAGCTTTCCGTCTTTGGCCGATTCGCTTTCCAGGTACTGAAAGCGCTTGATGAATTTTTTGTTGGTTCGTTCCAATGCTTCTTCGGGGTCGATGTTGATGAAGCGTGCATAGTTTACAAGCGAGAATAATAAATCACCGAATTCTGCCATTGCTTTTTCTTTGTTAATGGCTTCATCAGTTTCAGCATTGAATTCCTTTTTAAACTCCTGCATTTCTTCTTCCACCTTTTCCCACACTTGCTCTTTCTTTTCCCAATCAAACCCAACGCCTCGTGCTTTATCCTGAATACGAATGGCTTTTACCAAAGCCGGCAACGATTTTGGCACACCCTCTAACACGGATTTATTACCCGTCTTCAATTTTATTTTTTCCCAGTTTTCTTTTACTGTTTTTTCATCGGTAGCAACAACATCGCCATATACATGCGGATGACGTTCAATGAGTTTATCACAAATGGCATTCAGCACATCGGCAACATTAAACGCATTTTTTTCTTCTGCAATGCGAGCATAATAAACATTGTGCAGCATGAGGTCGCCCAATTCTTTTTTTACCTCAGGAAGATTTCCATCTAAGATGGAATCTGAAAGTTCATACGTTTCTTCTATTGTCAAATGGCGCAGACTTTCCAGGGTTTGTTTTTTATCCCACGGACAATTTTCACGCAACTCATTCATGACGGTGAGGAGGCGGTCGAAGGCTTTAAGTTTTTCCTGGCGTTTTAAATCGGGTGCAGAGAATGGTTTTTTCATGGTTCAAAAGTAAGCATTTAGTCGTCAGACCGCTTAGAGCGGCCTGACGACTAGTATCCTCGGCCGATGTCTCAGTTTTTTCGGTTTGTATCCGCTTCCTCGGTCTGTGTCATCACAGACCGAAAATAGATTGATGAATGGCAGTTGGTCCGCGATCACACGGATCAAAGAAGTTGATTGGCACAGTCAAAAATCCGGATTATCTTTGCAGCCGATCTAAGCTTAAAGAAGAATTTGTGTCATTAATTAAATCAATTTCGGGCATTCGGGGTACTATTGGAGGTAAAACAGGCGATAATCTCACTCCACTGGATATTGTAAAGTTTACAGCCGCCTTCGGAACCCTCATTAAAAAGAATACTACCAAGACCAAGATTGTTATTGGTCGCGATGCCCGCGTGTCGGGCGAAATGGTGAGCTCACTGGTGTGCTCAACCCTTCAAGGATTGGGAATCGATGTGGTCGACTTAGGACTTTCCACTACACCCACGGTTGAGATTGCTGTTCCATTAGAAAAAGCAGCCGGTGGGATTATCCTTACAGCCAGTCACAATCCTGCACAATGGAATGCGCTAAAACTGCTGAACGAAAAAGGCGAATTTATTTCCGCGAAAGATGGCGAAGAAGTATTGCGAATTGCTTCCCGCGAGGATTTTGATTTTGCACCTGTAGAAAAATTGGGCAAATATTCTTTCAATGACACGTACATAAAAAAACACATCTCACTTATTCTAAAACATAAGCTGGTTGATGTTAAGGCAATCAAAAAAGCAAACTTTAAAATTGCGGTTGATGCCGTGAATTCTACCGGAGGCATTGTGGTGCCAGAATTATTGAAAGCCCTTGGAGTAAAAAAAATTGTAAAATTATATTGTGACCCCAC
This sequence comes from Cyclobacteriaceae bacterium, assembly GCA_049306095.1. GTDB lineage: Bacteria > Bacteroidota > Bacteroidia > Cytophagales > Cyclobacteriaceae > UBA2336. The sequence continues at coordinate 9,218 of JBAQPU010000034.1, forward strand.
AGGCAAGTTTTCGCACAATCCCGAGCCGTTACCCGAACACTTGAAAAAAATCAGCAGTGTTGTTAAAAAGCAAAAATGTCATCTTGGAGTTGTCGTTGATCCGGATGTTGACCGGTTGGCATTGATACAGGAGGACGGAAAACCTTTTGGAGAAGAGTATACACTGGTTGCAGTGGCTGATTATATTTTAAGTAAAAAGAAAGGAAACACAGTCTCTAACCTTTCTTCTACACGCGCGCTTCGCGATGTAACTGAAGCGGCAAAGGGAAACTATACGGCTGCAGCCGTTGGAGAAGTGAATGTGGTAGCAGCGATGAAAGAAACAAAAGCGGTTATTGGCGGAGAAGGGAATGGAGGAATCATCGTTCCTGATTTGCATTACGGCCGCGATGCGCTCATTGGAATCGCGTTGTTTTTAACGCACCTGGCCAAATCGAAATTGAAGGCTTCTGAATTACGGAATAAGTACCCGGCCTATTTTATATCGAAAAATAAAATTGAACTAACCCCGCAAATCAGTGTTGATAAGGTGTTGGAATCGGTAAAAGCAAAATACCAGCACGAAAAAATCAACACCATGGATGGGGTGAAAATTGATTTTGAAAGTGAAAAGGAATGGGTTCATTTACGAAAGTCAAACACCGAGCCCATTATTCGTATTTATGCCGAATCGCAGAATGAGAAAAAGGCGGATGCATTGGCGCGAAAAATTATCTCGGATATTGAATTGATTATTAAAGAGAGTTAATAAAGTCAACCGACCACTGTGAATGTGGTCATTAGATTATACTTATGAAAATATACCTGGACAATGCCGCTACTACTCCGCTTGATAACGAAGTTTTCGAAGCGATGAAACCGTACATGCTGGAAGATTATGGAAATCCTTCTTCCATACATTCGCATGGTCGTAAAGTCAGAGCTGCTATTGAATCATCGCGTAAGAAAATGGCGGAGCTATTAAACTGTACACCTGGCGAAATTATTTTTACGTCTGGCGGAACAGAAGCTGACAATACGCTTATCATTAGCGGTATCAAGACCTACAACATTAAGCATGCGATTTCATCGCCCATTGAACACCATGCGGTAACACATACGCTTGAAACAATGGAGAAGCAAGGAGCAATCCAATTGCATCATGTAAACCTGGACGCAAAAGGTCATGTTGACATGGGTCACCTGGAAGAACTTTTAAAGCAACATCCGAATGCGCTTGTATCGTTGATGCATGCAAACAATGAAATTGGAAACTTGCTGGATATAAAACGAGTAGGGGAGTTGGCTGATCAGCACAATGCATTTTTTCATTCCGATACCGTGCAAACGATGGGACATTACCGTCACGATATGAAAACTCTTCACGTGTGTGGCATGACAGCTGGCGCGCATAAGTTTCATGGCCCGAAAGGCGTTGGCTTTATGTACATCCGCAAAGGAAGAAAGATTGAGCAGTTCATCCACGGAGGTGCGCAAGAACGCAACATGCGGGGAGGTACCGAAAATACGTACGGTATTATTGGCTTAGCGAAGGCATTGGAAATTGCTTATCGCGATATGGATGACCATAAGAGTTATATTCTCGGATTGAAATCCCGAATGATTGAAAAATTAAAACAGGAAATTCCGGGTGTTGACTTTCATGGCGACTCGGCTAATCTTGATAGGAGTTTATACACTGTATTAAATGTGAGCTTGCCTGAATCAGAAGAGAACGATATGCTCTTGTTCAACCTTGATTTACAAGGGATCTCTGCATCGGGTGGAAGTGCGTGTTCAAGCGGAGCATCGACAGGATCGCATGTATTAGGAGCCCTGTATCCCGGATCAAAAAAAGGAGCTGTTCGTTTCTCCTTCAGCAAATACAATAAACCGGAAGAGATTGATTTCACGGTGAGTAAACTTGCCGAAATGTATAAGATAACTGTCTGAATCACGATACCCAGAATTTTAGGATTATCAGGATGTCGATACAAGATGAACTCACCTATAAAGTGATTGGGTGTGCAATGGAAGTGCATAAGACGTTAGGTAACAGATTTCAAGAGGTTATCTACGCTTTTCAAGTAGGATTGCTCATAAATTTTGGATCTTCCAGTATGGAATACAAGCGAATTTATCGATCAAACAAATCCAGTAAATCTTTAAATCCTGGCTATCTGGATGCAGACAATTAGCTTCATCGGCTCCGGTAACCTTGCCTGGCATTTGGCACCAGCGCTCGATAATGTTGGTTATGCTGTTAAAGAAGTATTCAGTCAAAATCCCAAACATGCTAAAGCACTGGTAGGTCGGTTGTATCAGGCCGAAGTAAAAGCTACGCTCGACTTTTCAACGAGTGCATCTGATATTTTCATTATAGCCGTTACCGATGATGCCATTCACGACATCGTCCGGGAAATTATCTTACCCGATGACGCCATTCTGGTTCACACCTCCGGAAGTCAGCCGTTAAGTGTGTTGGGATTTGCCGCAGCCGCTAACACCGGAGTGTTTTATCCGCTGCAAACATTCAGTAAGGAAAAGAAGGTCGATTTTAAAAACCTTCCTGTTTTCATTGAAAGTGATAGTGAGGATGTCATCCGGGTTTTAACAAAAGCAGGAAAGGCCCTGGGAAGCAAGGTGAAGCGGATTACCTCGCACGACCGGAAAGCATTACACGTTGCCGCAGTGTTTGCTTCGAACTTTTCCAATCACATGCTTGCTATCGCACAGGATATAGCGAAGAAGAACGGATTAGACTTTGAACTTCTGAAGCCCTTAATAACAGAGACCTTAAATAAGAGTTTGGCGATGGATCCTAAAAAAGCCCAAACAGGACCGGCCAAAAGGGGCGATCTCCAAATACTGGACAGTCATCTCGAATTTCTAAATGACGAACCCGAAATTGCAGAGATTTATAAAATTGTTAGTCAGCACATTATTGATCAGTCGGAAGAATCATAACCTGAACAGATTGTTATATCTTTCCCTACAATTAAACCCCTATGAAAAAATTAGCTGCCATTAGCCTGTTCTTTGTTGTCATAACCAGTCAGGCTCAGGATGATATTTATAAAACAATCGCCAAAGAAACGTGTGACTGCATTGCCAAGCGAAATATTGATGCCGCCAAGCGTGCCGAAGTTGAAATGGCGTTAGGACTGTGTATGCTGGAGAGTATTAATGCTCATGAAATTGACATCGAGGTTTCGGATGAGGCCGCCATGACAAAATTTGGCGAGCAAGTGGGGATGCAAATGGCCCCAATTTGCCCCACCGTATTTAAGGCATTCATTGAAAGTGAAGAGGAAGTGCAACCGCAAGCTGTTGAGTTAACGGGCACTGTAAAATCAATAGAGTCTGGAGAATTCCTATACATTATTTTTAAGGAAGATTCCGGGAAGGAGCACAAACTCTTATGGTTCCGGTATTTCCCTGGTTCAGATGATTTTAAAGACAACCCGAAAGGGTTAATCGGCAAAAAGGCCACCGTGTACTACCACGACATCGAGTGTTATTTTCCTAAAATGAAAGCCTATTACAACACAAAAGAAATTGTGGAATTGAAACTCAATTAACACCTGCTTTCAGATGTGGATTTCCGGTAACTAAGGTGAAATTAAAAAGTAACAGAAAGGGTTAATACCTCTTCTCCTCGTTTCACTTTTACCGGTATTGTTTGGCCTTTCTCAAACTTACCAAGAGCATCCATATAATTTTGGATGTCTTTAATAACGAAGTCGCCCATTTGTACAATTATATCGCCCGTCTGAATCCCTGATTTCTGTGCGGGTTTCCCTTCAGTTACTCCATCCACTTTTAATCCTTCACCCTCTGAGCTATAACTGGGCATAACACCCATGGTTACTTTAAAGGCGCTGCGTGTGCCCATCGGTTTAGTTTTGGTTGTGAGAAAAGCAAGTTTAGGTTCGGCATCAAGCGAATTAATAATTTTTGCGATAACAGACAGAACGTGCGCTTCACCCTGGTAATTGATTTTATCCCAGTCGTCAGAAGGCTTGTGATAATCGCTGTGCGAACCGGTAAAAAAATGCAAGACAGGAATATTTTTCAAATAGAAGGAAGTGTGATCGGATGGCCCCACGCCCGAAGAATCAGTTTTAATTTTTACGTTGTCGCTTTCGAGTTTTTTAACCAGTGGTTCCCAAACAGGACTTGTTCCCGTTCCATGCACCATTAATATTTTTGTTTGAGGATCTAAACGACCCACCATATCCATGTTGATCATGTAATTGGCATTGGCAAAATCAATCGTTGGATGCTCAGAGTAATATTTTGAACCATACAAGCCAAGTTCTTCACCTGAGAAACACAGAAACAGAAAATTATTTTTCTCTTTAACCTTGTTGGTTGAAAAGTAACGTGCCAGTTCAAGTACACCGGCTACACCCGAAGCGTTGTCGTCAGCACCGTTATGAATTTTAGTTTGAGGGTTGGCATCCAGCGAGCTGCCCTGGTCACCCAATCCCAGGTGATCGTAATGTGCGCCAATGATAATGGTAGTAGCCGCACCGTTGTCGAGGTAAGCTACAATGTTATTAGCCACTCCACCTTCACCTTCGCCATGCGCACCACTTTTAAATGTAAAGGCCTGTAAGTATGTATTGTTGTCGCCCTTGGGCTTAAGCTTTAATTTCTTGAATTGTTTCTGAATATAGTCAGCGGCCATTCGCTCACCTTCTTTTCCTGTACCGCGGCCCTGCATAGCATCGCTCGAAAGCGTTTTAATGTGCTCCTGTATTTTTTCAACATCAAACTGTTGAGCAGAAACCGAATACGAAATGATCAGAGAAAACAGAAGGGCAACACGTTTCATGGGTTGAATTATTTAGGCCGAAAGATAAGCAAGCTTCTGAAGATTTAATCCCCGAATGTGTAAAATTGATAACTTCGAAGGGTAAATGGTGTACCGCATCGACTTATTTGCCGTTTTTATTTTCCTGGGGATTGTTCAGGCAACATTCCTCTCTTTTTTCTTTTTTTCACGAGAAAGTCGAAAGGTACAGGCAAACCTGTTTCACGGAGTATTGCTGGTTTCGATGGCGCTTTGTGTACTTGAAATATTTCTGATGTACACGGGTTATATTATGAATTGCCTGTACCTGGTCGATTTTTCCGAACCATTTTCATTTGTTATCGGGCCGGCCTTTTACCTGATGATTGTAAGCCAGGCGGAAGGGAAACCGGTTTCAAAGAAGCACTATTGGCATTTTGCATTTCCGATTTTGTACCTCTTGCTCATCATTCCTTTTTTGATTTCTTCCGAAGATTTCAAGTACAACTCGTACATCAGCTCATACCATCCTGATTTGCCTTTTCGCGATCCTTCCGGAAATGATCCGCGCTGGTTTATTGTAACCGACTATCATACTGAATTAACGCTGGTTAGTTTATTGATGTATGGGGTATTATCGTTCGTGGTGGTGCTACAAGCCTTTAAAAGCAAGCAGGAGTCAATTCTTCGTCCGGCAAACCCTGTTCTTAAAAGATTTCGGTCGGGACTCATCCAGATTCTGAGTATTTTGATACTGATCATCATCGTTAAAATCTTTAATCGCGATGATACAGGCGATCATGTGTTTGCTGCTTATATCGCCATTACATTTTATTTTACAAGTTTCTCAGTCATTCGACAATCCGGTTTTTTTAGGCAATCCGTTTTAACGGAACAGAAATACAAAAGCTCTGCGGTAACGCCCGAGTTTCAACAATCGTTGCTTGAAAAACTAAACCGTATAATGACTGAACAGAAGCCTTTCTTGCGAACCGATTTTTCCCTTCCCGACCTCGCCCAGCAACTAAATGTTTCGGTGCACGTATTGTCTCAGGTAGTAAACGATGGGCTGAGAAAATCATTTTTTGAGATGACTGCTGAATACCGGATTGATGAAGCCAAGCGTTTGCTGGTTGAGCAACCAAATATTAAGATAGAGGAAATAGCCGAGCAGGTCGGCTATAATTCCAAGTCATCGTTTAATACAGCGTTTAAAAAGATTACCGGAAAAACGCCTTCAGAGTTTAGAACTTGAATTCAAAGTGAACTACAGGGCTGTGTCATTCTGAACGAAGTGAAGAATCCGTTAGGGTTACAAAAGATGTTTCACTTCGTTCAACATGACAATTCTGTTTAGCGATTAGTTTTTTTAGCTTACTTATCAAGAGAAGGCAACACAAAATCATCCAGCGCACTGGGTTGTTTCATGAGTGCTTCAATCTCAGAAACTGTACGTGGCGCTGCTGTTGACAAATGTTCGTAACCGTCTTTTTTTACGAGGTAGTCATCTTCAATGCGTACGCCAATGCCCCACCATTTTTTATCGCAGGGTGCATTGTCGGGTATGTAAATACCGGGCTCAATAGTAATGACAGAATTTTCAGGAAGTGGAGCGGGGCGGGCCACACCCTTATCGTGCACATCTAACCCGATGTGATGGCAACAGCCATGCGGGTAATATTGGCGAGCCTCAGCATCTTCTTTTATTATACCCAAATCTTTTAACCCCTTCGTGATTACTTTTCTGCCGGCCGCGTCAATTTCATTCATCGATGCACCCGCCTTGCACACCTTCATGCCTTCTTCCTGCGCCAGCAACACGAGTTCGTAAATTTGTTTTTGCTCAGGCGAAAATTTTCCGCTCACGGGAATTGTTCGTGTAATATCAGCTGTGTACCCACGGTATTCAGCACCCAAATCCATCAGGATTAACTCCTTATTAGTTATATCAGGCTTGTAGTTTTCGATATAGTGTAGAATGCAACCATTATGTCCGGCACCCACAATCGATGGATAACCTAAATCTTCGGCTTCGTATTTCTTAAATACATATTCGTGGATACCCTGAATTTCACGTTCACTCATCCCAGGCTTCATCGCCTTCATTACTTCACGCTGGCCCATACACGAAATGCTAACCGCCTTGCGGATCATCTCCAATTCTTCTTTTGTTTTGATGCCACGTAAATCGGCAATAATCGGCCCCAGGCCGGCCGTATTAAGATTATTTTTTTTAGGTTCTGGATTTACGTTGAGGGTAGCAGAGTTTGACGGATAGTTTACTTTCACCTTAAACAGTTCAATGATGTTGTACAGGTCGGACGAATCTCGCGGATCGTCACGCACATCGTTTTCGAAATCATAAAATAAAACTTCTGCAAATTTTGAGAAGTTGACATTGTAATTTTTAAACTCGGAATTGTTAAAGGCCTGATTTAACCCTAAACGCTCTTTCACCCCCGCCTCACCAAGTCTTCTGCCCGCCCACATTTCGCTAAAGGCATCACGCGGTTGTACGAAAATGATTTCATCGTATTGTGTTCCGTTATTGGCAGTTTGTTTGTCTTTAAAGATGAATAACACCGCGTTGGGTTCTTTATATCCTGTGAGGTAGAAAAAATTTGGATCTTGATGATAGACATAATCTACATCGTTCGAACGATTACGCACAGCATTTGCAAAAAATACGGCAACAGAATTGGCCGGTAATTTTTCGCGTAGCTTTTGCCTGCGCTCTTTGTGCCAGTCTTTGCTGAGGAAATCCTCCGGTAAATCAGGGTTTTGTGCGAACACGCTTGCCGACAAAAAGAAAATCAGAATAATGAAAAGTATGCGATTCATAGTTTTTGAATTTGGAGTGAAGTACGTAAAAATAGTAGAAACGGAGAGAGCAAGTTGGATGAACGGTTAATTTCAAACCTTCTTCTCCAATACAACGAATTCCAGCTTTTGATTGGGAATTCCCCAGCGCTCATCGGGCACAATAAAGGGTTTCCGTTCTCCGGTTAACGCATACCCATGTCGGATATACCAGTCGATCAGCGTTTGTCGCCCGTCTATAACGGTCATTCTCATCGTTGAACACCCAACGGATTTGGCGTGTTCTTCCCCGGCCAGCAATAATTTTTTACCAATGCCTCGGCTTTGGCTGTTTGGGTTAACGGAAAGGGTTCCCAAATACATTTTTGTTCCTTCGGTGCGTAGTTCAACACAGCCGAGCAATACAGCATCTTCAACATACTTTAAAAAAGTTGTATTGGACTTTTGAATAAGATCACGCAGGGCGGCTTCGTCAATCCGGGTCCCGCTTAGCAGATCGGCTTCCGTGGTCCAGCCTTTTTTTGATCCTTCTCCGCGATACGCTGAGTTGATCAGCTTGTTCAAAGCCGGAACATCTTGTAAGTCGACTTTTAAAATTTTTCCCGTCATTATTTTGTATTCTTTTCCAACTCAATAAAATCTTCCCGTATCGGCATGAAGCAGTCGATTACCTTACATTCGGTTATCGCTATTGCGGAATGCGGAGTATTGGACGGAATGCAAGCAGCCATTCCGGAAGTGAGTACCTTCTTCTCGCTTCCCAACGTAAATTCAAGCTCGCCTGAAATCACGTGTGTCCACTGTTCGTGTGGGTGTTGATGCTCTGCTGCTACGGCACCTTTTTCAAGTGTAAAAAGCGCGAAGGTTAGATTTTGAGAATGATGAATCGGCCCGGAAATTCCTTCCCAAACCTTAACGATTTTTTTAGTGCTGTAATCAATAAATGGCATAATCTTTATTTTTCGTTTGGGAAGGTATCAACAACTTTCTATAATCCCATTTTTAGCGTTCGACTTTATAAAATCGTCCTTCCTGCTTATAAAAACAGTCTTACTTTAGCTTTCCACAGCCGTTTCTTTGAGCAAAAAAAGAAACACGTATGCAACAAGAACTCACAATCTCAATCCGCAGGTACGACCTCGACTGGCTCCGGTTTATTGCCATTGTTATCCTGCTGTTTTTCCATACCGGCATGTGGTTTAACCCCTGGGAATGGCATGTGAAAAACAACGAACTCAGTGAAAGCTTTCGTTACTGGATGATCTGGTCGCATTTCTGGCGGATGCCATTGTTGTTATTCATTTCAGGAGCCGGAACGTATATGGCGTTAGGAAAATTAACAACCGGGCAATTTGCTAAGGAGCGCTTCAAACGACTTTTTGTTCCTGTAGTATTTGGGATGTTTGTGGTGGTACCGCCCCAGATATACTATGAACACATTAAAGAGTATGATGGCTACTGGGATTTTTATAAAACGGTTTTCAATTTTGTTCCCTACCCGGAAGGTAGCTTCAGTTGGCATCACCTGTGGTTTGTCGTGTATCTTTTAATCTATTCGCTGATCACCATTCCGCTACTTAGTTTTCTTCGGTCAGAAAAGTCAGAGAATTTCAAAAGCAAGGTATTCAAATGGATTTCCAGTCCGTCCAGATTGTTATTCATACCAGCTGTTATTATTCTGATCACTCAAATTATTTTGCGTCCTTATTTTCCCGATGAAGAACATAACCTTACCGACCTCGGGTTTTTTGTTTTCTATTATTGCTTCTTCTTTTTTGGATTGATTTGTTATTCAAATCAGCATATCTGGACGGCCATTGGCAATAGCAGAAAACATTTGTTGGTGGCTGCTTTGTTTATATTGATTCCTTTTTACGGAACGTATTTTCATTTCCGGGAATTTTATCACTTGCCCTGGGATGACCGGACGGTTGAAATCATTTTTGATGTGACAGCAATTTTCCTAAGCTGGTTTACGCTGATCACCATAATTGCCTTTGGTCAGCATTATTTAAACAAACCACACAAGTGGTTAAGCAAAATTAATGAAGGGCTGTATCCATTTTACATTTTACATCAAACAGTAATTATTGCCATTGGGTATTATATCTGTCAATGGAACTGGAGTATTGCGGCTAAATTCTGGTCGATCAGTTTTTTGACACTCATTAGCTGTGTTGGATTCTATTTGTTGGTCATCCGACCGTTTAACGTGATGCGGTTTTTGTTTGGGATGAAACCGATTAAAAATGCATCGGTTACAAAGGAGGAGCCGATTTCGATAGTAGTGGGAAGCAAAAATTAGGATTTCAGGATTCGATTTCCCGAATTTCAAAATCCTTCCCTTTCCCAAACTTGATTAAATCTTTGAGGAGGTAGCGTTCAAGGGTGAATAAATCTTTCACTTTGAAATCATGATTAACCGTAATGTACTCCACTTCAAACTCGTGCGTTTCCCCATGATTCACGAGTTTGTATTTTTTACCTACACGCAGTACATCAAAGGAAAGACCAGCCATGGGTTACGACTTACGAGTTAACCTGGCCATGTAAAACCCATCAAAGCCTTCACTCGGCCAGATTCGTTTTTCTTCATTCAATTCGAATGAGTCGTTTTCGGAAAGGAATTTTTTTACTTGCCCCTCATTCTCAGAAAATAGAACACTACAGGTTGCGTATACCAGTGTTCCACCGGGCTTCACCATCACACTGTATGACGAAAGAATTTCCTGTTGCGCTTTTTTAACATCGTCCACAAAAGCGGGGGAGAGCTTCCATTTGGCATCCGGATTTCTTTTAAGAACACCAATTCCCGAACACGGCACATCGAGCAACAATATATCAGCTGATTTTTCCATGCGCTTAATCACTTTCGATGAATCAATGAGCCTTGTTTCAACCGTGGACACGCCAGCCCTTCGTGCTCGTTTTTTCAGTTCATCAAGTTTCCATTGTTCAGTATCCATGGCAATAATGCGCCCCTTGCTTTGCGAGAGTGCTGCCAGGTGAAGTGTTTTTCCCCCACCGCCCGCGCAAGCATCAATAATTCGTGCACCCGGTTTGGGATTAACAAACTGACTGATTGCCTGTGAGCCGGCATCCTGTACTTCAAACAATCCTTCTTTAAACTCCGGAAGTTGAAAAACATTTTGACGTTCCTCCAGAATCAGCGCGTCTGGAAATCTCTTATCAATTTCAGTGAAGACTTCTCGCTCTTCCAGTTTTTGTTGGAGCTCTTGAACAGTTGTCTTTATGGTATTGACACGAAGAACAACTTTAGCTTCTTCATTCAACGCGGTGAGTTCAGCATCCCAGCGTTTACCTAATTCTTTTTCGCCCAACTCATCAAGCCAATCGGGAATAGACTCGTTGATTTTGCGTACCGGATGATTTTGGGTGATCTTTTCTTTGAATTGTTTGTATGGAATACCTGAAAATTCTTTCCAGTCAGGAAGGTCGATATCGTGTGATGCGCACCAGGCAGCCAGCAGGGTCCAGAAGTCATCACCTTTTGCATTCGTTACACTTCTGAAAAAACGATACCAGCGAACGATGTCGTATGTAGTTTCGGCAATGAATTTACGATCGCGAGCACCCCAGCGTGTATCTTTCTTCAGCGTCTTTTCAATAACCTTATCGGCATATTTCTTTTCAACAAAGATTTGCTCAAGTGATTCAACAACGGCAAAGCAGGTGGTTCGGTGAAGTCTCATTCTTTATTATCCTGCCTGCGGTAGGCAGGCCGGGATCTCAAAAATTAATGCAATTATAAGGAGATGCCGGAACAGGTTTGGCATGGATCGCTTGAATAATTCATTTATTGTTTGCGCATATAATCCGCCAACAATTTTCGTGTTTGATTTTGCAGTTTATTCTTAAAAAAGGAAGTATACCCTAACCATAACCCTGAAAGGCCCAATGCTTGTCGTGACCAGGCCCATAAATTGAAGTGATCAGTATGTCGAATGATTTTCCCATCCTTAAACTCAAAATGTGCAGCAATTTTATTGTGAACGTTTCTTCCTGTTTTCCCGAAAACATAAAATGCTTCCCAGTGTGCGGAATTATTTGTGATACCACTGAACACCACCTTCAATTTTCCTTCCGAGCGTTCAATCAGCATTTTCCACATGGTGCGGGCTTCATTGCCTTTTAAGGTGCCAAAAGCCGGGTCACTGAATTCAATTTCATCATGGTAACACGCGGCCATGCGGTTGTAATCGTGGTTGGCAAAGGCGGTGTAGAATTCGGTGATGAGGGAAGAGTTATTCATTTCACAAAACTAATCAAATACAATGATTCCTGGCCTTGTGCCTACCTGCGGTAGGCAGGCCGGGATCTCACACGGTTGAGATGCCGGAACAGGTCCGGCATGGACCATTAAAACAACTCAGCCTGGTCTTTCTTCTCTTGGTTAGTTGTCTCTGAATACAGTGGCGTCTTATTCAGGTTTTTTGAAATGTGCGACTCATCTGTATAAATACCCCGTTGCGAGGCGTCCGATAAAGTTTTAGTAGCCTCAGCCTCCAGTTCGCGGTTGCTGATCTGCTTGGCACGTTTATCCGTTGGCGGATTCAGTTTTTCGTTCCGTTCGAATTCAACAGCCTTTTCAAGAATATCTTTTGGCAAATCGGCTTCGCTGCGATACACCAGTTCAAAAAACTGTTTCGCGAAGAAACCGTCAATCTGAATTCTGCGTTTGGAAAGGTGTACGAACTTTCCTATCACACGGCAAATGTTTTCGCGTTCTTCCGGGCTCAGCGATTCGGCAAATTCGTAATCTTCGATTTTCCGTAAAGCCAGAATAACTGGTTCCAGTGCTTCAGTTGAAATAACATACACGGTGTAGTCGCTTAGTCTGAATTCAAATTGCTCCAGTACCTCTAACGTATTGGTGGGAACCACCAAAAAAATCTCTCTGCGCACACCTTCTTCTTTCACATACTTGCTTACACTTTCGGCTTGATTGCGGATGTAAAGGGGGAAGTTATTGAGGTCTTCATTTAACGGACTCTTCGCATCAAAAATCACGAACTCATCATTGATTTTTAGGGTGTTATCCGGTTTACCTTTAAAGGGAACCGCTTCCAGGTATTCAACTCCGTGACGGTTGCAGATGGTTTTCATTCGGCCTTTCACATTCACTTCGTGGTTCGACCAGGTTTGTTTTTGTTTTAACAGGCGATCGATCTCACGCTGATGTTGCTCTTCTTTTTCTTTATTTCTTTCCTGCTGGGTGCGGTTCACAATCACATTCAAATTATTAATTGAATGTTCATGTTGCCTTTTCCGTTCTTCTTCAGTGCTTTTGTATTTTGTGATTTCTTCACGCAATGAATTCAGTTCATGTTCGCGCGATTCCAGCTTCTGTTTTGCGATCAACAGTTCATCCGAAAGCTCTCTTCCGCGCTTTAAATAATTATCGTTTTTGCTTTCCAGGGAAGATTTTTCTGTGAGCCATGAATCTTTTTCTGCCCGAAGAATTTTCATGTCCATCAAAGAAGCCTCGAGCGATTTATTTTTATTCCGTTCAATCTCCAGTTCATGATTCAGCTTGGAAGAAATATCCGCTCCGCTGATCAATTTCTGTAAATCAGCACTTGCATCAATCAAGAGTGTTCTTACTGCGTTCCAACGAAAAAGCCTGTCCCAAAAAGTGAAGGACTTCAGGTCATTAAAAAGTTTTTTGATGTTATCAGATCCTGTTTCCATTCTGTAAAGTTAATGTAAATATGCCTTAGCGTAACAAGGATACGCCATTGATGGTGACAGCCTGTGTCTCAATTAGAGCGCCAGGTGTCCTACACCTTCAAGGTGTAGGACACCTCAGCAGAATTGGGTACCTTTATACCCTCAAAATCAGAAGTTTATGATCGATACAATCACATCAAGCCAGGAGGCAATTGCGTTGGAAGACAAGTTTGGCGCTCATAATTATCACCCGCTGCCGGTGGTGTTGAGCAAGGGTGAGGGTGTTTTCCTGTGGGATGTGGAAGGAAAGAAGTATTTCGATTTTTTATCGGCTTACAGTGCAGTCAACCAGGGGCATTGCCATCCAAGAATCATCAACGCACTAATCGAACAGGCAAAGGAACTGACGTTGACCTCACGGGCTTTCTATAATGACAAACTGGGTGTTGCAGAAAAATATATTTGCGAAACATTCAGCTATCAGAAAGCACTGTTCATGAATAGCGGTGCGGAGGCTAATGAAACAGCCATTAAGCTTGCACGGAAGTGGGGCTATACGAAAAAAGGAATTCCTGATAACCAGGCGGTGATTGTTGCAGTGAAGAAAAATTTTCACGGACGCACAACTTCGATTATTTCTGCTTCTACCGATCAGGATTCAAGAAAAGGTTTTGGGCCGTTTATGCCCGGATTTGAAATTGTGGAGTATGATAGCATTCCTGCATTGGAGAAAGCACTAGCTAATCCGAATGTTTGCGGCTTATGGATTGAGCCGATACAAGGCGAAGCCGGTGTGTATGTTCCGCAAGAAGGTTATTTAAAAGCCGCAGAGAAATTATGCCGTCAGCATAACGTGTTGTTGATGATGGACGAAATCCAAACCGGTATTGCGCGTACCGGAAAGATGCTCGCATCGGATCATGAAAATGTTCGTCCCGATTTATTGATTTTAGGAAAAGCATTATCGGGTGGCGTGCTTCCAATTTCCGTTGTATTGGCAGATGATCACATCATGTTGGTGATTAAACCTGGTGAGCATGGTTCTACTTTTGGAGGTAATCCATTGGCTGCTGCTGTTTGCATGGAGGCGTTGCAAGTGGTAAAGGATGAAAAGCTGGCCGCGAATGCTGAAAAACTTGGTGTTGTTTTCCGTGATCGGATGAAAGCACTGATGACCAAAACAAAACTGATTACACTGGTTCGTGGAAAAGGTTTGTTAAATGCAATTGTTATTAACGATACTCCGGAAAGCAAAACCGCCTGGAACTTGTGTGAAGTATTTGCCAAGAATGGTTTGTTAGCAAAACCTACGCACGGAAATATTATTCGATTAGCACCTCCTGTGGTAATTACAGAGGAACAAATTCACGAATGCTGTGATATTATTGAGAAATGTGTGCTTAGTTTCAAGTTTTAAAAATTTCAAGTTTAAAGCGGTCCAGTAGAAAACTTGAAACCTGAACTAGAAATTATTTGATTTCATCAATCCTCCCAATCACTCTTTCTGTAACCATTTCAGGCGTAATCCAATTCAAGCAGGCAAAATCGCCACGAAAGCACGTTTCTTTCCCGTAAACAGAACAGGGACGGCACGCTATATCAACCCTGCTGATTTGAACGATACTCTCTTCGCCTTTTCCGAAAGGGGCCCAGCCAACATCCGGGTGGGAGCCGCCCCAGATAGAAAGTACAGGCGTATTTACCATGGTAGCCAGGTGCATGGTGGAGGAATCGACACACACCATCAGGTCGAGGTGAGTCATCAAAGTAGTTTCCTGTGGTAATTTTAAGCGACCGGCAACCATTACAATGTGCTCCGGAAACAACTGTTGAAGATCTTCAAAATATTTAATTTCCTCGTCACCACTTCCGTACAGAAAAAACTTCACCGGAATCTTTTTGATCAGCGCATCAATCAGCTTGGGATAGTTAGCCGTAGGCCAGATCTTCGTTTTATGCCGGGCAAACGGTGCCAGGCCAATCCATTTTTCGTTTTTCTTCAATCCCTTCTTAACAAACCAACCCTCAACCAGTTTTTTTGATTCATCCGATGGAATCAGGTAAGGTGGCTTTAATAGCTGAAAACTGTAACCGGCTTTCTCAAAAACTTTTTGGTAACGCTCTACCTGGTGAGGAAGCGGCCTGGTTATTTTCTTTTCCTTTCGGCTAAATGCTTTTTTTTCTTTTCCTCCTTTGTCGAGGGCAAATACGGGTCTTCCAAAAACCTTGAAGAGATTACGAAGCACAATGGTGCGGATGTGGTTGTGTAAATCAATGACTACATCAAAATCCTTGGTAAGGAACAGGGCCCTGAAGAGTTGGCGTACGCCAAAAAAACCTGCAAACTTCTCATCAATATCCGCCTCGAACACCGTAACCCGATCGATGTTTTGAAAGAAGAAAGCAAATCGCGGTTGGGTAACCACCGTTACTTGTATGTGTTGATGTGCAGCCACCAGCGATCGTAAAACAGGCACCATCAGTGCCAAATCGCCCATGCCGGAAAACCGCAGAACCAGGATTTTTTTCATAGAAGAAATGTACTGTTTCTTTTGATAGCCTTGAGATTGGGCGATACGATACTATTTTGTTGTTTTTAAGGTAACAAGTTTAGCCTGACTTTCCAATACATCATATGACGCGGTGCTTCATGATGTTTTTTTTGGTAAAATTTTATTGCGGTGAAATATAACCTTCTCATTTTTACAAGAGCTACCTTCCGTTATGTCTTCACATCATATTATACGCGAGGATCAGGAGCCGGCCCTCGTGATTATGAATACAGATGCCGTTCCGCATGAACGTATATTGGAGTTATTGGAGTGGAGCCCTACCATTATGGTTATCGAATCGTGTTTGGCAGCAGTGCTGGAGTGGGGCATTAAGGTTGATGTAGTTATTGCTCCGGAATCCAAAACCGGTGACTTGACCGCTACCTTGTTATACCAATTTCCGGTGAGAATACTTTCTGTTCAACACGAACACGAGGCACTTTCGACAGCACTTTATTTTCTGATTGACGCCAATCAAAAAGCGGTGAACATACTTTCACTTGAGCCCCTCGAAAAGTTTGAACCCTTTACAGCTCTCGATTTATCAGTATTTCGATATGGAAAGCGATGGTCGTTTATCCGCCATGGCGTTTACGAAAAATGGCTGCCGGCCGGGAGAACAATTCATGTTTATCTCTCTGATAAAAACTCATCACGAAAAACTCTAGACGATGGTATAATTACGATTAAGAGAGATGCAGGCTTTTGGGTAGCGGAGGAATAATCACCATTCAGCAATACACAGGTCAACGATTTTCTTCAAGTCTACTTTTTCAATAGGATGCGGTGTGTTTTCCAGCAATTGAAATACACCGTTGGTTAGAAAAGATGCAACCTGTTCAGAATAATTTCTGTCAGCCATATCATCCTGGTCACCGAGCAAAATCAATGTTTGATGATCAATGGTTCGTACGACTGCTTCCGTGAGCAATGGTTTTTCTCCCAGGGCAAGCATCATGTCGCTGGTTTTTTGTAAGAGTTCTTTCCAGTTGTTGGGTGTATGGCGATGTTCCAGAATCCGTGCGAAGGCAGGAACTTTTTCAAGAATTTTTTCGGCATTCAGTTTTTCTACTTCTTTGGAGGCTGACTCAACACTCCAATCAAACTTTGTTCCGAGCGTAACAATTTTCCCAACACGATTCGGATGTTCTTTAGCCAGCCAGAGCGCCACATATCCACCCATGCTGTATCCGAAAATATTTACTTGCTCTGGTTCATGAATATCCAAATAATGGAGTACATCCTGGGCAAACTGTTCAATACCAAACTTGGTCTGAAATGATTTTCCGCCATGTCCTGAGAAATTCAGACAATGAACACTCAAACCATTTGCCTCAAAGGCAACTTTAACAGGATCAAGTTGATTCGCTGATCCGAGGGCTCCGTGAAGAATGACAATCGGATTCATTTTTTAAAAGCAGTAACGATTCTATTTTTTCCCTGAAGATCTTTTATGACCTGCACTTTTTTGAACCCAGCGCTTAAAAATAGCTGCGAGACTTCTTCTCCGAAGCGTTCATTAATTTCCACAAATACTTTTCCGTTATCAGTTAGTGACCCAAATCCTTTTTGTGCGATCATTTTATAAAACACCAACGGATCGTGATCTCCGACAAAGAGCGCAAGGTGCGGTTCATATTCCACAACATTTTCATTCATGGATTTCTTCTCAGACGAAGCAATGTAGGGAGGATTACTAACAAGGATTTCAATCTGTTGAACCGGAAATTCTTCGGTGAGAGCATTCGTCTGAAAGAATTCAACGGTTGCTTGTAAACGTTGAACATTTTCAGTTGCCACCCGTAAGGCGGCCTCGCTTACATCAAGCGCAACAACATACTTAGCGGGAAGTTCCTTTGCAAGTGTTATGGCAATACACCCACTTCCGGTACCAATATCCAGCACAGTACCGGTTGCATGCGGGTTGACTTCTTTTAAAACTTCTTCAATGAGGAGTTCAGTTTCAGGCCGTGGAATTAATACGGAAGAATTTACTTTAAATTTTCTTCCGTAGAAGTGTGTAAACCCCAGGATATATTGAATTGGCTCGCTCCCATTTATTCGCTTGATAATTTCATTCAGGTTTTTTTGATGAGAAGCTGTCAGCACAATAGACTTTTCGGCAAAGATATCGGCACGCGACAGCCCCAATACCTCCTCAAAGATCAAATACAAAATACTTTGGATTTCATCCGGATCTTCTTTCAGTATAATCTGTTGGCGTAAATCCCGAAATATCTCTTTGGAATTATTCATCTTTGCAAGTATACATCCATGAAGATTCACGACCACCATACCGATGAGGTTTTTATGAAACGGGCACTTGAACTGTCTGTTTTAGGTAGGGGGCATGTTAGTCCGAACCCGCTGGTAGGTTGTGTAATTGTTCATAACAACAGCATCCTTGGCGAAGGCTGGCATAAAAAATATGGCGGGCCTCATGCGGAAGTAAATGCGATAGAATCGGTTCAGGATAAATCCTTATTAAAGGAGAGTACGTTGTATGTTAACCTTGAACCATGCTCGCATGTTGGGAAGACTCCACCGTGTGCTGATCTCTTGATCAAGCATCAACTTAAAAAAGTTGTGATTGCCAACCTTGACACCAACCCGATTGTGGCCGGAGAAGGAATAAAGAAATTGCGTTCAGCCGGCATTGAAGTAACCACCGGAATTCTTGAAAAAGAAGGAAGAGAATTAAACAAACGTTTCTTTACATTCATAGAAAAGAAACGGCCATTTATTTTACTGAAGTGGGCTGAGACTTCCGATGGATTTATGGCGCGTGAAAATTACGATTCGAAATGGATCAGCAATGAATATTCTCGTCAGCTCGTTCACAAATGGCGCACCGAAGAAGATGCCGTGTTGGTTGGTACAAAAACAGCATTTCATGATAACCCTGAATTAACGGTGCGTGACTGGACTGGTCGGAATCCGGTTCGTATTGTGTTAGATCGTTTCCTGCGACTGAGTGATAAGCTTCATGTTTTTGATCGATCACAAAAAACAATTTGTTATAACGTGCTGAAGCACGAGGAACATCCTAACCTTTCGCTAATAAGACTTACGGAAGAGAATTTCATCAATCATTTGTTGGAAGATTTAAACAAGCAAAAAATTCAATCTGTATTAGTAGAGGGTGGTGCAACTACGCTTCAGTTATTCATGGAAGCGGGCTTGTGGGATGAGGCCAGAGTTTTTGTTTCGGATAAGGGTTTTGGAAAGGGAATTGCCGCTCCAAGACTTCACGGGAACCTAGTTGGTCAGGAATCCGTATTCAACGATACATTGCGAACATACACCCCGCTCCATGGAAAGAATCAACATAGCTGAGAAATTAACTCGGTTTAATTTTCGCGACTCGCGACTCTCCCTGGGCTTGTTCCGTGGTCTTGATTGGGCTTACTTGAATAATCGGGAAGCCCGTTCGGTAAAGATGCCGGAACAGGTCCGGCATGGTTTATTTTCGTGACTCTCCCCGGACTTGTTCCGGGGTCTATAACGTTGTATGTACTTTGTTTACATCATGACAAATTGGAAAAATTCAGTTTTTTATACTGGATTTACGAATAATATGGAGAGAAGAGCATATGAGCACAGGAATACCCTGCTTCCCGGTTTTACTGCTAAGTATAAGTGCAAAAAATTAGTCTACTTTGAAGAATTCTCAGATCCTGATGAGGCGAAACATCGTGAGAAACAAATTAAGAGGTATATACGTCAATGGAAAATCAATCTTGTAGAATCTCGTAATCCTGATTGGAAAGATTTGTATGAAATTTTTACAATAAAAGATGCCGGAACAGGTCCGGCATAAAATTCAAAATTCCTTTTTGGTAATGGCCGAAGAACTCACCATCTCAACATCATCAGATAAACAGGAGCGTTACGCTATGCTGATCCCTCAAATTCATTCTCTGGTAGAAGGCGAGCAAGACCTTACGGCTAACCTGGCCAACATAGCCGCTGCCCTCAAGCAAGCCATGAATTTTTTTTGGGTAGGATTTTACCTTGTTAAAAATAGTGCCCAGTCTGTAGAGAGACAGGAACTTGTTCTGGGCCCGTTTCAGGGGCCTATCGCATGCACTCGTATATCATTTGGAAAAGGTGTTTGTGGTTCCTCCTGGGGAGAAAAGAAAGTTATCCTTGTTCCGGATGTGGAGGAATTCCCCGGCCATATCGCTTGTAGCTCTGCTTCTAAATCAGAAATTGTATTACCGGCCTTCAAAAATGGAGAAGTCGCTTTGGTGCTCGATGTCGACAGTGATAAACTCAACGATTTCGATGCTGTTGATGAACGGGAACTTAGTAAAGTCATGCAGTTAATAGAAAAATTCCTATAACGTTATTGCCGGACCTGTTCCGGCACTTCACACAGATAGACGTGTTGAATCGTGGCCCAAGGCCGCGAAGTCATCAACGTCATGTTTACTTTTTTGATTTAGTTCTGTACCTTAGTAAGCCTCACAAAAAAAGACTCACGATGCGTACCTGTACTTCTATCCTTTTTCTCCTTTTTACTGTTTCCGGAATTGCCCAAATCGGAACGAAAACACAGCAAAGTAAAATTCATGGTATCTGGCAAAACAACTCATTTGGCTACCAGATGACGTTGATGCTGAATCCTGACGGTACCGGTGAATTTGATGGCGATGCCATTAAGTATACCGCCAACGATGGAAAATTTGTCATGACTATTGTAGCGGAGTCTCAAACCACAAACTATTCCTATTCTCTTCAGGGCAATACCCTTACTGTTTCCGGTGGCGACCTGGATGCCCCGGTGGCTTTCACCCGAAGCGGAACCTCAGCCCAAACGAAGGTCGCACCGTCTATCCAACCAACCGGTCAGGGTACGGATCAAAGTCTGATTGGCACCTGGTCAGGCAATGGTGAATCCATCGAGTTTACCACCAACGGACAGTGTAATTATTTAGGTCAAACCTACACGTATCAATTATCGGCAGGCCACGTAACCCTGCAAACCGCTCAGGGTAATTTTATGTTGGCCTACTCGGTACAGGGAAATACGCTGTCACTTACAGGGAACGGACAAACCGTTCAGTATACAAAAGGGAATGCTGGTGGTTCGCGAAGCAACACCCAGGCACAAACAGGAGGCAGGCGAATTGCACAAGAGTTGGTGGGCAAGTGGTGCTATGTAAATGTAACCAGCACCTATTCCGGTGGAAGTAGTTCAGAAGAATGTATTACCCTGAACGCTGATGGAACGTATGAATATTACAGCGAGAGCTCTCGGAGTGTGAATACCAATGCGTATGCAGGCGGAACAAATTCTCAGGGCAGCGATCGCGGTTCCTGGTCGTACGATGGATCGCGTATTTACTACACCTCATCAGCCGGTGCAGGTTCCGGATCGTATGCGTTAGAAAAAAGAAATCATCCGAAAAATAACGACCCCATGATTGTACTCGATGGTAAAACGTATGCCACGCAATATCAGAAAGCACCCTGGAGATAAACAATCACAATAATGCAAACAAAACTATCACGTAGAGATTGGTTTAAGTCCTCCCTCACATTAGGCGCAGGATTGTCGCTTGCACCTGCATTGCTGAATCAACTAATGGCGGCACCTGTAAGTGAAGCGGAACGGTTACACGGAATTAATCCGGTACTATCGAACGGCATTGTCCGACTCGGTTCAAATGAAAATCCGTACGGCCCTTCACCGAAAGCGAGAAGGGCTGTTCAGGATTCCATTGTGCAAGGCAACCGGTATCCGTTTGCCGAGATGAATGAAATGAAAGCGATGCTTGCACAGAGGGAAGGTGTGACACCCGATCATATTTTAATGGGAAATGGTTCGGGTGAGTTATTATGCCTGGCAGGGTTGGGTGTTGGAATTGAGGGCGGTTCAGTATTATCTGCCTATCCGGTATTTCCATTGTTAATGGACTATGCTGAAAAGTTTAATGCCCGTTGGGATAAAGTTGATCTGGATGAATACCTGGTGCATAATCTCGAAGGACTTGCTTCGGCTGTGAAGGCCGATACCAAAATTCTTTTTGTGGTCAATCCTAATAATCCGACCGGAACAATTTTAGAGGGAACAAAACTGAAAGATTTTTGTCTCGAAATGTCAAAGAAGACCATTGTGTTTTCTGATGAAGCCTACCTGGAATTCCTGGAACCCACGCAACAAGTTTCGATGGTTGACCTGGTTCGGCAAGGGCATAATGTGATTGTATCGCGAACGTTCTCAAAAATTTACGGACTGGCCGGATTACGCATCGGGTATCTGGTGGCGAGGCCTCAGCTCATTCAGCAGATAGAAAAATACCAGACGGTTAAGATGTGCAATCAGGTAGCGTTAGCGGCAGCAAAAGCCAGCTTGGGTGATGAAGAATTTATGGCATACACCCGCAAGCTGAATGCTGCTGCACGCCAACATTTGTT
The DNA here is from genome assembly GCA_049306095.1 of Cyclobacteriaceae bacterium. Classification (GTDB taxonomy): domain Bacteria; phylum Bacteroidota; class Bacteroidia; order Cytophagales; family Cyclobacteriaceae; genus UBA2336. Next base: position 31,481 of record JBAQPU010000034.1, read on the forward strand.
TTCCTACCTCGATCGTAAGAAATGGTTTTACGGAAAGTCGCACGCCAATGTGGTTTTATTTCCGGCACCTAAACCCGGAAAGCAAATTCTGGAAGAAACCGAAAAGCGAGGATACCAGATTCGTATTTGGGACTACCAGGGTAAAGAATGGTGCCGCGTAAGCATTGGTACCCTCGAAGAAATGAAAGGATTTACAAAAGCGTTTGATGAGGTGGTTTCGTAAGGTTCTTTGTCTTAGTTTACTGCCATTCGTTGCATGGAAATTTCTGCCCGACCGCATGGCCCACAACGTTTGTGTTTATGACGGCTTGGGGATAGGAGGCTTTGTTAAATCCGCCTCAGGCGGATGACAAAGCTTACTACACCGAAATTCTCCACCGTTACGAAACTAAGTAAAGAAAATGAAAGTGCAATGAACACCAAACCCCCAAGTTGACATAAACACGTTGTTACCAACCGTGCGGTTCCGTAATTATGCCCATTGTCGAAATGTCCTCCAGAACCGAAAAATTTATCCCCGGGTTTTGAGGTTAAAGAGGTTGGTTGGGAAAGAGTAGAGTTCAAAGGAGTTCTGTTTGTTTGAAAACTAAACTACGAATTTAAACTGCTTTTTGACCGCACAAAACTTTTCCCACCGCAGTTTCACAGAAAAAAACTATCTTATCACAAACCAAAACTCCACCTCTTATGAAATGGTTATCTCCACTTGCCTTCTTGTTTTTTATTGTCCAGGTAGCTGAGAGTCAGATTAATGCCAAACTCATGCGCTACTTCGATGTTTCCTCTACGCAAATCACGTTTGTGTATGGAGGTGATTTGTGGATCATGCCGAAGTCGGGCGGGCAGGCTGTTCAAATTACACATTCACCCGGTGAAGAATCGTATCCGAAGTTTTCACCGGATGGTTCTGAGATCGCCTTCTCGGCCAGCTACAATGGTAACCAGGATGTGTTTGTCATGTCAACCAATGGTGGCATACCCACACGTGTAACGTATGCATCGTACGCAGACAGAATGGTTGAATGGAATCCTGACGGCAAACGCCTGCTGATCGCTACAAGACGGGAAGCAGGGACGCCCAGGGTCAATGAGTTTTTTTTGGTCAATAAGAAAGGTGGTCTTCCACAAAAGCTGCCCGTTCCGTACGGAGAGTTGGCAAGCTTTTCTGCGGATGGAAATAGACTTGTTTACATCACAAAGATTACGGAGAACTATCCTTTTAAGCGTTATCGCGGAGGGCTTACTTCCGACCTGATCATTTTTGATCTGACAACAAAGAAAGCCGAGAACATCACGAACAACCAGGCGAATGATGGAAAGCCTGCGTGGGCCGGAAATAAAATTTATTTTCTGTCCGATCAGGATAAAATGATGCGGCTCAACATCTGGGTGTACGATACGCAAGCTAAAACCTCCAAACAGGTTACGACCTTCACGGACTTTGACATCACATATTTCTCCGCTGGCCCCAACGATTTGGTATTTGAGAATGGAGGAGTTCTCTACCGCATGGATCTGGCGACAGAAAAACAAGAGGCTGTTAAAGTGGATGTGGTGAGTGATCTTTCTGTTGAGATGACAAGAACGAAAAATGTGGAACGCAGCATTAGCAACATGTCAGCTTCGCCAGGCGGAAAGCGGATCGTTTTTGAGGCAAGGGGTGAACTTTTTAATGTGCCTGTTAAAGAGGGCTATGTAGTAAACATGACGCAGTCCAGCGGGGCATTTGATCAGAACCCTTCCTGGTCACCCGATGGAAACAGTGTGGCCTATTGGAGCGATCAATCCGGGGAGTATGAAATCTATATTCAAAACATGAAGCAAAATGGTGCTGCCAAAAAACTTTCCAACCGCAACAAGGGTTTTGGTTATGCGTTGAACTGGTCACCTGATAGCAAGAAGATCGCTTTCGTTGACGAAAAAAATAACATCAATGTTATCGATGCAGCAACGGGCGCTGAAAAGGTTGCTGATAATTACACATGGAATATCGGTCATGGAAGCCGATACGGATATACGATCAGTTGGTCGCCCGACTCAAAATGGATTGCCTACACCAAAGGTGAGGACAACTCGAACGATGCCATCTTCCTGTACAATGTGGATGAAAGCAAGGCGTATCGTGTAACGAGTGGATATTTTTCAGACAGCAACCCGACCTTCAGCACGAACGGAAAATATCTTTTCTACTTCACCGACAGGCAATTCAGTGCGGCCTATAGCGGTTTGGGTGATGGTACCTGGATTTATCCGAACAATTCTCAATTAGCTGTGATCAGCCTGACAAAAGATGCGCCCGATTTACTGAACGCAAAAAATGATGAAGTAAGTGCTGAGAAAAAAAGTGAAGCAGCTGCGAAGCCGGATGATAGGGGAGATAAAGACAAGAAGAAGGATGCTGAACCGGAGAAAAAATCTGAACCACCTGTAACTGTGAAGATTGATTGGAATGACATCGAAAGCAGGCTCACCATACTCCCTCCCAAGCCCGGCAACCTGGGAAACCTGATGGCCTTTGATGGCAAAGTCGTTTACCGGAGGTTCCCGATCACAGGCGATCAGGATGGCAAGCCCACGCTTGTATTTTATGATTTCGAGAAACGTGAAGAAAAGAAAATATTAGACAACACCGAGAGTGCTAAAATTACCGCGGATGGTAAAAACGTTCTTATCCGCAGCAACGACAAGTACGGAATTATTAAACCGGAAGCAGATCAGAAAATTGAAACACCCATACCCACCGGTGACCTGACGATGCAACTCAACCCGAAGGAAGAGTGGAGGCAGATCTTCAATGACACATGGAGAAGGCACCGCGATTTCTTTTACGACAGCGACATGCAAAAAGTGGATTGGAATGCACTGAGGACACGCTACGGTGCATTAATTGAAGATGCCCGAACCCGTTGGGACGTCAGCTACATTCAATATAACCTGAATGCCGAATTGAGTGCGGGCCACACCTACACATCAGGTGGAGACAACGAATCAGTTACACCGATCATTACGGGATATCTCGGAATTGATTGGGAGTTGAGCAACGGAAAGTATCGCGTCAAGAGAATTGTAAGACCTGCAGCATGGGATACGGAAGTGCGCTCACCGTTTGATCACACAGGAAGCATGGTGGCAGTCGGTGATTATGTTTTAAGTGTAAACGGAATTGCATTGGATCCTGCAAAAGATCCTTACGCTGCTTTTGAAGGACTGTCCGGAAAAACTGTTTCGTTGTCGGTTAGTAAAACGGGCAATGTAGCCGATGCAAAAAATGTCGTGATCAAATGCCTGACGCAGAATGAAGACCAAAACCTGCGTTACCTGGAATGGATTGAGAACAACAGGAAGTTGGTGGACAAACTTTCCGATGGAAACCTGGGCTACATCTACATGTCCAACACAGGCGGACAAGGACAACTGGAACTGGTAAAAATGTTTTACGGTCAGCTGGCTAAAAAAGGCTTTGTGATTGATGAGCGGTTTAACGGTGGCGGACAATTAGCCGACCGTTTCCTGGAATTAATGAAGCGGCCGGTGGTGTATAATTTAGCATGGCGCGGTGGCCGCCATCACGGATCACCCATCAAGGCCAATCCTGCACCGATGGGCATGCTCATCAACGGCTGGGCGGGTTCTGGTGGAGATGGTTTGCCCTGGGCGTTTCGTGAACAACACGGTGGACCGATTGTAGGAGAGAGGACACTCGGTATTTTAGTGGGACCGGCAACCGGCCACACCCTCATTGATGGCGGTGGCATCACCGTACCCGATGCGCGGTTGTATCACAATTCCGGAAAATGGTTTGATGAAGGTGTGGGTATCAAGCCTGATTATGAAGTATGGGATGACCCGAACATGCTGGTGCAGGGGCGAGATCCGCAAATGGAAAAAATTGTAGAAGAAGTGATGAAGCTGGTGAAAACAAAACCGCATGTAGCCACTCCACCGCCTGCCAAGGAAGACCGAACCGCTGGAGGATTGAACAAAAATTAAAAGGCCTGAATTATAAATTAAAATGTTGACGTCTTTTTAGAAGGTGTCAGCATCTTTGTTTAGTATCAATTCCTTACGCTGTCATTTTTTGTAGCCAATGCTAGTGAGCAGCGATCGCTAGTCCACCACAAAGATCTCTACAAGTTGACATAAACACCTTGTTGTGCGCTGCCCTTCTATAGGCGTCCTGTTAAATTAGAAGGTCCAAATTCTCCGGTTTTTAAATCTAGCTGTCTTGATTCAAACCAATCATAGTCGAACCCTACCCATATTGAAATTGAAGTCTCACTAACTTTGTCCCCGAACTGAACAAATCTTAGACTCGCTGTTGCATCTTTATCTCCAACTTTGTCTTTGAATTTTAAATATGTCGGAGTGATTGGAATTGGTGGTTTTAAATTAAATCGGATTGTCCCGTTTTCGTTTAATATTTTTAATGTGTCAGCAGTTTTATTGAGTCCGCCATGAATTACTAATATTTCTCTTTTGGTAGGAGATATTGCAGTCAAAAATATTTTTGAGTTCTCAATTTCAAATTCACGTCTGTCAAGTCCATCTGTCCATTCTATTTTTGTTCCCACTCCATGGTCCACATAGTCCGTCAGTTCCCTTTTGTTATTTTGTCTGTCTGTAATAAATAACCTGTTTATCATTTGTCCAGAAGGGTTGCGCACAACATTCTAAATATATGCAATTACCTATATTGCTTATTTGTCTTATTGGGAGACCGATCAATAAAGAGATAATTGAAAAATTCTAGGCTGTAACAGCCGCAACACTCAACGCTGGTTTCTTGCCAAGTTCTTTCAGCAAGCGCGTGTGTGCGACAATCGCCTGAGCAAATGTTTCTTTCGATTTGTAAGGCAGTCCAAACTCTTTTGCGGTCTCCTCAACAATCCCTGCTATTTTACGGTAGTGTACGTGACAGATGTTTGGGAACAAGTGATGCTCTACCTGGTAGTTTAATCCGCCTACATACCATGAAAAAAGTCTATGACGATGGCCGAAGTTGGTAGTCGTATGCAGCTGATGAATAGCCCAGTTGTTTTCGAGATTGCCCTCCTGGTCAGGTACCGGGTATTCGGTTCCTTCAATCACATGGGCCGGTTGAAAAATAATGGCCAGGATAAATCCCGCCACGTATTGCATTAGCAAAAAACCAAGTAACACGTGCCACCAGGCTATCGGTAAAATAATAATGGGCAGTACTATGATGTAACCTGTATAAAATACCTTGCTGAACAGCATCACCAGCCATTCCTGCCGAATGGATGCTTTTTGTTTTTTTACCAGTCCTTCACGGTGGTACCTGTTTAAACGGGAGTAATCCTTAAACACAATCCACACGAACGTGAGAAGTCCGTAAAAAAACCACGCGTAAAGATGTTGCCATTGGTGCATGGCTTTCCAGGGTGTACCAGGAGCCATACGAATTACTCCCCGCGGACTGATGTCCTCATCCACATCGTGTACATTGGTGTACGTGTGGTGCAATACATTGTGCTGAACTTTCCAGTTAAAAGCATGACCTCCAATAACATTGAGTGAAAGACCAAGAAAATTATTAACCCATGGTTTTGACGAATAGGCTCCGTGATTGGCATCGTGCATAACCGAAAGACCGATACCTGCTGTGCCCAAGCCCATTACAAAATACAAGCCGTAAAAAGCCCACATCGAAGAAAACATTCCGGTAATCATCAATAGGTAGGGCACAAGAAAAAGCGTAAACATGAAAATGGTTTTGATGACCATTTCACTATTGGCGGTTCGCTCAATTTTATTTGATGTGAAATAGGCATTTACCCGCTGAGTAAGGGTAGTAAAAAATTCGGCCTGGCCGCGGGCAAATTTGAGTGTTTTCATGTTGAACTATTATGGCTACAGATTCGCCCGTCCTGAGAGGAAGAATGGAAACCTGAACTCGAAAGATAGGGAATGATGTTGGGTATAACGACCGTGAGGAAAAAATAAAAAGTAAAACAGCGAAAGAAGCCGGTATGAGCAGATTATAATTCTGCAATGATGGTCTTGCCTCCTGTAGTTTTATCGTTCAGGTTAACTTTTACAACCGCGTTTAATGGTAAGAAAATGTCGACCCGCGAACCGAATTTGATGAAACCAAATTCCTGTCCTTGCTCCAGTTGTTGGCCCTGTTGCACATAACATTTAATTCTACGAGCCAATGCTCCAGCGATTTGGCGGAACAGAACTTCGGTACCGTTGCCCATCTTAGCCACAACCGTGGTACGCTCATTTTCAGTACTTGATTTTGGATGCCACGCCACAAGATATTTTCCGGGATGATATTTATAATAGCTGATCGATCCGCCTACAGGCATACGATTTACGTGCACATTAAAAGGCGACATGAAGATTGAAATTTGTTTGCGTTTACCTTTAAAGTATTCAGGCTCTTCGGCTTCTTCAATGACCACTACTTTCCCATCGGCTGGAGCAATAACCTGTTTTTCATTTTTTGAAATTGTGAAGATTGGATTGCGGAAGAACTGCAACACGATCAGGTAGAAGATAATTAACCCTCCGATTACTATGTTGCGGACAACAATCGCCTCAGGAAAAAAATACTGGAAGATGTAAATGATTGCCACAAATGCAATCAATAAAACAAATAGCAGTGTTCTTCCTTCTTTATGTATGGTCATGATATTGCTTTAATGTCATGCTGAACTTGTTTCAGCATCTAACGAAACTAAATAGACCCCGAAACAAGTTCGGGGTGACGAGAGTTTTAAAATCCTCCGCGGTACTTATATGTTTTCGCCACTTTGTCAATAGCCACCATGTACGCTGCAATGCGCATAGGCACTTTATAGTCTTGAGCCGTTTTGAATACGTTGTTGAAAGCATCTTTCATAATCCGGTCTGATCTGCGGTTTACGCGCTCGGCATCCCACTTATACCCCAAACGATTTTGCACCCACTCGAAATAAGAAACGGTAACACCACCGGCATTCGCCAGAATATCGGGTACCACCATGATGCCTTTTTCTTTAATGATACTGTCAGCTTTGGAAGAAGTTGGGCCGTTGGCGCCCTCTACAATTAATTTGGCTTTAATGTTGGGTGCATTGTTTGCGGTAATCACATCTTCGGTAGCGGCCGGAACCAGTACATCAACAGGAAGGGTGAGAATATCCGATCCCGGAATTTTTTCTGCACCTGTAAATCCTTCAAGAGAACCTTTGTTCGCATCGCGATACTTCACAGCGGCTTCAATGTCAAGTCCTTTTTCGTTGTAGTATGCACTTGAAAGATCGCTGATGGCTTGCACCACCAGTCCACGTTCAGCTAAAAGGCGTGCTGCCCATGAACCTACGTTGCCAAATCCCTGTACAGCACACGTTGCTTTGTACGGATTGATTTTCAATTTCTCCATGGCAGCTAATGCCGATACCATTACACCACGACCGGTTGCTTCTGTTCTTCCTAATGAACCACCTAATACAATTGGTTTACCGGTAACAACAGCATTCACCGTCATACCTTGTGTTTTAGAATACTCGTCCATCAACCATGCCATCTCACGCGGACCGGTTCCCATATCAGGAGCGGGAATGTCACGATCGGGCCCGAATACGTCAATCATCGCGCTGGTGTAAGCACGCGTTAAGCGTTCAATTTCTCCGGCCGACATTTCGCGCGGGTTACAGGTAATGCCACCCTTCGCGCCTCCGTACGGAATATCAACAACAGCACACTTCCAGGTCATCCAGGCAGCCAATGCTTTTACTTCATCAAGGTTAACATGGGTATCGTACCGGATACCACCTTTGGAGGGGCCGAGAATAGTCGAGTGAACTACGCGGTAGCCTTCAAACACTTTGATGCTACCATCGTCCATGGTCACCGGTAATGAAACAATGACCTGGCGCGCGGGCGACTTTAAAACGTTGTACACTTCTTCTTCTAATCCCAGCATTTGTGAGGCCACGCGAAAGCGTGAGATCATTGCTTCAAAAGGATTTTCTTTGTCTAACAGGGGAGCAGGCTCTAGATAACCCATGAAAATGGAATTTTAGTTAAAAACTGACTGGTTAAAAACGCTTACAAAGATATAGAAATTAGTCTTCTGGCACGGGGTTTTGCTTAAAATCAAACCGTGGTTACAGGCGGTTAAAATCATCAGAAAATTTCGAGATATGCAACAATGAACGGTGCAGAGATCAGCAGTCCGTCAAAGCGATCGAGAAAGCCACCATGGCCGGGAAGGCTGTCGCCTGAATCTTTAATTTCGATACTGCGCTTAAGAAGAGATTCTACGAGATCGCCAAAGGTTCCTCCAATGATGATGATCATACTCACGATGAGCCAATCAACTAAACTTAGGCTGTGGAAGTAAAGAGTAAGTACATAGGTCATGATGATGGCCAGAGCAGCGCCACCCCAAAATCCTTCCCACGATTTTTTTGGAGAGATGCGTTCGAAGAGTTTATGTTTTCCGAAAAATGTTCCGGCAAAGTATGCACCTGTATCGCTGGCCCACAAAATCAACAAGCAACCTAAAATAATTTCATAGTTGTAATGTGAAACCACGGCACCTTCCTGAACAGTATCGCGAAATACTGCATGATTCAGTAATGCGAAAGGCAGTGCTACGTAAAACACACCTAAAAAAGTGAAGGCAATATTGGTAAAAGGTTTTTGTTCAGACTTTTTATAAAGCTTAACCAGGTACACAACGGCTACCAGCGGAAAAATGACGAAATAATATTTATAGGGAATGGTTTGTTGTTCTATAAAAAAAGAAAGGGAGAAAACAGCCAGGCCAATAATGGTTCCCAGTGTTTTTAACGGAATCATACCATCTACCCCTGACAGTTTGTAAAATTCCAGCAGCGAAAAAAGGCAGATGAAAAAGAAAATTCCGAAATAAGCCCACTCGCTGATGCTCACCCCAAAAATGATCGCAGCTGCCCCCAATAAACCGGTAATGAGTCGCTGTGTAAGATTACTGTACTTGGCCAGAGGTTTGGTCGTCATGAATGTGGGGTGACGTATAATGTTTTTTAAACAGGTAAAGCAAGGCAAAGGTAGCGACACCGCATATGGCTACCAAAAACAACGGTGCTGATTCTTCGCTGTCAATATTGATGTCGGTAGAGCCCTGGTTGTAAAGGTGCAGCATCGTAAGGGTAAAGCCATTGTGAAAAAAATGCGCAATCATCGGGATCATTAAATTTCCCGACCAGTAATACAGATAACCGAAGAGGGCACCTAGTAACACCCTCGGAACAAACCCAAAAAATTGCATGTGAATGGCGCTGAATAAAATGGCCGATGCCCAAATGGACAGGTGAATGTTTTTACTGCTTCTGAATAACTCGTTTTGAATGAATCCGCGAAAGATCAACTCTTCGCCAATACCCGGAAGTACGGCAATGACTAATAATCCCAAAATAAATTCTGGTGTTGAATGAAAGGAGGTTAACACTTTTGTCATCTCCATCAGTTGATCTTCCTGTTCGCGCGCCCAGGTACCAAACCCCTTCAGGAATTCCGGAAACTGAAAATGCATGTTCCACTCTGTAACGGGTGAGATAGCAATGAGAAAGCAAATGCCTAACACCGGAATAATGGCCAATACTTTCAACAGGTCGTTTTCCTTTCGGAAGAAAGGAATGATGGACTTTCGTTCGTTGAACTTCAAATGAAGGAATGGAATCAAAATCAATCCAACCAGCGTGGCCATTCCTTGTGTAACCAGCAACGGCAGGAACAGGGATCGGTCGATGGTGGGTTTCTGTAACTCAGCAAACAGGTTACCATCATAAAATAAAGATGAAACAGCCAGGCCGATAAAAGGGCCGATGGCCATAAAACCAATCAGTACTACGAAAAGAATAATAAATAAAGAGATCAGGGGCGATCGGTTGGAAACTAAGGATTCTTTCAGGTCGTTCATACAGGGATTCAAAAGTCTGCAAAACCAGCCAATTGTGTATTATCTTTGCGGGATTAAAATGCAAATTGGGATATATCCCTATTCCGTAAGGAGATGGTAAAAATCGGCACTATTGAATTGGGAGATTTCCCGCTTCTGCTTGCCCCGATGGAGGATGTGAGCGATCCGCCTTTCCGTGCCGTATGCAAGGAAAACGGTGCCGATATGATGTACACCGAGTTTATTTCTTCCGAGGGCCTTATTCGCGATGCAGTGAAGAGTCGTCAGAAACTCGACATTTTTGAATATGAGAGGCCCATTGGTATCCAACTCTTTGGCAGCGATGTAGATCACATGAGGCAATCGGCAGAAATAGCCACGCAGGTAAACCCAGATTTGATCGATATCAATTATGGTTGCCCGGTGAAGCAGGTAGCTTGCCGCGGAGCAGGAGCTGCACTGCTGCAGGATATTCCGCTAATGGTAAAAATGACCGAGGCGGTTGTGAAGGCAACTCACTTGCCGGTTACAGTAAAGACTCGCTTAGGCTGGGACGATAACACTAAAAATATTCTGGAAGTGGCAGAGCGATTACAAGATGTGGGAATCAAAGCGCTGACCATTCATGGACGCACACGCTCACAGATGTACAAGGGCTCGGCCGACTGGACGTTAATCGGAAGAGTAAAAGAAAATCCGCGGGTAAACATTCCAATCTTTGGAAACGGAGACATGGACTCACCTGAAAAAGTTGTGGAATATAAAAACCGTTATGGTGTGGATGGTGTGATGATTGGTCGGGCATCTATCGGACACCCCTGGATATTCAATGAGATTAAGCATTATATGATTCACGGTGAACGTCCTGCACAACCCGATGTGGCCGAACGCGTTCGCGTAACGAAGAAACACCTGGACTTTTCTATTCGTTGGAAGGGAGAACGAACAGGAGTTCTAGAAATGCGAAGGCACTACACCAACTATTTTAAAGGCCTTCCTAACTTTAAGCCGTTCAGAACACGCCTGGTCGAAACGATAGAGATAACTGAACTCTACGGGATTCTTGATGAAGTAACTGAAAGGTTTACCGAACTGGCTGAAGCTTAGTTCACGTAACCTTTGTCTGTTATAATAAAACCTGTCTGAAAACTTCTTCAGACAGGTTTAAATTTTTCTTACTTCTTTGCGGATGGTTTTAACGTCATGGCCAGTTTAATGGCTTCATAAGCATTCACCAGTCCACCGCTGGTACTTAATTCTGAAAAGCTGATTTGATCTTTCGATCCCGGCTTAAGAACTTTTAACCCATCGAATTTTCTGCTGCTTTGTTCCAGTACATATTTTACCTGTGTGGCTGAAAGATTTGGAAAATAAGCCATTACAATTGCGGCAACACCGGCCGTTGCAGGACTGGCCATGCTGGTGCCTTGTGCGTTATTGTAATGGTTGTTGGGCACTGTCGAATAAATGCGAACACCCGGAGCAAAGATATTAACCGATTTTTTGCCGTAGTTGGAAAACGATCCAACCAGTTTATCGCTTGCGCCCCAGGCCGATGCACCCACTTCAATCCAGTTTTTCGCTTCCTTTCCGTTCAGGTAATACCGACTGGGGTAGGAAGGTTCGGTGTCGTTGTTCTTGCCATCATTTCCGGCTGCGTGAATCAGCAACACGCCCTTTTGTTCGGCATACTTAACGGCTTTGTCAACAAGGGCTTTATCGGGAGAAAGTGATTTACCAAAACTCATGTTAATGATTTGCGCTCCATTATCCACTGCATAGATAATGGCATTGGCCACATCTTTGTCGCGCTCATCGCCATTAGGCACAGCCCTTACCGACATGATGCTTACATTGTCTGCGATTCCCTTAATGCCAATAGTATTTGTACGATTTCCGCCAATGATACCTGCTACGTGCGTTCCATGAAAAGGATCGGGGCCTTCTACATTGTTGTTTCCGTAATATTTTTGATTCACATTAGCCACATCGTCACCCACAACAGCGCGGGCATTGCAAGCGGGGTTATATCCGCAAGTTGCCTGCGGTTCAAAATGATCAACCGCACCCTTTATCTGTTCAAGCACTAAGGCAAGGTCTGCTTCTTTACCGGCATTTTGATAAATAAAATCCAGTACTCCTTTTGCGCTTTTTATACTCGGGTTAGACACATCCAAACCAGCCACGCGTTCGTAGGTGAGGGTGTCAACCTTTAATACTTGTTTCAGGGTATCATGGGCGTGCGCCAACTTAGTATAGAGTTGGTTGTAGAAATTATATTGTTGTATTGCCTCGCTGGAGTCAGTCAAAAACTTCTCCTTTACTGAAGTCCAATAAGCAAAATCTGATTTCTCTTTCTCAGAAATTTTATCGGCTGTCAGGTTTGCGTATTTCTTCTTCAGGCGCGCGTATTCACGAGTAACTTCATAGGTTTCATCGTTTACATCACCATTTTTTCCACCGAGAAAACTCCAGCCATGAACATCGTCTATGTAACCATTTTTATCGTCATCAATTCCGTTGCCGGAAATTTCATCTTCATTTACCCAAATGATGTCTTTCAGATCTTCGTGGTCAATATCGATACCCGAATCAATAACAGCCACCAGTACTTTACGGGAAGGTTTTCCTTTCAGGAGAGTGCTGTAAACTTTTTCAGCGCTAACACCCTGCACGCTGTCGGTGGCAGGATCTAATAAAAACCAGTCGTTCGGAACGGAAGCACCTTGTTGTGCCAGAACACCAGTGGCAGAAGCCATCAGCAGTATGAATACGCTAGCTATTTTTGTTTTCATGGGTATGTTGATAAGAGCTTTAAAAAAAATTTGGGAAAATTAATGAATTGCCTGCAGAGCGACAATATGGGTGATTAACCGTAAGAATCGCAAGAATCAGATTTGAAATTGATGAATGATTACTAACCTTTGGTTCGCAGTTTATGTTAAAACCTCAGCCCTGTATGTATGTCTGATAATCGCGGTAGTGCCCTTTTCCTCCTTATTATATTATCGCTCATCTGGGGAACATCGTTTATTCTAATGAAACGAGGATTGGTGGTATTTTCCCCTGATGAAGTGGGTGCCTTGCGTGTGACTGCGGCATCGTTGGTGTTGTTGCCCTTTGCGTTTTCCAATCTGAAGGCGTTGCCGAAAGAGCAGTACTGGAAACCCTTCTTGTCCGGAATGCTCGGCATATTCATACCGGCCTTCTTGTTTGCAACAGCACAAACCAGAATGGAAAGTTCCATTGCGGGTGTCATGAATGCCCTTACGCCCATCTTTACATTAATTATTGGCATCATGGTGTTTCAGCAAAAATTTAAACCGTTGGCTGCCGTAGGATTTTTATTGAGCCTGGCAGGAACGGTGGTGCTCATCTTGTCGCGCAGTGGTGGAAACATGGGAGGGGTCAATTACTTTGCGTTACTGGTTGTGATCGCCTGCATTTGTTACGGATGCAACGTAAACTTTCTGAAATTTCAGTTAGCGGGTCTCAGCTCCATGACAATCACCAGTCTGGCACTATTGTTTATTGGTCCGCTGGCAATTTTTTACCTCTTTGTACTCACCGATTTTACCTCGAACCTGTCGGAAACTCCCGGTGCCTGGGCAGCATGCGGGTACATTGTGTTGTTGGGCATCATGAGTACAACGGTGGCCACGTTGCTCTTTACAAGACTCATTAAAATCAGTTCTCCTATTTATGCAAGTTCGGTAACATACATCATACCCATTGTGGCGGTAGTCTGGGGCGTGTTGGATGGCGAGCACCTGTATTCCGGCCATTATATTGGAATGGTTACCATCATTGGCGGGGTTTACCTGGCCAACCGCAAGTAATTAGGAATATAAGAAGTACGATTTACGAATTACGATTTAAGATTGTAAAATTGCCACTTCTTTGAAGCTACCGTCAAATCGTAATTCGTACATCAAAAATCGTAAATTCCAGCATGTCTAACCGCAAGATTACCAGAGCCTTAATTTCAGTTTTTTATAAAGATAACCTTGAGCCGATTGTTCACTTGCTGGGCAAAGCAGGCGTTGAGTTTGTGTCTACTGGCGGAACACAGGAGTTCATTGAAAAGCTTGGCTATACAGTAACACCGGTTGAGAAGCTCACGGGCTATCCTTCAATTTTTGGAGGAAGGGTAAAGACACTTCATCCGGCAATTTTTGGGGGTATTCTGTACAGAAGGGAAGATGAGGGCGATGTAAAGCAGGCAACAGAATTCAAAATTCCTCCCATTGATTTGGTGATTGTTGATTTGTATCCGTTTGAAGAAACGATAGCCAAGGGTGGAAGTGAAGAAGATAGTATTGAGAAGATTGACATTGGCGGTATATCCCTCATTCGGGGGGCAGCAAAAAATTTCAACGATGTGTTAATCGTTGCATCGCGTAATCAATATGGCGAACTCCAACAATTACTGGAAGCGAAAAAATGTACTTCAGACCTAGCCAATCGCAAGCATTTTGCTGCCATGGCTTTTGATGTAACGTCTCATTACGACTCAGCCATTTTTCAATATTTTAATTCAGCCGCAACAATTTCTTCTTTTAAGAAGAGCATTCAAACCGGACGAACACTTCGCTATGGAGAAAACCCCCATCAGCAGGGAAAATTTTTCGGAAACCTCGATGAGATTTTTGACCAGCTCAACGGGAAAGAACTTTCGTATAACAACCTGGTAGATGTCGATGCTGCCGTGAACCTCGTTCAGGAATTTAGTCAAACAGCGTTTGTTATTATTAAGCACACGAACGCGTGTGGAGTGGCAACTGGTTCAACGGTGAAGGAAGCATACCTCAAGGCCTTTCAGGCCGATACCGTTTCTGCCTTTGGAGGAGTGCTTGCAACCAATAAAAAAATTGATCGGGTAGCAGCCGAAGAAATCAATAAACTGTTTTTTGAAATTCTGATCGCTCCCGGTTACGATGCTGATGCACTGGAACTATTAAAGTCGAAGAAGAACCGGATGATCCTGCATCAAAAGAAACTGGTTCAGGAAAAAATCCAATTCAAAAGTTTACTCAATGGAGTGATCGAGCAAGACCTTGATCTGAAAACAGACACCAAAGAAGATTTGAAAACTGTTACCAAACGGTCTGCAACAGAATCGGAGATCAACGCGTTGTTGTTTGCCGGCAAAATTGCCAAGCACACCAAATCGAACACCATTGTACTGGCGGTGGAAGGCCAGCTTTTAGCCAGTGGAGTGGGGCAAACTTCCCGTGTAGATGCCTTGAAGCAGGCAATTGAGAAAGCCAAAAGTTTTGGGTTTTCCTTACAAGGAGCCGTGATGGCGTCCGATGCCTTCTTTCCGTTTGCCGATTGCGTAGAGATTGCACATCAACAAGGTATTCAGGCGGTGATTCAGCCCGGGGGTTCGGTACGCGATCAGGACTCGATCAACTTTTGTGACGAACATAACATGGCCATGGTCATGACCGGCATTCGCCACTTCAAGCATTGATCGGATAAAACGGTAAAATCACGGCAAAATATTACAGTATTGACCGATGGATTCAATATTTATGTAAATTCAGCCCTCAATTAGTACTTAACTTTCTCCAAACTATTCAATGGCATTTTTTGACTTCTTCACCAGCGACATCGCAATAGACCTTGGCACTGCGAACACCTTAATTATTTATAAAGACAAGATTGTTGTCGATCAGCCTTCCATTGTGGCCATTGATAAGGGCGCCAACAAAGTTCTGGCAATTGGTCATGAGGCCATGCAAATGCACGAAAAAACGCACGAGCATATTAAGACCATCCGTCCGCTGAAAGAAGGTGTAATTGCCGACTTCCAGGCAGCTGAGTTGATGATCCGAGGATTGATTAAGATGATCGATACCGGTAAGCGATTGTTTCCACCTTCCTATAGAATGGTGATTTGTATTCCTTCCGGCATTACCGAAGTAGAGAAGCGCGCGGTGCGCGATTCGGCAGAGCATGCAGGCGCAAAAGAAGTATACATGATTTATGAACCGATTGCAGCAGCTATCGGTACAGGTATTGATATAGAACAACCCATCGGTAACATGGTGGTGGATATTGGCGGAGGTACAACCGATATTGCGGTAATTGCCCTTTCGGGAATTGTTTGTGATCAGTCGATACGCGTTGCGGGCGACACTTTTAATAGAGATATCCTCGACTACATGAGACGCCAACACAACCTGTTGATTGGTGAGCGCTCTGCAGAGCGTGTGAAGATTGAAGCAGGGTCTGCCTTGACGGAACTTGATGACGGCCCCGATGATTATGAAATCCGCGGTCGCGATTTGATGACCGGTATTCCGAAGACGATTAAAGTTTCGTATTCCGAAATTGCTTTTGCGCTCGATAAATCAGTGTCTAAACTGGAAGAAGCCGTTCTCAAAGCATTGGAAACATCACCTCCGGAGCTTTCTGCCGATATTTATGAGCGCGGAATTTACCTGACCGGTGGAGGTGCCTTGCTGCGCGGTCTGGATAAACGCCTGGCCTTGAAAACAAAACTTCCAATTCATGTGGCGGAAGATCCGCTTCGTGCTGTGGTACGGGGAACGGGCGCAGCCTTAAAAAATCTTCATCATTATCGTGGCGTGCTGATGACGTGATTTCATGGAGCGGATCCTTCTATTCATTTATCACTACCGCGCATTCTTCACATTTTTAGTGCTTGAGCTTTTTTGCAGTTGGTTGATTGTTCAAAACAATCAGTACCAGGGTGCCAGTTTTTTTAATTCAGCCAACAGTTTTGTTGCCGGAGTCAACGGTTTCTCACAAGATGTGCGCGAGTATTTTTCACTGCGCGAAACAAATAAAATGCTGGCCGAAGAAAACACCTTGCTTCGGCAAAAACTGGAACAAAAAAAGCAAGTCGAAGAGGGTGTCTTAACGGATTCATCGCTCATCAGGCGTTTCGATTTTGTGACAGCCAAGGTGGTGAACAATTCGGTATCAAGATTTACAAACTTCGTAACCCTGAACAAAGGGAGTGAGGAGGGCATCCGGGCGGGAATGGCGGTAATCAGTCCGCAGGGAGTAGTCGGAAAAGTGAAGAAAACTTCCCGCCATTTTAGCGTGGTCACATCGGTATTGAATATCGACATGATGATTTCGGGTATCATGAAACGAACCGGTTATTTCGGAACGATTCAATGGGATGGAGAAAACCCTAACTACACCGTTCTCAACTATATTCCCCGACATGTGGACCCGCAACCGGGCGATACCATTATGACATCAGGTTATAGTGAAATTTTTCCGCAGGGAATTTTAATTGGCACCATTGCCGAGAAGAGTTTGAGCGATGGCGCCCCGTTTTATGATTTAAAAATCAAGTTGTCGCAGGATTTCCGTAACCTGACGTACGTGGCAGTGGTTAAGAGCAACCTGTTGCAGGAAGTGGATTCGCTCGAACAACAAATCCCTGGAATGGAACGATGAGCAGGTCTACCATCATACAGGCAATTTCTTTTTTTGCATACCTGTTTTTTCAGGTATTGATACTCAAGAATGCCGTTTTGTTTCATACCGCATTCTGTTTCTTATACATCGCTTACCTGTTGCTGTTGCCGGTTGAAACAAACCCACTGATGCTGATGGTGACAGGCTTCGTGATGGGCTTTTTTGTTGATATGTTTTATGACAGCCTGGGGCTGCACGCCCTATCCTGTGTGTTGATTGCCTATGTGCGCAATTTTTGGCTTACCCGGTTAACCCCGCAGGGTGGATATGACAATGGCGCCATTCCCGGCATTGTGGCCTCTGGCCTGCAGTGGTTTCTGGTATATGCCATGCCCCTGGTGTTTGCGCACCACGCAGTTTTGTTTTTTACCGAAGTGGGCGGGTTTCAGTATTTTGGATTTACACTTTGGAAGGTTTTGTGTAGCACCGTATACACAACTATTGTTATCTTGATAGTTCAATACCTGTTCCCGGGTGGAAGGCGAATATGAACGAGGGTCGGAAAGAAATCATACAACTTATTTTTCTATTCTTTGGAATAGTTTTTACGATCAAGCTTTTTTTTGTTCAGATTCTGGACGACCGATATGCACAGCTTGCCAATAGTAACGCTATTCTGAAAGAGACAGAATATCCCTTCCGGGGATTAATTACCGATCGCAACGGAGTGTTGTTGGTTTACAATACGCCAGAGTATGACTTGAACATCGTGAAGAAGGAAGTCGTGGATTTTGATTCGGCCCGCTTTTGCGAAGTGTTTGGATTGACACCCAATGAACTTAACGTAAAATTCAAAGAACTAAGAGCCCGCAAAGAGTATTCGGCTGTTAAACAAACAGTTTTTCTGCGGCAACTTTCCAACTACGACTTCGCTAAAATTCAGGAACACATTGATGAATTTCCCGGTTTCTACATCCAACCCCGAACGACACGCGCGTACACCACCAGTACGCTGGCCAATACGGTGGGCTACGTAAGCGAAATAACCAAATCGCAATTGGAACGCGACACCACAAAAATTTATCGTCAACGCGATTACTTAGGTCAAAGTGGGATTGAATCATACTACGAAAAAATTCTGAGTGGAAAGCGCGGAGTTCGTTTCAAACTCCGCAATGTTGACGGGGTAGAGAAGGGCTCCTACGAAGAGGGTCTTTATGACACCCTTTCTGTGCCTGGAAAAAATATTACCACCACCATCGACATAGAACTTCAAAAATATGCCGAGTATTTATTTCAGGGAAAGGTGGGTAGCCTGGTAGCCATTGAGCCATCCACCGGTGAAATTCTTTCTATGGTTTCGGGGCCTTCGTATGATCCCTCGTTATTAACAGGCAGAAAATTCAGTACAAATTTTGCCGAGATCAGCAGCGATACTTCCAAGCCGCTTTTTATCCGGCCACTGATGGCGATGTATCCACCCGGATCTATTTTTAAAATTGTGCAAACACTGATCGGACTGCAAGAAGGCGTTTTTAATTATGATACACGCTTTGTTTGTGATAAGTCCATTGTCAATTGTCACAATCATCCTAGTCCGGCTAATCTTCACGGTGCCATTCAGTATTCGTGTAATCCGTATTTTCAACAAGCCTTCAGAAGAATTATCAACCAGAATAAATCTCCTAACACCTTTACCGATTCACGTATTGGCCTCGACAACTGGCACGACTATGTTGACCGATTTGGACTGGGTAAATCGTTGGGGGTTGACTTGCCCGGTGAAAAAGGCGGAGCGATGCCTAGCAGTAAAACCTATAATAGAATTTACGGTGAAGGACGATGGAAGTACTCAACAATTTATTCGTTGTCGATCGGGCAGGGAGAGATGTTGATCACACCTGTTCAGATGGCCAACATGGCGGTAATCATGGCCAACAAAGGCTATTACTACACTCCCCATTTAGTCAAGCATATTGAGGGCAACAAAATTTCTGAAAAGTATTTGGTCAGGAATGAAACAGGTATCGATACGGCCTATTTTACATTTGTGCGCGATGCGATGAGTGATGCTATTTACGGAACGGCACCACGTGCCCTCATACCGGGCATTACCTTGTGTGGTAAAACAGGAACAGCTCAAAACCCGCATGGTGAAGATCACTCGGTGTTTATGGCCTTTGCACCGAAAGAGAACCCCCAAATTGCCATTGCGGTGTATGTAGAAAATGCCGGATGGGGTGGCCGTGCAGCGGCATCCATCGCCAGTCTGGCCATTGAAAAATACCTGACAGGAGAGATCAAGCGGCAATCCTTACAGGATTATGTGATGGCCAATGATTTTGCCGACAAGGTAAGACCCAAACTACCAAAAGCCGATACACTTAATTTACCGTAGTGAGAAACGAAATCAGTATAGGGAACAAAATGGACTGGGTTACCGTGGTGATCTATTTATCCATCATGCTGCTGGGGTGGCTCAATATTTTTGCGGCCGTTTATGACCCGGCTGCAAACAATAGTTTATTCCATTTTACAACTGACTTTGGAAGCATTCCCTTACAAATGAAGCAGTTCATGTTTATGATCGCTTCGTTTCTCATCATCCTCACCATTTTGATTGTGGATATGCGTTTCTACGAAACGTTCGCCTACATCATTTTTGGAGCAACCATGTTTCTGTTGTTATTGGTTCCGTTTATCGGAAAAGAAGTAGGTGGGAACAGAGCCTGGCTGGGCGTTGGTGCTTTTGGTGTGCAGCCTTCTGAGTTTGCAAAATTTGTGACTGCACTCGCTATCGCAAAGTTTATTGGTGCCGTTGGATTTAGAATGGATAACCTGCGCAACCAGATAATTTTATTTATCATGATCGGCCTTCCAATGATGTTGATTCTGTTGCAAAAAGATACCGGAACAGCATTGGTGTTTACGGCTTTTGTGCTGGTCTTTTATCGCGAGGGCATGTCGCCCTTTGTGTTAATCGTTGGGGTGGCTGCCGGCCTGCTCTTTGTGTTGGCCCTTTTGGTTGAGAATGAAATTTACCTGTATGCCGGGGTGGGCGTCATTCTGATCATGACCATTCTGGCAGGAAAAAAGAAGTTTAAAAGAATTGCCCTCCTGACAGCGGGTGCTGTTGTGGTGGTTGGCGTAATTGCCAGTGTTGACTACGTGATTACGGATGTACTGAAGCCTCATCAGCAAAACCGGATTAAAGCACTCATCAATCCCGATTCGGATCCGCTCGGCTATGGCTGGAACGTTACACAATCGAAAATAGCCATTGGCAGCGGGGGCTTTATTGGAAAAGGATTTTTAAAGGGCACTCAAACCAAGTTTGATTTCGTGCCCGAACAAAGTACCGATTTTATTTTTTGCACGATTGGTGAAGAGCAGGGCTGGGTGGGAAGTACGCTGGTGATCGTGCTTTTTATGGCGTTAATGCTGCGCGTTGTTTTCCTGGCCGAGCGGCAAAAGAACCGGTTTGCCCGCGCCTATGGTTATTCAGTAGCGTGTATTTTCTTTTTTCACTTTGCTGTAAACATC
The DNA here is from genome assembly GCA_049306095.1 of Cyclobacteriaceae bacterium. Classification (GTDB taxonomy): domain Bacteria; phylum Bacteroidota; class Bacteroidia; order Cytophagales; family Cyclobacteriaceae; genus UBA2336. The sequence continues at coordinate 52,323 of JBAQPU010000034.1, forward strand.
GGAATGACCATTGGATTGTTCCCGGTTATTGGAATACCGCTGCCGTTTTTTAGCTATGGAGGTTCTTCCCTATGGGGCTTTACTATTCTCCTGTTTATCCTGCTGAAGCTGGATGCTCATCGGGGGCAGTTTTTGGAGAGGCTATAGATTTATGTTTAAGGTTTTTGTCTTCGCAGGGATTTCTGCATCCTAGCCTTTTTGTCTTCGCAGAGTCTTCCGCGCCAGCGGAGACTCTGCGCTTCTGCGTACCACACCTTTCAATATGCATTACATCGCTGTCAAGTCAATTTCTTTAGCGCAGAGTGCCTTGCAGGATACTCTGCGAAGACAGAAGACAGAGTTTATGTTTAAGGTTTAAGGTTTAGACTATAAACCGGAACCTTAAACCCTGAACGCTGAACCTTAAACCCTGAACGCTGAACCTGAACGCTGAACCTTAAACTTCAGTATTAACTAAACCGCTTCTCCACCATCTCCATAAACTCATGAAATTCCTCGCTCTCCTTATCCCAATCGCGGTACAGTTTTTCTAAATATTGCAAAGCTGAGGTAATGTCCTGCTGTGTGTCAAGATCATCGATTGTTTTGCTGAACGACTCAAAATCACCATTGAAAAGAACTTTGGTGAACATGAATTTTTGATTGATGGTGAGTCGTTCTTTGATGCGTTGAATTTTTTGAAAACTTTCCACGGTGGCAGCCTTTGAAACAGCAGGCGCTGCCGCGGTCGTTTTATGATTGACCTTTTCCTGAACAGGTTTGACGGGTTCAGCCGGTTTTTTGAAATAAAATTTTTCTGGATTTAAAGCCTCGACCGTTGAGAATTTTTGAATGTATTCTTCTACATCTTCCGGAGCAAAGTTTACTTCTTCCAGTATCTGGTCGAGCATGGCAAAGGCTTCATTTCCACTAACCTCCTTCAATTGCTTTTGATCCAGTTTCTCCAGTAATTTTTCCAACGGAGCGCGATTAACTTTCAGGTATTTAATTTCTTCCCGAAAGGCAGATACCTCCAGTTTATTGGATGGTCCCGATACAAGCATGGAAAAGTAATCGTATGGGTCGAGTACCAGCAATACCGTTTGACTCACCGCTTTCTTCAACAAGGGAGCAAAATGCTGGCGATTGATCGCGATGTTTTTCGACAACACCCCCATGAAGTTTTCAAGGGCCTCTTTTACATCGGCCTGGTCGTAGTCAAAGTAGGGACTTTTGAGTTTTTTCAGTTCTTCCTTCCACGCCTTAAAAAGCTCACGTACGATAAACAGGTTAATCTGGTGAACATCACACAGGGAAAGAATTTCCTGGCCACTGATTTTTTCTTTGGCGGCAAAAGTTTTTTTCAAAATCTTTTCGGCATAGGCATCACTGTACAGGGCAATGGCTTCTAAGCTGATCTTCTCGTCCATGGTAAAAACTGAATTTCGTACTTTGCGGCTTAAAGTTAAGCGTTATCCTGAATCAGAACGTACAATGGCCGTAATTGTGATTAAGAATCTGGAAGAAAAAACCCTGGAGGTTCAGGATTTTTCAAAAACACTGTTACAGCATGTTCAGCAAAACGGTATCGACTGGATGCATGCCTGCGGAGGAAAGGGCCGGTGCACAACCTGTAAAGCTGTTGTGTTGCAGGGGCTTGAGCATGCCCAACCTAAAACCAATGCCGAACTGCGGTATGAAAGTCAGCGGTTGCTGGCATCCAACGAGAGGCTGGCTTGCCAGGTAAAGATTACCGGATCAATAACGGTATTTATCCCCGATGAGGGAAAGCTCCCTCACATGAAGTACTCTGATTAATGGTAACGAAAGCTATCGGTACAAATTAATATCTTGCCACCATGTTTATTGAACCTCAGTTAGGAAGAAGAGGGAAGTCTGGCCGAACCGGGTGGATTGAGGTGGTGTGTGGCTGTATGTTTTCAGGGAAAACAGAAGAACTCATCCGCAGACTAAACCGGGCACTCATCGCGAAGCAAAAGGTTGAGATTTTCAAACCAAAGACCGATACCCGATACCATGAGCAGGACATCGTTTCACATAACGAAAATGCGATCCGCTCTACTCCCGTAAATTTTGCGAGCGATATTTTGCTTCTCGCGGGCGACTGTGATGTAGTGGGTGTGGATGAAGCCCAATTTTTTGATGAGTCAATTGTGGAGGTATGCAACACGCTGGCGAACAGCGGCAAGCGCGTAATTGTGGCCGGTCTGGATATGGATTTTGAAGGTAAACCTTTTGGGCCTATGCCCAACCTATTGGCCGTGGCCGAATTTGTTACAAAAGTTCATGCCATCTGTACACAAACCGGAGAGCTTGCTTCGTTTTCATTCAGGCTGTCGGATCATACCGAACAAGTTATGCTGGGCGAACATAATCAGTATGAAGCCCGCAGCCGGAAAAGTTTTGTGGACGGAATGAAAGGAAGGAAAAAGAATTGATGAACAATATCAAAACAGTTTTCAGGTTTGTGCTCTGTGTGGTTGGTTGCCAACTGTCGGTCATCGTGTACGCACAGGAAATTCCCATCCATACCTGGAGAGATCATGTTTCGTTCAACTCCATTCACACCGTTTCTATAGGAGCCGGTAAAGTTTATGCGGGGGCAGAAAATGGCATAGTGGTATTGGAGGTAGCCGACAACAGTTCAACAGCAGTAACAAAATTAACCGGGTTAAGCAGCACCGGAATTACCCAGGTGTGCAGCGATCAGCCCAGGCAACAAGTTCTGGTTTCTTATGAAGATGGTAATCTTGATATTTTGAAATCGAATGAGATCATCAATTACAACGGGCTGAAAACTTCTCCTACCATTACAGGCTCCCGAAAAATAAATCACATTGCCATGAGGGGAAACCTGGCATACCTTTCTGCCGATTACGGCATGGTAGTGTTTGACCTCATTCAATTACAAGTGAAAGAGACCTGGCGAGACCTGGGCCCAGCCGGAGAAACAATCGAAATCTATCAGAGTACATTCAGAGACGATAGTATTTTTGTAGCAACGGAGCAGGGAGTTTTAGCCGGTGATCTTGATGACAATTTGCTCGATTTTAATAACTGGAAAAGATTTGACTCAGGGGTTTTCAGTGGAGCCATTCAATCGGTTACTACATTTGATGATGATGTGTTTGCAGCCATTAACGGTTCTGGAATTCACCGGTATGAGAATGGCGCCTGGAGTTTGCAAACCTATCTGCAGGGATTGAGTTTTAAAAATATCACTTCGGGTCAAAGTAATTTGTTTATTACCGAGGGCAACAATCTTTATGCTGTGAATGTTGCGGGTGTGTTGTCTCCAATAGCCGATCCTGCAATTGTAAACCCGGTTATTGCGTTTGAAGATACATCAGGCAAGCGTTGGATCGGAGATGGCCGCAACGGATTGGTTTCAGATAAAACCGGTTTGTTTGAGCGTTATGTTCCTAACGGGCCTTCTTTTTCAGAAGGGCTAAAATTGTCATTTGATGCAACGTCCAATAAGATGTATGCAGTTTCCGGAGGATACACTTCTTCATTTTCACCGTTGCTTAACCACGAGTACCTGAATTATTTTTCTTCAGGATCGTGGCAGGCAGAGCCTGCCGTTCAGGATCAGGATTTAACAGATGTGAAAGTATCGGGCAACAGAACCGTGCTTTCATCTTTCGGAAAGGGAGTTCAGGTGATTGAAAATGGCAGTGTAACGTTTCAGGATGAAACCACCAGTCCGAACGTAACGGCCCTGGCGGTATCGGCAGAAGGTATTTGGGTTACCAATTACGGAGCAAGTCAGTCGCTGAATTTACTTAAGCACAACAACGCATGGGAATCATTTTCTTTTCCATCCATTGCGGCAGCACGCTATCCAACCAAACTGATTACTGATTTTTCGGGAAATGTATGGATGGTGTTGAGTCCTTCGAGCGGTGGAGGAATTTTGGTTTTCGATAAAGAGGCAAATGAAACGGCTTATCTCACGGAAGCAACCGGTGCAGGAGGATTGCCGAGCCGGTTGGTTTATTCTATTGCGCTGGATCGCGATGGAAGTGTTTGGGTGGGCACTTCAGCGGGTGTTGCATATTTTCCAAGTCCGGGCAGTGTGTTTACCGGCAGCGTAAATGCGGTCAAGCCTATTTTTGAAAATCGACCCTTGTTAAAGGAGGAAAAAGTAACGGTAATTGATGTCGATGGCGGGAACCGAAAATGGATCGGGACAGAAAATGGTGTATGGCTATTTAACCCGTTTGGAGAAGAGCAGGTATATTATTTTAATGCGGCCAACAGTCCGCTGCTGACCGATGAAATGGTTGATATTGAAATTAATAGTCTGACTGGCGAAGTTTTTTTTATGACCGATAAAGGGATTACCTCTTTTCGCTCAAACGCTACCTCCGGTAACGCTGCTTTTCAAAATGTAAAGATATTCCCCAACCCGGTTACACCTCAGTTTAATGGGTTCGTTGGAATTTCAGGTTTGGCCACCGATGCCTTTGTTAAAATTACGGATGTTTCGGGGAAACTGATTTGGCAAACGCAGGCTAATGGAGGAACGGCCTCCTGGAATGTTCGCGACTACAATGGCAGGCGGGCAGCCACGGGGATGTATTTGGTATTTGCCACCGCGACAGATGGGAGTGAAAGTGTTGTTGGAAAAATTGCTGTTGTAGAATAGAGTTTAAAAGTTTAAGGTTTTAAGTTCAATGGTCAATGTTGTGACGGCTTGTGAGATGAGTCTTAACCTTAAACCTTGAGCCTTAAATCTTAAACCTTAAACACTGAACATTAAACACTGAACCCTAAACCCTGATGAATGCTGCATAAAACACGCGGAATAGTTTTCAGGTTTACCAGGTATGGAGACTCCTCCATCATTGTCACTATTTTTACAGAACTCTTCGGCCTGCAAACGTATATCGTAAATGGTGTTCGCAGCAAATCGGCCAGGGGAAAAATTGCCCTTTATCAGCCGCTTACCCTGTTGGATTTAGTAGTGTATTATAAAGAGAATGCGAGCATCAAACGCATTAAAGAAGTGCGGTGCCTGTACCCATACCAAACACTGCAAACCGATATTAGAAAATCTTCCATTGCCATGTTCGTGAACGAGGTGCTGAACAAGACTGTGAAAGAAGAAAACCATGCGCACGAGGTATTTGGATTTTTGATGATGTCTTTGATTTCGTTGGATGATCAGAAAACTGGTTTTGAAAATTTTCACCTGATTTTTCTGATCAAACTAAGCCGATACCTGGGCTTTGGGGCGCATCAGGTGAATGATGTGATGCAGGGGGTTTTCACCGGAAAAGAGGAGGAAGAATGGATCGAAAAATTGCTGAAGGCAGAGTATTCGACACGTTTAACCTGGACCAATACCCAGCGAAGAACCCTGTTGGATATCCTGTTAAGGTTTTATACCATTCACATTGATTCGCTGGGAGAGATCAAATCGGTGCAGGTGCTAAAAGAGGTGATGGGATAGTAAAAATTGTCTGAGCTATGATTATTATGATTTAATGATTACCATGATTTACCTCCAGTTTAAACCCAACCCCATGGTAGTTGATGATCTGAACTGCGGGATCGTCTTTTAAATACTTTCTCAGTTTAGAGATGAACACATCCAGGCTTCGCCCTAAAAAATAGTCATCGTCTCCCCAAACCGCCATAAGAATTTCTTCGCGTTTGATTACACGATCGCGGTGCAGGTACAGTTGTTTGAGAATTTCAGCTTCGCGCGAAGTGAGTATTTTTTCGCTCACATGGTTCTTCAACCTGAAATTGGAAGAATCGAAGTTATACAGCCCGATGTGGAAGGTGCCGGTCAGCTCTTTTTCTTCGGGTTGGTTGCTTCGTTTCAGGAACACCTCAATCCGGCAAAACAATTCTTCCAGGCTGAATGGTTTAGTGATGTAATCATCGGCCCCAATGCCAAAACCTTCCAACTTATCTTCCGCCATTGACTTGGCAGTGAGGAATAGGATCGGAACTTGTTTATTACAGGCGCGAATTGATTTGGCTACTGAAAAGCCGTCTTTTTTCGGCAGCATCACATCCAGAATGCACAGGTGAAAAGAATTTTTAAAAAATTCCTGTTCTGCGAGTTCCCCATCAGGGCAAAGCGTTACCCCATATCCTTTTGCGGTAAGATTATCCTGAATTACGAAAGCAAGATTAGGATCGTCTTCTACCAATAAGATTTTGATTTTCATCATCAGTTTATGGGTTATCGGTTAATAGTTATCGGTTAACGGATAACTTAATAACGGTTAACAATTTAGTAAGGCATAAAAATGCTAAACGTACAACCATTTCCTACCGCACTTTCCAGCGTAACCTTCCCACGGTGTGCTTCCACAATTTGTTTGACATAGTTCAGGCCAAGCCCAAATCCTTTTACATCGTGCACATTACCCGTTGGCACCCGGAAGAATTTTTGAAAAATTTTGTTTTGATGTTCCTCTCCCACACCAATGCCATTGTCCTGTACTTCCAGGGTTATACCTTTTTCATCCTGCTTTGTTCGAATCACGATCAACGGATTTCCATTGCAATACTTAATGGCATTATCCAGTAAATTGTAAATAACATTTGTTAGGTGGTGCCGGTCGGCTGTGATCAAAGGCTGGTTGGCCCCCAGGAATAATTCCAGTTTTCCTTGTTTTTCCTGAAGCGTTACGTGCATGGCGGTAACCACTTCCTGGATTATTTCATGGAGGTCGACACGTTCTTTCCTCAACCCGATATCTTCTTTATCTAACCGTGCCATTTGCAATACCCGCTCCACATGTTTTTTCAGACGGTTATTTTCATTTTCAATAATGGTGGTGTAGTTCAGCAATCGTTCGGGTTGTTGAACAATATTGGGGTCTTTCAGCACTTCTGTTGAAACAGCAATAGTGGCAATGGGCGTTTTAAACTCATGTGTCATGTTGTTGATAAAGTCTTTCTGAATTTCGGAAAGCCGCTTTTGTTTGAGGATGACAAAAAGGGTGTAGGCAAAAAAAACAATGACCAGCAACAACACAGCTGAAGAGAATGACCAAATACCCATTTGATTCAGAATCTGTGCTTCCCGGTTGGGAAATTGCACTCCAAAATAATAGCCCTGGTTCGACCAGTTTGGAAGATTACTGATGGGTTCATTTTTTGATTTGGATTTTTGCATGGAAACGTAATTTCCATACACCATTTTTTCGTGAGTGCAATCGTAGATGCCGTATTCAAAATCGGCTTTAATGTTTCGCTTTTCAAATTCAGTACGAAGCAGAAATTCCAGTAAACTGGCATCAATCTGATTGTTAACCGAGACTACAAAGTAATTGGTTGAAAGTTGTTTCACCGGATTGTTGGAAGGAGAAGGAGTATTGCTTAAGGAAAAAATTTGCTGGGCAACATTAATCAACGCAGTATTTACCTGGCGTTCAAACTCTGCTTCCTTTAAATCAAACGCACGCTTCACCCAATATACCTGGGTAATGGTAATACCCACAATACACAAGGTGGCCAAAACAATGATCAGGCGTATGGTGGAATTTTTCATGCAGTAAAAGTAACGCAAAAAGTACCTGGCCTGTTGCCTTTAACATCTCCTTAACATTTTTTAAGAGGCTGTTAACAGGCTTTTGTGCGGGCTTTTGTCACGTTTGTATTGCCACGCCCCAACTGGCGCCAGTGGGCAGGCATTAAAATCATGTTTAACATCAATACATTATCACCTATGAAAAAAGCAATGATTCTTGTTGCGGCCTTCGCTGTTGCGGTGGTCGCCCTTGGCCAGGAATTAACGGCCAGCATTAAAAAAGCAGAACCTGTAACCCGGGCCGCGGTATTTAACTGGGCAGCTACTTCTTTTGATTTTGGAAAAATCGAGAAGGGCGTTCCGGTAACACACGAGTTTACGTTTACCAATACAGGCAACGATGCCCTGATCATTTCATCGGTTCAGGCTTCCTGTGGCTGCACGGTAACCGATTACACCAAAGATCCCATTCCGACAGGAGAGAAGGGTTTTGTGAAAGCAACCTACAATGCTGCAAAACCCGGAGTATTTTCTAAAACGGTTACGATTAATGCGAATACCGAAGATGCGGTGGTGCTGTTGACGATTAAGGGAGAGGTGGCAGAATGATATTCTTATCCATGGTCTGTGTCAACACAGGCTATGGATTTTGTGCGTCTCTACATGGATTGATTCCATTCATAAACTTTCTCAGAAATTTCAATCAACAGGTCCGGATCTTTCTCCAGGGCATTGCCAATGACAATCATGTCGGCACCGGCTTCCAGGGCGGTTAATGCTTTTTGACTGGTGTTAATACCACCGCCAATAATCAAGGGTACTTGTATGGATTTTCGCACGGTGGTAATCATGCGTGCACTGATTTCTTTTTCGGCCCCGCTTCCGGCATCCATGTAAATACTTTGCAGTCCCAGCATTTCACCGGCCATGGCTGTGCACGCGGCCAGTGAATATTTATCGTCAGGTATTGGTGTGGTGTTGCTGATGTAGGCTACTGATGTGGTTCGTCCTGAGTTGATCAGCATATAGCCTGTCGGAATAATTTCCAGCCTGGTGTTCTTGATAATCGGTGCGGCAACCACATGCTGGCCAATCAGCAATTCAGGATTTCTGCCCGAGATCAGTGAAAGAAATAATAGAGCATCGGCTGTGGGTTCGATTTGCATGGAGTTGCCCGGGAACAAAACCACCGGGATGGAAACGCTTTCTTTAATTTGTTTTACCACTTCTGCGAGGTTGGTAGTCGTAACCAAACTTCCGCCTACAAAGAAAAAGTCTACACAATTTTCGCTGGCCAGGTTAATGAGGTGTTGCAGCTGTCCGGCATCAACCACCTTATCGGGGTCAACCAGTACGGCTATTGATTTTTTTCCTTGCCGTTTTCGATCCTGTAAATTATTAAGAATGCTCATTCGATTTCTTTTGTGCCTGTGCGTGCAGGTATTCTGAAAGTTTTTCTTTTGCCATGCTGAGCAGGAATACGCTCGCCTGGCTCACCAAAGCGGTGCCGATTTGCGATAGCACTTTTCCGGGGGCAGAGGTTTCTTCCACTTCCACATCGGCTGCTTCGGGTGTCGCATCAACCACCTTAACCCTTTTTACTTTCGGTTTACTCTTTTTAGAGCCACCAGAAAATTGTTTGTATAAAAAGTACGTTAGTGCCAGAGAACCACCGATGATTAATGCATTGGTAATAATTTTTTCGGTGCGTTCGGTAAGAACCTTTGCCTCGTCTTCTAAATCCTCACGATACCGCGATGATTTCTTTAACAATCCGGCTTTTATGGGATCATCGGTTTCCATCAGCTCCATATTATTTTTGCATTAAGGTGTTTTTCATTTTTTTTTCAAGGGCTTTACCAATTGGTTCCCTGAAGATCAAAACCAGCAGTAACAACATCAGGTAAAATCCGGCCACTATGCCATAACCCGCAAAACTTCCCAACGATTCTCCTATTTTATGCGCCACGGCAGCGCTGGCAAAAAGCAGGAAAAAGATAAAAAAAACGGCCAGGAAAAGAAGAATGGATACTTTTGAAATGGCCCTTGCCACATCTTCCTTTACTTCGTACTTCATTAATTCAATGCGCGACTCTACATAGCCGGTAAGGTTGTCCACTAAACCATCCAGTTTCAGGAATTTAAGAAGTGTATCTTTTAACATACGTAGCTGACTCTCTGCAATATAGGCAAAGATCATAAAAAGTCTGGAGGCAGCCGGAAGTTAGTTTTTTGAAAAGCTCACGATTGATTCGGTCTCAATGATCTGACCATCCATTTCACGTTCCTGTTTTAAAATGACAGGATAGTGTTTGCTGATGAAGATGCGTTTTTGACAGGAGACCGGAGGTTGCCCGGATTGGTGGGTAAATACGTATACCGAATCGAATGTTAACCGGTTGGTTAGCTGTAGGGTAGGGAGAATTTCCTGTAAGCACATGTTGTTTTTCACTCCGGCATTTTCACTGTCCCAGCAGGCCCCAGGTTTACCAAACAGATACATTTCTTTGTTAATAAACAGGCTGTTGTTTTTTTGAGAGACGGGTACAATTGTGAATGCTTCCGATTCATTTTTATTATAAATCATCCACTCTCCATTTTTATTCCATGATTGAATTTTTGAAACAATCCGGTATTCCGTTTGGGTTTTAGTAACCAGGTTTTTCTTCTGATAGGTTATGTCCCACACGTCAACGGTATCCTGATGAAGATAGATTAGAGAAAATGGAATGAAGAAGAATACCAGCAGGATATACGCAAACCCCGACAACCGGTACCGAAGCGTAAGCTTTCCTACTTGTTGGGCGAGCGCTAGCGGTATTTTGCGAAGTACAGGAATCGGATAGAAAAGCAGTACACCAATAACGTTTAGCAAAAAATGCGCAATAGCAATACTCATCCCACTCAACGCATGCTGGTTGAGCAAGGCGGCAATAAAGGCCGTGATGGTAGTGCCGATGTTCGCGCCCAGTATAAAAGGCGCTGCTTTTCGGAGTGACACTATTTTTTGAGCCACAATGGGAACCACTACGGAAATGGTAATGGTACTTGAGCGAATAGCGGCCGTGGTAAGCGTTCCCCAGAAAAACGACTTCCACGCGTTTTTAAAAAAGAAACGACTGAAACGTTCTGGTGAGTGGGCTTGTAATAAACCTGAAATTACTTTTCTGAAAAGCAGAATAGAGGTGAAGAGTAAAACAAAGGCAATGATCACCCGAACGAATCCGTTCGGGATAACACGATCTAAAAAATCTATTATCCATCCGAAAAGTGACCAGGGTGCAGTGAAAGAAGTTCCTTCCTGTATCGAAATCGGATAAAAAAAATGTGAGGCAATCCATTGCGACAAGCCTGATAAAAATCCGTAATAATATTCCAACGGAAAAAGAATGAGAACGACCAATATGTTGAAGAAGCCATCGTAGGTTCCGGCTGATACCGCCCTTCTGAAATCTTTTTTTCTGTTGATGAATCCCATCGCTACTATGGTGCTGGTGATGGTGGTTCCGATGTTGGCACCCATAATAATGGGGATTGCATTTTCAATAGGGATGGAACCCGAGGCAACTAACACTACCGTCAGGGCTGTTGTTGTTGAACTGCTTTGAATCATAGCGGTAATCAGCAATCCAATAAATAAAGCGGTAAATGGATTGGACGTTGCCAGGATGATGGTTTCGGCCGCAGTGGCTCCTACTCGTTGCAGCGATGACACCATCAGTTCAAGTGCAAAAGCAAACATCAAAAGCGTGCCGATGATGTACAGCACGTTCACCAGGGTATCCCTTGATGTTGGTCGAATGGGTTGTATAGTTGCCGTTTGCTCCAATCGGGGTCAGAAAATCCAAAGATACACGGAGGCGGCTATGGGCTTACCGACTTAACAATTATTTAATATGAGTTAGGAGTACCCCAGTTCCTTCACGGCCATCCACGCCATTAAACCGGGGCCAATGGCAAGTGCATCTTCATCAATGTCAAACGTAGGGGTGTGCACATAGGAAGTTATTCCCTTTGCCTCGTTGCGTGTGCCAAGCCGGTAAAACGAAGCCGGAACTTCATGGGAATAAAAAGCAAAATCTTCTGAGCCTAAGGTAATATCAATGTCCACTACATTTTCCTTACCAACGTACTCTTCAGCCGCTTTTTTAATTCGTTGGGTTATTTCCGGATTATTTTCCAGGTATGGATAGCCATGGGAAATAGTGACTTCACATTTTCCGCCCATTCCTTCTGCTATGCTTTCAGCCATCTTTTTAATCTTCTTCAATCCATCGGCACGCCAGGTTTCATTCATGGCACGAAACGTTCCGTCAATGTTAACTTCATCAGGGATAACATTTTGAGCCGTGCCCCCGGCAATTTTACCAAAGGTGAGCACGGTAGGTTGTTTTGGTGAAGCATTCCGGCTGATCACTTGCTGAAGGGCGATGATGATATGCGAGGCAATAACAATCGGATCGATGGTTAATTCAGGAGCGGCCCCATGCCCGCCTTTGCCAATAACTTTCAGGTAAATCTCATCACTGCTGGCCATGTACATCCCTTCCCGAAACCCGATTTTTCCGGCCGGAAGAATTGGAAAGACATGTTGCCCCAGAATGGCAGAAGGTGCGGGGTTTTTTAAGGCACCATCACGAATCATATATGAAGCACCTCCCGGATTTTTTTCTTCTCCCGGCTGAAACAAAAACCGAACAGTTCCTTCAAACTGATCTCTTACTTCGTTCAGAATTTTGGCGGTGCCTAATAATGAGGAGGTGTGCACATCGTGGCCACAGGCATGCATTACACCTTTATTTGTTGATTTGTAGGGAACATCATTCGCCTCTGTAATGGGAAGCGCATCCATATCGGCCCGCAAGGCGATGGTTTTTTTGCCAGGATTTTTTCCTTTGATTTCAGCAATCAATCCGGTGGTTGCAATTTCGGTTGACTCAATGCCAAACGCACGAAGGGTTTGAGCAACAAACTTTACCGTGTTGTATTCCTGGTACGAAAGCTCAGGGTTGGCATGAAGATGTCTGCGTAAACCAACTATTTCTGAACTGTATGAGTTAGAAAGAGATTTAATTTTTTCAAGGAGGGACATGTGCCGGGATTTACGATTTACGAAGTACGATTTACGATTTACAATTCATAAAACATAAAATCGTACCTCGTACGTCTAAAATCGTACATCAATTAATGGAAATCTTATCGGGTACCAGGATGGCTGCCTGAAAATAGCGTTTTACCCGTTCGTAATCTCTTTCTGCCTCCAGGCGTGTGAAATACTTACCGGTTTTAACCCGGTAGTTTGGCTGGAGATACTGAAGTTCCGACTCCAGTTCTGGCAATGAAATGGTCAATTGTTTTTTTGCATTGAGGGCATCTTCCCGTTTGGTGCCTGAGTAAACCTGTATGGTAAAGCCATCAATAAATTTTCGGGTAAGGTTGATGCGATCAATGCTGTCCAGAACAGCATCGAGTTGCTTATTAACCGTGTGGGTCGGCTCTACGAAAGCCTTTGGATCGCGCTTGTTTGTTTCAGGCTCAACAAGAGGTTCAGCTTTTTCCTCAACCTTAGGTCTTAGCATGGAAAGGTCTTCGGAGTATTTCCCATTCTGCTGAACAGGCGTGGTGGTAGTTGGGGTTGGCTTACAGCTCCATCCTGAAAATCCTAAAAAAAGTATGACTGTGAAAACCCTCATATTAATCAATTACAATGCAACGGTTATTGTGAATATCGTCTTCAACCTTTTTGTACTTCACATCTTTAACAATGCGGCCATCGGTGTATTGCACATTTACACGGTCGTTCCGGTTCGCAACTTTTTCGGATTTAACCGGCATCACTTTTTCCTGAGGAGGCCGCCCGGTTTGCGCACCCTGCCCGCCCGGTGCCCGCCCACCACCGCTGAGCAGCGATTGCGATTCTTCTTTTTGCTCACTGTATCGTGCCCTGCGAAGATGTCTGGCTTCTTCTACCTGATCGGCTTTTTGAACAGGGATGTCTGCTTTCATGAGGAAGGAAATACTGTCTTCATTTACTTTTCCAACCAAACGCTTGAACAATTCAAAACCCTCGAACTTGTAAATCAACAGCGGATCTTTCTGTTCATACACGGCTGTTTGAACAGATTGTTTTAAATCGTCCATTTCACGCAGGTGTTCTTTCCATAACTGATCGATGATGGCCAGGGTGATCATTTTCTCCATTGACTTCACCAATTCACCGTTATGGGTATCGACACATTTTTTCAGGTTGGCCGAAACGCCTATGTTTTTAGTGCCATCGGTGAAGGGAACTAAAATATTTTCTACGGTTGCTCCACGCGTGGTATAGATATCACGAATGATCGGCATTGACTTATCCGCCACCATTTTATTTTTCTGATGGTAATGCTCAAGCGCTTTATTGTAAAGATCCTGCCCAAGTTTGGCCTGATCCCATTTCGCGAAATCATCGTTAGCAATTTCGTAATCTAGTCCTAATATGCCCAGGGCACTTAACCGCAGACTTTCGTAGTCGTTGGCATTTTTAGCGTTTGCAGCAATATCTTCGCATGTATCGAACAGCATAGTCAGGATATCAAGCTCCAGACGTTCGCCATACAGCGCGTTTTTCCTGCGCGTGTAAATTACTTCACGCTGTGAGTTCATCACGTTGTCGTACTCCAACAAACGCTTCCGGATGCCAAAGTTGTTTTCTTCTACCTTTTTCTGAGCGCGTTCAATAGAACTTGTTACCATGGAGTGCTGAATAACTTCTCCTTCTTTCAGTCCTAACCTGTCCATCACCCGCGCAATCCGTTCGGGCATGAACAAGCGCATTAAGTTATCTTCCAGTGAAACATAAAATTGAGAAGACCCCGGATCACCCTGGCGGCCTGAACGACCGCGCAACTGCCTGTCGACCCTGCGTGATTCATGACGCTCGGTACCAATAATAGCCAAGCCCCCCGCGGCACGCGATTCAGGCGTAAGCTTGATATCGGTACCCCGACCGGCCATGTTGGTAGCAATCGTTACGGTGCCGGGCTTACCTGCTTCCGCTACAATTTCCGCTTCGCGCTGGTGTTGTTTCGCATTCAATACATTGTGTTTGATTTTGCGCATCTGAAGCATGCGGCTTACCAATTCTGAAATTTCCACAGAAGTCGTACCAACCAGTACAGGTCTTCCGGCTTGTGTCAATTTTACGATTTCATCTGCAACCGCGTTGAATTTCTCACGCATGGTTTTATAAACGTAATCATCGTGGTCAATACGGGTTATCTGTCTGTTGGTTGGAATTGTAACAACATCCAGTTTGTATATGTCCCAGAATTCGCCCGCTTCTGTTTCGGCTGTACCGGTCATGCCGGCCAGCTTGTGGTACATGCGGAAATAGTTTTGAAGCGTTATGGTTGCGTATGTTTGAGTCGCATCCTCTACCTTCACATTTTCTTTTGCTTCGATGGCCTGGTGCAAACCATCAGAATATCGCCTGCCATCCAGCACCCGGCCGGTTTGTTCGTCAACGATTTTAACTTTTCCGTCAACAATAATGTACTCAGTGTCTTTTTCAAATAAGGTGTAAGCCTTCAGTAATTGGTTCACGCTGTGAATGCGCTGCGACTTTACCTGGTATTCGCGAATCAGTTCTTCTTTTTTATGGAATCGATCCTGCTCGCTTAACGTGGTATCTTTCTCAAGTTTGTTGAGTTCTGTACCGATCTCAGGCATGATGAAAAATTTCGGGTCTTCACCTTCACCGGTAATCAAGTCGATCCCTTTTTCGGTCAGCTCAACGCTGTTATCTTTCTCATCAATAATAAAGAAGAGGGGCTTATCAGCCTCCGGAAGATTACGCTTGTTGTCCTGCAGGTAGAAATTTTCAGTCTTTTGTAACACGGCCTTGATCCCAACCTCACTGAGGTATTTGATCATCGGTTTGTTTTTAGGCAATCCACGAAACGCGCGAAATAGTGCAACACCACCTTCTTTTTCGTTACCATCGGTGATCATTTTTTTTGCATCGATCAGGTATTGACCAACAATTTTGCGCTGCGCCTCCACTAATTTGAAAATGCGTGGTTTCAAATCATAAAACTCGTGCTGGTCGCCTTTTGGTACAGGGCCTGAAATAATCAGGGGTGTTCGGGCTTCGTCAATCAATACACTATCCACTTCATCCACCATGGCGTAGTGGTGACCGCGCTGCACTAATTCTTCCGGTTCTTTCGCCATGTTGTCGCGCAGGTAGTCGAAACCAAACTCATTGTTGGTTCCATAGGTGATACCGGCACGATAGGCATTTTTGCGGGCTTCAGAATTTGGCTCGTGCTTATCAATACAGTCAACAGAAATTCCGTGGAACTGGAAGATAGGAGCCATCCACTCACTGTCGCGCTTGGCGAGGTAGTTGTTTACGGTTACGATGTGAACACCACGGTTGGCCAGCGCATTTAAGAAAGCAGGAAAGGTTGCTACCAGTGTTTTTCCTTCACCGGTTGCCATCTCTGAAATTTTTCCCTGGTGCAACACAATACCGCCAATCACCTGCACATCGTAGTGAACCATGTCCCAGGTAATCAGGTTTCCGGCTGCCATCCATTGGTTCAGCCACTGAGCCTTATCACCAGTAATTTTTACGTTTTCAAATTGAGCAGAGAATTCGCGGTCGCGATCGGTGGCTGTCACTTCCAGGTATTCATTTTCTTTAAAGCGCCTGGCGGTTTCGCGAACAATGGCAAAAGCTTTGGGAAGAACTTTCATCAGAACCTTTTCAAGTTCCTTGTTGCGTTCCAGTTCCAACTTATCGATTTGTGCGAAGATGGATTCTTTCTCCTGAATGACCAGGTTGGGGTTATCGGCAATTTGCTTGTGAAGAGACGCTAACTGGTCATCAATTTCTTTCAGTTCATCGTTGATGGTTTGTTGAACTTCGCGTGTCTGATTTCTGAGGTCATCATGCGAGAGGCTTGTGAGTTTTTCGCCTTCCTTCCTGGTTTCTTCCACCAGGGGCATGATCGCTTTAATATCTTTTTGGGACTTTGTTCCGAAGAGTTTGGCAATGAGTTTGAGCATAGTAGTCGTTAGTCTTGAGTCATTAGTCCTGAGTCTTTCGCTCCTTACCAAACTATGGACTAAGGACTAAGGACTAATGACTAAAAAAGGGCTTAAAGTTAATTTGTTTTGGGTTATGAGGCACTCAATTATAGTTCCAAATCGCCTTCAAATACCATTTTGGCAGGTCCAATAAGGAAAATATCCTGAAAGACAGGAGTTTGTGCGGCAGTTTGTCCCTCTCCGGCACTGTCATTCAGGCGGACGGTTTTAAATGCTACTGACAGTTCACCACCCAGGGTTCTAATCAAGACAGGCGAAGTATATCCTTTTTGTGAAGCGGCAAGGGCAGCAGCAGTAACGCCCGTACCGCAAGAAAGCGTTTCGTTTTCGACTCCGCGTTCATAGGTGCGAACAAAGATGGTGTTGTTGGGAAGCAATTCCACGAAATTCACATTGATACCTTTTTCTTTATAGCTATCGCTGTAACGGATTTTCCTGCCCTCCTCAACGACCGGATACGAATCTATATTTTCTACAAACCTGACCAGGTGAGGCGAGCCTGTATTGATTTTAAAGTCGTTACCAATTACTGAAACGTCATTGGTGTTGTTCATTCGAAGTCGAACAATATCGTTGGCGAGCAATTCGGCATCATGCGTTCCGTCATAAGCATGAAATGAAGCACGACCTTTTACCATTCCTAAAAAAGATGCAAAGTGCATGGCGGCACGACTACCATTGCCACACAGACTTTGCGAGCCATCGCTGTTGTAATATTGAAGATTAAAATCGAGGGTGGGATGTTTTTCAATCAGCATCAACCCATCGGCACCAATACCAAATCTGCGATCGCATATTTTTTTAATCTGCTCTGTCGAAAATGAAAATTGCCCCGATCGGTTATCGATCATCACGAAGTCATTTCCGGTAGCCTGGTATTTGTAGAAATGGAATTTCATGGCATTGGTAGAGACGCATCCCGATAACTATCGGGATGCGTCTCTACGTTATTTTATTTCTTCGTAATCAACGTAATCGCCACCCTTAAAATCGGAACGTTTTTTTTCTTTCTGAGGGGTCGAGTCAACATTTACATTTCCATTTGGAGGCCTCCTGTTTTGGCCTTCGTTATACCCGCTGGAAAGCGCTCTGAAGAAACCAAACTTGTAGAGCACGTAGAAAAGAAGCGTAATGATGAGGAGTATTCGTAACATACTATCAAAGATAATACTTTCCTTTAACGGCTGAGGTACAGGTTTCGTTCACTGTAAATCTTCATAAAGTAGTCGTCCATGAGATCATCAATACAATAAATCGCTTCTCCGGTCGACTTCATTTCAGGGCCCAGCTCTTTGTTTACCTCCGGGAATTTGCTGAAGGAGAACACCGGTTCTTTAATGGCGTAGCCTTTACGGGTAGGGTTAAACGTAAAGTCTTTTACTTTCTTCTGTCCCAGCATAACTTTAGTCGCGTAATTGACATACGGTTCATCATACGCCTTACAAATGAAGGGCACGGTACGTGAAGCGCGCGGGTTAGCTTCAATAATGTAAACTTTGTCGTTCTTGATGGCGAATTGAATATTAATTAAGCCAACCGTTTTAAGCGCTACGGCAATGCGTTTGGTGTAATTTTCAATTTGCTTGATAACGAAGTCTCCCAGGTTATAGGGTGGAAGCACCGCGTACGAATCGCCCGAGTGGATACCGGCAGGTTCGATGTGCTGCATGATACCAATGATGTACACATCTTCGCCATCGCAAATGGCATCGGCTTCGGCCTCAATGGCGCCATCTAAGAAATGATCGAGCAATACTTTGTTTTCGGGTAAGTGTTTCCAGATGTCGAGAATATGGTTTTCAAGTTCCTTTTCGTTAATCACGATTTTCATGCTCTGACCGCCTAACACATACGATGGACGAACCAGCAGCGGGAAGCCAATGGTTTTGGAAACTTCCAGGGCTTCATCGGCATCTCGCGCCACGCCAAATTCAGGATAAGGAATATTGAGTTCTTTTAACAGCGTTGAGAAACTTCCCCGGTCTTCTGCCAGGTCAAGCGCCTCGAATGAAGTTCCTAGAATTTTTACTCCGTATTTATGGAGCTTTTCAGCAAGTTTCAATGCTGTTTGCCCGCCAAGCTGAACGATTACGCCTTCTGGTTTTTCATGCTGGATAATATCCCAGATGTGTTCCCAGAACACCGGTTCGAAATAAAGTTTATCGGCAATATCAAAATCGGTTGAAACCGTTTCGGGGTTGCAGTTGATCATGATGGCTTCGTAGCCACATTCTTTGGCTGCTAAAATTCCATGAACGCAGGAGTAGTCGAACTCAATTCCCTGTCCGATGCGGTTAGGGCCGGAACCTAAAACAATCACCTTCTTTTTGCCGGAAACAACGGATTCATTTTCAGTATCGAAAGAAGAATAGTAGTAAGGTGTTTTCGCTTCAAATTCGGCCGCGCAGGTATCTACCAGCTTGTACACGCGGTGGATATTCAATTCTCTTCTCTTTTTATGAACTTCGCTCTCCAAGCATTTTAGTAGGTGAGCAATTTGCCTATCGGCATAGCCTTTTTCTTTTGCTTTACGCAGAAGCTCTGCTGGGATTGTTGCCAACTGGTGTTTTTCAATTTCCTTTTCCAGTTCGATCAGTTCCCAAATCTGTTCGAGGAACCACTTGTCGATTTTCGTAAGATTCTGAATAGTTTTCATGGAGATGCCCAGCTTCATAGCATCGTAGATGTGAAACAAACGGTTCCAGCTTGGGTGTTCTAAACTATAGAGAAGATCAGCTTGTTTGGTGAGTTCTTTTCCATCGGCACCCAATCCGTTTCTTCTGATTTCGAGTGACTGACAAGCTTTCTGTAGCGCTTCCTGGAAATTTCTTCCGATGCCCATCACCTCACCTACCGATTTCATTTGTAAGCCCAACTTACGATCGGCCCCATGAAACTTGTCGAAGTTCCAGCGCGGAATTTTTACAATCACATAGTCTAACGCAGGCTCGAAGTACGCGGTGGTTGTTCCGGTGATGGCGTTTTTCAGTTCATCGAGGTTATATCCGATGGCAAGCTTCGCTGCGATTTTTGCGATCGGGTAACCGGTTGCTTTTGATGCAAGCGCTGAAGAGCGGGATACGCGTGGGTTAATTTCAATTCCGATGATGTCATCATTTGCAGGGTTCACCGAAAACTGCACGTTACAACCTCCGGCAAATTTTCCGATTCCGTTCATCATCTTAATGGCGAGGTTGCGCATCTTTTGATACACGGTATCGGGCAAGGTCATCGCAGGCGCTACGGTGATCGAGTCGCCCGTGTGAATACCCATCGGATCGAAATTTTCAATCGAGCAGATGATGATCACATTGCCAACGCCATCGCGAAGCAGTTCAAGTTCGTATTCTTTCCAGCCCATGATGCTCTGCTCCACCAACACTTCGTGGATGGGAGATGCATGCAAGCCACGGTTGAGGGCTTCATCAAAATCTTCGGCACTGTTGACAAAACCGCCACCGGTTCCACCTAGCGTAAACGAAGGACGAATCACTAACGGGAACCCTATTTCCTGCGCAATTTCTTTTCCCTGAAGAAAGGAAGTGGCAGTTGCTCCTTTACAAACGCCAACACCCAGTTCCAACATCTTCAACCTGAATTTCTCGCGGTCTTCGGTGGTTTCAATGGCTTTGATATCCACACCAATGATGCGTACACCATAGTGCTGCCAGATTCCGGCCTTATCGCACTCGATACAAAGATTTAGAGCGGTTTGGCCGCCCATGGTGGGCAGTACAGCATCGATATTATGTTTATCCAGAATTTCCCGAATCGATTTCTTCGTCAGGGGCTTTAAATACACATGATCAGCCGTTACCTTATCGGTCATGATGGTGGCCGGATTGGAGTTGATGAGCACCACCTCAATGCCCTCTTCCCGCAACGAACGGGAGGCCTGCGAACCGGCATAGTCAAATTCACATGCCTGGCCGATAACAATGGGACCGCTACCGATAATTAAAACTGAACGAATACTTCTGTCTCTTGGCATCTTAATAAGGAATTAGAGTGGCTAACGAAAAGAGGGAATGGATTGATTACCCGGAAAAATCCGCCAAAATCGATGAAATCAATCCTGTGAATTCTAAAATCCAATAAGTCCCGTGTATAAAATTGGGCAAAAATACGATCAGGAGTTTTAGCGGGAAAGCAATGATGAAAATAAAAAAGGCCCACCAATTTGGGCCTTCAATATTCTCAGGTAAGACGGATCAATTTACCTTGATAATCTTTTTAATGGAGGTTCTTTTTCCATCAGAAATTTTCACAAAATAAACTCCTGCAGGAAGGATTTTACCATCTATTGTATGGCTCATGTTTCCATTAATTGTGTTCGCGGTGGTTTTGTATACTGATTGCCCGTGTACGCTCACCAACTGAACCGACAAACTTGATGATGAAAGTCCCTCTGCTTCTATAGAAATATTCCCCTTGGCCGGGTTTGGGTAAACCGAAACCACTGATTCCAATTCGTTTTCAGTAGCGGTGATGGCGTCCTGAATGTACAGGTTGTCGATCGCCCAGCCCCAGCCGGCAGCAAGTTGATCGCTAAACAGCCTGAAGCGGATGATAATCTCATCATCAGGATTGAACACCTCCGTTAGGTCAATGCCGCGGGTTCGGTAGTGGGTGGAATTGCCGGTTGCTGTGGAATTATTCCCTGAAATCGAACTGTTATACCGTGAGAGCCACACGGATTTGTCGCGCGAGTCGTACCCATCGGCCAGGGGTGTCCAGGTTTCTCCAAAATCCAATGAGCCTTCTACAACCACATAATCATAAAAGTTTTGATCACCAAATACCGACCCTGCATCACCCGGTTCTATCAACACTACTTCATCGAACCGCAGCCAGGGGTTTTCAGCGGCAATGCGGATGGGCACCTTCAGCAAATAGACGAGATTCAGCTCATCGTCAGGGAAAGGGTCACCTTCTGCATACGGATGATCGGAATGGATAGCAGGATTGCTAAAGCCTGTTGGTGTGGAAACAGTAAATCCGTTTCCAAAGAAATCACTGGTAGCAGCGTTCAGGTTATTGGTGTAAGAATCAACCGCGGCTGAAAACCCAAAAACACCAACGATATATTCACCGGAAGCAGGTGAAACGGTTGTCTTCGGACTGTTGGAATTGTCGGTTGCCGAAAGCGTGTATCGAATTTCATCACCATCGGTTAAAGTCCCCAAATTGAGTGTGGCCGTGTAAAGGGAGTCTTCAGGTTCGGTTAAGGTTAGCGGCAGGTTTTGCGTTGCTCCGCCATTGACCGAATAGGTAACGCTTGCCGAGCCGATGCCAATATTATCGCTAATGGTTGCTGCAATTTCCAACTGGGTTTCATCATCCTGCAGGTAAGGTTCCTGCACGTGAATGATTTTTGGATTTTCAGTATCCGGACCAATGGTAAAGACCATCAGGTTTTGAGTTTCAGCGGGCTGCCCAACAGTAACCACCTTGCCGGGCTTAAGTACCGTACGCCCAACATTATCGCCAACGGAAATAAAATAGCCGTATGTCCAGGGAATATTGGGAGGGGTAGGTATCGAGGCGCTGAATTCATCGTTACCCAGGTCGGTCATAACAACCGGAGTAAAAGTGGTACCATCAGAGGTGTAGTTTAATTTAACATTGGCAGCATTGTATGAAACAAACTCATCGTTGATCAGCTTAACATTTACAACGTAAGGCCCCGTTTCATTTTCGGTGTTGGGTAAAGGTTGGTGATTGATCCGTACCATTTCCCAACCCATGTCACTTAAAATACCGGAAGCCAACGGGCCCGGGTCGTGGTTCACTTCCTGAAAACCAATTTGTGGTGTCATCAAAGCATTGGCTCCGGGAGGATAAGAGGCTTCATCTAAATGGCTAATACTGGAACCGTCATCAAAGGTTGTAGGCGCATACAGGAGTGAAGAGCCAATCGCATTTTTCTGAACAATGATTCGTAAATTCTGACTGGTCAGTTGTGCCCTGAGTTGAGCTGAAGGCGAATTAAAAGTAAGAAGTTTAACACCCGAACCGGTCTCAACAAACGCATCGAACACAATGGGAACATCAGTGCTGAATGCCCCTACGGTGCCCTGATTGTTTTCAACCCCAAAGGAACCTGAAAAACCCAACCCATGGCCGATCTCATGCATCACCACAGTAATAAAATCAAATTGGTTGGCAGCGGGGGTTCCTGAAGAACCAAAATACCAATTCATGTTTGAGCTGAAGTTTGCGAAGATTTCAAAGTCTTCAGCCTCATTCAGTTCTTTTCCGGCCATTTTTTCGGCCAGCGCAACAGGGTAGAAAACATTTTGTTTTTGAGCCCCATCAAAATTGGCAAATGCCGACCAGTATATGGCTGAACCTAAAACGCCTGAACCCAGAGGCGACCAGTTGGCCTGAACTTTAATGGGAACAGGAGAAGAGATGATGGTCTCCCAGATGTCAACAGCCTGTTGAAATGCCGCTTGAGCATCCACCGGAAATCCTGAGCTAAAGGTTACTTCAATTGTAGCGGTCTTGGCTCGTGCAGCCTTGCGTTGGAAATATTCTTTTGGGGGAGGAACGTGCGATTCGCAGTTATCAAATCGGGCGTAGCAAATTACCGGATGGTGTTTGGTCTCAATTTTCATCAGTTTCTGACCTTGTGCCAAGCCAACCAGGGTAATCATTACTAAAAGCAGTAAACATCCTCTCATACCTTTCTGTTTTGTGAGAAATTAAACCATGAAGGTAAAAAAAAGAGGCCACTCCATTGCGAAGTGGCCTAAGTTTAAAATCAGGAAGCGTGACCGAAATTTACTTAGCCGAAGCGGCTATGACGGCATTCCAAACGCGAAATACATTTTTAGAGCATATTTTTTCAATTTCTTCAGGGGTATATCCACGCTTCAGCAATACAAAAATCAGGTTGGGGTATTGCGACACATCTTTTAGTCCGGTGGGCAGACTGTCGCCCACGCCATCGTAATCTGACCCTATTCCAACGTAATCAATCCCCGCAATTTGCACTACATGGTCGATGTGATTGGCAACGGTTTCTACATCGGCAAAGAGAGACGGGTTATCCTTCCGGAACTGATCGATGATGGGTTTAGCCAAAGAATCACTGAAAGAAAGTTTCTTTTCATCCAATAGGGCCTGAAGCTTTTTCCTGTTGGCGTCATTTTGTTTTGCCACGGCCGAATCCAAAAATGTAGAACCAAAATTAATTTGAATGACTCCGCCATTTTTCTTTAACGCTCTTATCATATCGTCCGACATGTTGCGTTGAAAGGTTGGAGTAAAAAAGCGACACGATGAATGCGAAGCAATCACCGGCACGGTGGTGAGTTTCATCACATCGTAAAAGGTACTGTCCGATACGTGAGAGATATCGACCATTATCCCCGTCTTGTTCATTTCTTTCACCACTTGTTCACCAAAAGGACTTAATCCTTTCCAGGTATTGAGGGTGTCATACGAGGAGTCGCAGATCTGATTATCTTTTCCGTGTGTTAAAGTGATGTATCGGATACCCCGGTCATAAAAATATTTTACGTTGGCCAGGTCATTTCCTACGGGCGCTCCGTTCTCCATACCCATAGGCAGCGAAACTTTCCCGGCTTTTGAATTCGCCTCGATATCCTGTGGCGTTCCTGCTTTACCGAATTTATCGGGATATGCAGAAACAATTCCGTCAATCATGTTAATAAGTGAATCGGCCAATGCTTTTCCTTTGTCTTCATTTAATTGGTAGCTTGAAGGAATATAGATGGACATGAAGGGAGCATCCAGCCCGCCTTTTTTTGCCCGTTCAAAGTCAAAGTCACCTTCGGTGGTGGCGATGGGAATGCCCAGGTATTCCCTTTCCAGTCTGAATTTTTTCACTTTTAACCGATAGGGCAAATCCACATGGCCATCGGTAATAATATAGGCTTGTGCCAGCGAATCAGCAACGAGTTTCAGTTTTTCATCCGGCATCGAAGCATAGTTAACCTGGTTTTCTTTTGCTGCACACGCCAGCAAAAAGGCCAACCCAAAAAGAAAGTATTTACTTTGCATGGTGATTGATTTTAAGGAAAAGTATTCAAAATTATCAGGGGTACAAAAGTATATTCCATAAATGGAGACACCTGATAGCAAGAAGGAATTATCGGCCTTTACCCGCGCACAACTTGCCTTGCGCAACGGACAGGATAAGCCTGAGGTTTGGGTGGCCCTGCACGGCATTATCTACGATGTAACCCGGTCGCGCTTATGGAGAAATGGAAAGCATTATGAACACTGGGCGGGCCAGGATTTAACCGATGAATTAAAGGACGCGCCCCATACTCAAAAAGTTTTTGATAAATTTAACCCTGTAGGACGATTGATATGATTTTAATAGCCGATAGCGGTGCATCCAAGACCGACTGGCGCATTCTGGATAAGACCAGAAGCATCGAACAGGCACAAACCATTGGATTTAACCCGTATTATCAACCCATTGAACACTTTGATCGGGAAGTACGTGAGGTGTTGTTGCCACAGGTGAAGCACCCCATTGATAAAATATTTTACTATGGAACGGGCTGTTCTTCCGATAAAAACCGAAAGTTGATCAGGAATGTACTGGAAGTATTTTTTCCACAAGCACATATCGAAATATGGCACGATTTGCTGGCAGCCGCGCGTGCGCTGTGTGGCACCGAGGAGGGAATAGCCTGCATTTTAGGCACAGGCTCTAATTCCTGCTACTATGACGGAACCAAGATTGTAGACAACGTTACCTCACTGGGCTACCTGTTGGGCGATGAGGGATCAGGCTCCTATTTAGGGAAACAGATAATTGCTGACTACCTTCGGAAAGATTTACCTGAAAATCTGTGGGGACAGTTTAAAAAGCGATTCCCGTTTGACCGGGATGAAATTCTCGACAGGGTATATACCCAGGCTATGCCCAGCAGGTTTTTAGGAAGTTTTTCTCATTTCATTTTTCAGCACATCAAAGAGCCCTACTGTTACAAACTTGTGTATGACGGCTTTGATAAATTCTTTGAGCGAAATGTTATGAAATACAATCAGTACCAGTCGCTAAAAGTCCATTTCACCGGATCGGTTGCATTTTATTTCAGCGATATTCTGCGACAGGTTGCCAATGATAAAGGCATAACGGTGAAGAATATTTTGGAGAGCCCTATTGCCGGCTTAACTTTATATCATCAACAAGAATTGAATTGAATACAACCGAGTCATCTTCCAATTACCAGCATCTCGAAAAAATGAGCGTGCTGGATCTTTTGGCTAACATCAACAGAGAAGATAAAACCGTACCCGTTGCTATCGAAAAAGTTATTCCGGTAATGGAGAAACTGGTAGAAGCCATTGTTCAAAAGATGGAAGGTGGGGGCAGGTTATTTTACATTGGTGCCGGTACCAGTGGCAGACTTGGAATACTGGATGCATCTGAAATTCCGCCTACGTATGGCATGCCCCAGGGAAAAGTGATTGGAATTATTGCTGGTGGCGATCAGGCCATCAGAAGAGCCGTAGAACATGCCGAAGATGATGCCGATCAGGCATGGAAAGACCTGGAGCCATATAAAATTACCAAACAAGATGTGTTGGTAGGAATTGCGGCCTCCGGCCGAACGCCATATGTGATTGGTGGCCTGAAGAAAGCGCGCGCCAATGGAATTGTTACAGGGTGCATTGTGTGCAATACAAACTCAGATGTGGCACAACATGCTGACTTTCCTATTGAGGTGGTGGTAGGTCCTGAATTTGTTACCGGCAGTACGCGCATGAAGTCCGGAACGGCACAAAAACTGGTACTTAATATGATTTCCACTACCGCCATGATCAAATTGGGAAGAGTAAAGGGCAATAGAATGATTGACATGCAACTCACCAACAACAAACTCATCGATCGTGGAACACGGATGATTATGGATGAACTTTCCATTGGGCAGGACGAGGCAGAAACTCTTTTAAAAGAATACGGTTCCGTTCGAAAAGTGCTGGAGCATCATAAAAAATAGCGATGCATGACATCGAACCTTATTACAATTGGCTGAAGTATTACAATCCTGCAAAAGATAAACGATCACCGTTTTATGGCAAGCAATACAACTTCAACCAGTATTCTGATACTATTTATGGGTACTATATTGATCCTGCCTGGGATTTCATGGGATCGGAAACACTCTATATAAAAATTCTTTTTACCAATTACGAAAAACGATTTACCATCATCGAATTTCTGGGTGAGTGGAACGATACCATTAACAACGACATCATGCACTTAAAGCGAAATGTTATTGATCTGCTGGTGGGCGAAGGCATTCATAAATTTATTTTGATTGGCGAGAATATTCTCAACTTTCATGGTTCAGACGACTCCTACTATGAAGAGTGGTTTGACGATGTGGAGGATGGCTGGATTGCAGCCGTTTCGTTTCCTGATTTCATTCAATCTGAATTTCAGAAATATAAAGTTGATCACTATGTGAACATGGGTGGAACGCTTCAGATCGCACAATGGCGTACCCTTCAACCGGGTACTTTTTTTGATTTGGTGAATGGATTAATTCAAAGAAGGCTTAATTGAACATCACTGACCAGCGCTTCGGCCGGAACGAGGTATTGCCGTTTTGAATTTACCTCTTTGCACAGCACGCGAGTTCTTCTCAGCTTTCCTTTTTTAAAAAACCGTCCGTTGAGTTGAAAGGTGCTTCCTTCCGGTAAATCAGCCAGGATAATATCAGCATGTGTGTTTTTGTCGTGGGCGCGAAGGGCTTTGGTTAACCGCACATCGGCAAAGGAACTTGCCATTGGATTTTGCATGTGCACTATCAGTGGAAGCAAAATGTTTTCCGGAAGAAATTCAGCAGTAAGAACCGGGTTCAAAAGTTTTTGAAACGCAGCCTTCCACTGGTGGCCATGGGGTTCCACCCGGTGTCCAAACGCCAGAAACACGTGCAGGTGGGCAACTTCATGAATATAGGTGATGAGAAACGTAAAAGGATTGAGATCGTGATTGAGCGTGATGCGGAGGTTTTGAGTTCCCTGTTTGCAGGTGAAATCGCCAATTTTGGTTTGCCTGCTTTTCGTGATTTTTAAAATAAAAGGCCTTGCCACCCATAGGCTCAGGCAGTAGGTAACCGATGTTTCCGGTACGTGCTGCTTCAATATGTTAAGAATCTCTTCTTCCTTCACAAAGGGCGGGTTGCAACAAAATAATAAGACAATAAAAAAAGGCTTTATCTCTAAAGCCTTCCCGGGAACAATCTTTAAAAGATTGACTACTGTGCAGGTGTTGCAGCAGCAGCAGAGTCAACTACAGCAGCGGCAGAATCAACTACAGCGGCAGCAGAATCAACTACAGTAGCAGCAGAATCAACAACTTCAGCAGCTGCTTCTTCCTTCTTACCACCACAAGCTACAATGGCAACAGCGAAACCAGCTACCATCATCAATGCGAACAATTTTTTCATAGTTTACAGGTTTTTAAAAATCACGCAAATATAACAGTTCTTGAATATTACTAAAAACCCCAAAAAAATTATTTTTTCCTAAAAATCAGTCTGACGGGCACGCCTTCAAAATCAAAGTATTCCCGAATCCTGTTTTCCAGAAAACGCTCATACGAGGGTTGAATGTACTGTGGCAGGTTACAGAAGAATGCAATCGATGGAAACCGTGCATTTACTTGTGTTACATATTTTATCTGTACAAATTTTCCCTTTGTAGTGGGGGGCGGATTGCGTTGGATGTCGGCTAACAGGAGTTCGTTCAGCTTGGAGGTAGGTATTTTTTTAGTTTTGTTTTCAAATACCTCAACAGCCTTTTCAATGACCTGGAAAATACGCTGTTTATTAAGGGCGGAGGCGAAAATGATAGGGATATAGTCGATTGGGGCAATTTTCTCTAAAATCTCTTTTTTATAGGTTTCGGCTGTTTTAGAGTCTTTTTCGACCAAATCCCACTTATTAACCATAATAACCATGCCCTTGCCCTGCCGTTGCGCCAGGCTGATGATGTTGACATCCTGCGATTCCAGTTTACGTTCGGCATCTATAACAATGATGCAAACGTCACTTTCCTCCAGAGCCCGAAGCGAGCGGAGTACCGAATAAAATTCAACATCGTCTTTTACCTTACTTTTCTTTCGAATACCGGCCGTATCGGTTAGAATGAAGTCTTTTCCATACATTTTATAATGCGAATGGATGGCATCGCGGGTGGTGCCGGCCTCATCGGTAACAATGCTGCGGTCGGTGCCCAGCAGGGCATTCAGCAGCGATGACTTCCCCACATTGGGCCTGCCTAAAATTGAAATCTTTGGGATGCCGGCATTCGGATCTTCCACTCCTTCGGAGGGAAAAACTTTCACGAGCTCGTCCAGCAATTCTCCCGTTCCTGACCCGTTTTCGGCCGAAATGGGGTAAACTTCACCAAGGGCAAGTTCATAAAATTCAGAGGCGTGCATTGATTTTTCGGGTGTATCAGCTTTATTGGCCGCTACAAAAACAGGCTTTTTTGAAGCCCGGATGACGTTGGCAAAATCTTTATCAAACCCGGTTAGGCCATCTTTACAGTCGACCACGAAAATCACAGCCGAAGCTTCATCCAGGGCCAGCTTCACCTGCTTCCGGATTTCACTTTCAAATTTATCTTCCGAACCGGTTACATAACCACCCGTATCAATAACGGTAAAAAACTTTCCAATCCACTCTCCATATCCGTAGTGGCGGTCGCGTGTTACCCCGGCAATATCGTCCATGATGGCCTGGCGCTTTTCAATCAGTCGGTTGAAGAGCGTTGACTTCCCAACATTGGGTCTGCCTACAATTGCTACAATGTTTGCCATAATTTAATTTTCAATGGTCAATTTTCAATTGGCCAATGTACGACCAAACATTGGTCATTGGCTAATTGATCATTGGCTAATCGTTTAAATAACCGAATTGTCTCAGGTTCTTTTGCTGTTTTCGCCAATCGCTGGCTACCTTAACGTGTGTTTCTAAGAATATTTTTTTCTGAAAAAATATTTCTAAATCCTTTCGGGCATCGGTGCCTAATTTTTTAAGCGCACTGCCCTGTTTCCCGATAATAATTCCTTTTTGTGAATCGCGCTCCACAAATATTTGCGCACGCATTCGGATGATGCCCTCTTCCTCTTTGAATTCGGTAATGGCTACCTCGGTGCTGTAAGGAACTTCCTGTTCGTAATTCAGAAAAATTTTTTCACGAATGATTTCGGCAGCAAAGAACCGTTCCGACCGGTCAGTCATTTCATCCTGCGGAAAAAATGCGGGGTGTTCGGGCATTAGACTGATAATGGTGTTCAGAAGCATTTGTGTATTTTCTCCGCTCTTCGCTGAAACAGCAATGGTTCCCTGAAGGTTTGTCAGGTGTTCTTTCCAGTGCATGAGTTTATCGTGTACCTGCGTGCCCTTCGCCTGATCAATTTTATTTAAGACCAGCAAAATGGGCGTTTGAATTTTTTTAAACCGGTCGAACAGCAGGGCGTCATATTTTTCACCCAACTCAACCACCAGTAAAATCAAATCTGCATCTTCCAGCGAAACTTTGACATAGTTCATCATGGCTTCATGAAGAGCATACTTGGGTTCGAGAATGCCCGGTGTATCAGAATATACAATCTGGTACGTGTCGCTGTTTAAAATTCCCATGATGCGATGCCGGGTTGTTTGCGCTTTTGGCGTAGCAATGGAAAGTTGTTCGCCTATCAGCTTATTCATTAAAGTAGATTTCCCCACGTTGGGTTTACCTACAATACTGACAAAACCGGCCTTGAATGCTGTTGACATGGTTGAAAAAGAAAACCCCAATGGGTTAATCGGGGTTTTTGTTAAAAGCACGCGATAACGTGTAAAAATGCCTTAATTGCAACAATAATGCAAGGTGAACCTGTTTCAGCTGAGTAAAGCCTTCTGTTACATCAATCGTTCAATGAAGGCAAAATACTCGTGCCTGAACTGATCGTAGGTTTTTGAAAACGTTGCCAGGTCGCTCATTACCTGTTCATGTTCCTTAAAATATTTTGTGTCTGATTCGTTCATGCTTTGCAGCATATCAGCCAGGTCTTTTTCATGTTCTCTTATTTTCTTACGCAAAACATCTACCGCCTCACCTCCATAATAGGTGATGATGTTCTGAAAATGATCCATTTCTTTTTTCAGCTCAAGGGTGGTAGCCCTGGATGAGTGTTGATCCAGCAATTTTTGAAAGAAACTCAACTCCCGTTTCCATAATGCAGAAGCAGAAAGCCATTCGAGGCTTTGCTGATGCATGGATACCAAACTGGGTTGTAAAATGTACTTTCCTGAAGTTCCGATAACCGAAATCATAATGATGAGGGGTTTAATGCTTGTACGAAGTAGCCGAATGGTAATCAATTACCCCATGACGATTGTCACGTAGCTCGCTGACTTTGCTCAAGGTCTGTTCGGGGTTCGATTGGTAAATCGAAAAAATCTTTACAAAAGCATGACGGGATCCAACTATTTCGGACTTTTTTTGTTTTTCATTCTCACGTTGGTGTCCGAGATATTGGGAACATTGGGTGGATTTGGATCATCCTTATTTTTTGTATCACTCTCTCAGTTCTTTTTCGACTTTCAAACGGTGCTGGCTTTAACCGGTTTATTGCATGTGTTCAGTAATGTTGCCAAAATCATTCTTTTCAGGAAAACCATTGATTGGAAACTGGTTTTGTGGCTTGGTGTGGCAAGTACCCTGTTCGCTATAGGAGGTTCGTATCTGACAGCCCATGTTGACTTACACTATGCGCACCTGGTTCTTGGTATTTTTTTAATTGTGTTGAGCATTTTCTTTTATTGGAAGCCTGATTTTTCAGTCGGTGCTACGCTTAAAAATTCCGTGATTGGTGGCAGTTTGGCTGGATTTTTAGCTGGATTTATTGGAACGGGTGGCGCCATTCGCGGGCTCATCCTCACCTCTTTTAATCTGGAAAAGAACTTTTTAGTGGGTACGTCAGCGGCAATTGATTTCGGTGTGGATGTAAGCCGAACCTTTATTTATCTGGAGAATCAATACCTCGAAAAAAACATGTGGATCTACATTCCTGCATTAATAGCCGCATCGTTTCTTGGAAGTTATTTAGGTAAAGTCTTGCTGTCGCATATCAGTCAAGAGACCTTTCGGAAAATTCTGCTGATTCTGGTATTTATAATGGGGGTATTTCTTGTGGCGGGATGGGATCGTTAAATTTTTGTTTTCTGACTATTAAATCTGACAAAAATCACCACTGTACTATGACTTTACTCATAATGAGTACTATCTTCAACAGATATTTTGCATCGGAATTAAATAACTAAAATTTAAACCAATCATGAAAACGCCACTATTTATTGTTGCCATTTTTGGCATTCTCGCATCGTGTGCCCCCGAAAAACCAAAAGTAGATGAATCCAAAAAAAATGAAAGCCCTGTTGCTGCTGCAAAGGAAGAACTCATGGACGCTACAAAAGGAATCGGACAGGTAAAAAATGTAAAACTTGAAAGTCCGCTTGACCAGGACCGTGTTAAAAGAGGGGTAGCTATTTACGAAATGAAGTGTCAGGCATGCCACAAGCTGGATGATACCCGTGTGGTTGGCCCGGGCTGGAAAGGCATCACTCAAAAAAGAAAACCCGAGTGGATCATGAACATGATCACCAACGTGGATGTGATGCTGGATAAAGATCCGGAAGCGCAAAAACTATTGGAGTTGTGTTTGATGCGAATGCCAAACCAAAACATGTCAATTGGCGATGCCCGCGATGTGCTGGAATACATGCGCCAGAATGACGGAGAAAAATAGGATTTAACCCCCAAATTATATGAAACGCTTACTCTTTGTTCCCTTGCTGTTGCTGCTTGCATGCGGTCAGCAACCTGCCGGCACAGAAGCCTCAGTTGCAGACGCTCCTGCCGAAGGCGGGCAATCTACCGTGAAGGATGAAACCTCTGCACCGGATGTTGTTCGTGTCGCGGTAAACTCACCAGACCACACAACGTTGGTGGCTGCCTTAAAAGGAGCCGAATATGTTGATGCCCTTTCTAATGCCGGTCCCTTTACCGTGTTTGCCCCAACCAACGAAGCTTTCAATAAGCTTCCAGCGGGAACAGTAGAAAATCTGATGAAGCCAGAGAGTAAAGATGCGCTTCGTAATATTTTGGAATATCACGTATACGTGGGTGTCATTTCTGAGGCGATGATCCAGGATGGCATGACGCTGAACCAGGTAAACCTCGACAACATAACACTCAATAAGAAAGACGGCAAGATTACCGTAAACGGTGCCAATGTATTGGGTGTAGTTAAGGCCTCCAATGGTGTCGTGTATGTGATTGATGCTGTACTGTTACCTCCTGATAAGAAATAATTAACCTTATATAATTGATATGAAAAACCTCATTAAAATAGCTTACTTTCTTTCAGCACTGGTGGTAGTGGCTGGTGTACTAACCAGTTGTAAACCGAAAGGCCCGGCTGAAGTATCAACCGGTGATGCCGCTTCCAAAGTGTATGTGGCGCCAGGCCAATACGATGAATTTTATAACGTTGTATCGGGTGGATTCAACGGACAGATTGGTATTTATGGAATTCCTTCCGGCCGTCTGTTCAGAATCCTCCCGGTGTTTTCTGTTTCGCCTGAGAATGGCTACGGATACAGCGAAGAAACAAAACCTATGCTGAATACATCACACGGTTTTGTTCCGTGGGATGATCTGCACCACATTGCTTTATCCACTACAAAAGGAGAGCATGATGGTCGCTGGATTTTTGCTAACGGTAATAACACACCCCGAGTGGCACGTGTCAGCTTCAAGTCATTCAGAACGGAAGAAATTTTAGAGATTCCCAACAGTGGCGGTAACCACTCTTCTCCGTTCATTACAGAAAACACCGAGTATGTGGTGGCGGGTACACGCTTTAGCATTCCCATGGGAGGAAAAGATGTTCCTATCAGCTCCTATAAAGAGAACTTCAAAGGTTCGATCAGTTTCATTAAGGTTGATCCTACCGATGGCCATATGAACATTGCGTTCCAGTTAAGAACTCCTGGATTCAACTATGACTTAAGCCGTGCAGGCAAAGGTCCTTCTCACGGATGGTTCTTCTTCTCTTGCTACAATACAGAGCAAGCCTATACACTCTTAGAAGTAAACGCTTCTCAAAAAGACAAAGACTTTATTATGGCAGTGAATTGGAAGAAAGCTGAAGAATACATTGCTCAGGGAAAGGGAAGAAAAGAAAAAGCAAAGTATGCCCACAATACATACAATGAAAAAACTCACTCTGCTACAAGCAAAATGGAAGAAGAAGTATTGGTGTTGGATGTATCTGAATTCCCTGATATTGTGTACTTCATTCCATGTCCTAAGTCTCCTCACGGTTGTGATGTAGACCCTTCAGGCGAATATATTGTGGGAAGTGGCAAGTTGGCCGCTATGATGCCCGTGTTTTCTTTCTCTAAAATACAAGATGCCATAGCCAAGAAAGATTTCGAAGGTGATTTCAACGGTATACCGGTTATTAAATATGAAGCTGCTCTTCACGGTGAGGTTAAGAAGCCTGGTCTTGGACCGTTGCATACCGAGTTTGACGCGAACGGAAATGCCTATACTTCTTTCTTTGTGTCATCGGAAGTAGTGAAGTGGAATGTTAAAACGCTGGAGATCATCGACCGTGTTCCTACGTATTATTCTGTTGGTCACTTGAGTGTTCCGGGTGGGCCTACTGCCAAGCCTCACGGTAAGTATGTGATTGCGTATAACAAAATCACAAAAGACCGTTACCTGCCTACAGGTCCTGAGTTAACACAATCCGCACAGCTCTATGATATCTCCGGAGAGAAAATGAAACTATTGCTTGACTTCCCAACAGTAGGTGAACCGCACTATGCCGAATCAATTCCCGCAAGTTTGATTACACCAAACTCTACTAAAATCTATAAGATTGAAGAAAACGAAAACCCTTATGTTGCCAAAGGCGAGGGTCAGGCTAAGGTTGAGCGTAAAGGAAATGAAGTTCACGTGTACATGACTGCTATTCGTTCTCACTTAACACCGGATAATATCGAAGGTGTAAAGGTTGGTGATGATGTGTACTTCCATGTTACAAACCTTGAACAGGATTGGGATGTGCCGCACGGTTTCGCCATCAAGGGTGCGAACAATGCTGAGATACTGATCATGCCGGGAGAAACACAAACGTTGAAGTGGAAAGCAACAGCTACCGGAGTGATTCCATTCTATTGCACAGATTTTTGCTCTGCACTTCACCAGGAAATGTCAGGGTATGTGCGTGTATCTCCTGCCGGAAGTAATACACCACTGAAGTTTTCAACCGGGAAAATCGAAAGCCAGGGAAGTGGCGCTGGTGAGTAGTCTCCCACATAGTTTACAGGTTGAAATTAGGTTCCGTCCTGAAAAGGGTCAGGACGGGCCTTCTTATTAAAACAAAGCCGTTATGAAAAATTCACTGAAGCCTTTGTCAAGAATTATCGTGGCCGTATCAGCATTACTCATGCTGTCGGCTTTTTATGTTCCCCTATGGCAAATTCTGATGTGGGCTCCTCAATATCCGGAGGGACTGGAAATGAAAATCTGGATTAATGACATTACGGGCGATGTGAAAATTATCAGTGCGCTTAACCATTACATCGGCATGAAGCACATTGAGGTGAGCATGTTTCCTGAGTTTCAATACATGGGCTACATTGTGGGCGCCTTAGTTGGACTAGGCCTGCTGACAGCCCTTGTAAATAAAATTAAAGCAGTATGGGCTTATCTTATTCTACTGGCGGCAACAGGTGTTGCTGCATTGATAGATTTTTATTTGTGGGGTTACGATTACGGGCACAACCTTGATCCTACCGCACCCATTGTAGTGCCGGGTATGTATTATCAGCCACCGCTGATTGGCACCAAACAGTTATTGAATTTCACGGCCTTCTCAGGGCCGGATATTGGCGGTTGGATATTTTTTGGAGCCGCCCTATTGGTGGGAGGCGTTCTGGCGTTCGAAATTTATTCATCAAGAAAAAAGACCGCTTTATGAAAGCAGGTCTCGTAATTCTAGTAGCAGTCTTTTTATTTTCTTGTAGTGTTGAGCCTCAGCCGTTGCAGTATGGAAAAGATGCGTGCCATCATTGCAAAATGACATTGATGGATAAGAAATTTGGGGGCGAACTCGTAACAGAAAAAGGAAAGGTATATAAGTTCGATGATGTGAATTGCATGATGACGTTTCTCGATTCCGATCATGTTGCGGGCGAAACCTTTGCGTATAAGTTAATCATCGACTACCTGCAACCGGAAAAACTCATTCCTGCAGAAGAAGCTTTCTATTTGAAATCAGATGAAATTCGTAGTCCGATGGCCAGCGAAGTAGCTGCTTTTTCAACAGAAAAATCAATGATGGAGTACAAGTCGAAACTAAATGCGATTTATTTGAGTTGGGGAGAGTTGAGAGCGCAGTTTAAATAGTCAGGCTGAGTAGAGTCGAAGGCTGACAAGTATCGCCACACAAAGATGAAGCGACTTAAAAATATAGTTGTAATAGTATGTGCTATTATTTTCCTCCCTTGGTCTGTGTCCTCACAGACCAACAGCAGTACATTTCGGCCTGTGCGGACACAGACCGTGGGGGGGGAGAGGTCAAACACCATTGTTGTAAGTAAAGCGGGTGCTGTAAAAACAATCAAACAAGCCATTGAAAGCGCCCAGCCGGGCGATACCATTCTGGTTAAAGCTGGTCTTTATCGCGAAGGAAATATCGTTATTGAAAAACCGGTTGTGCTGCTGGGTGAAGATTATCCTGTGCTGGATGGCGAGCATAAATTTGAAATCATCACCATTCATACTACCAACGCTGTAATATCGGGCTTTAAGTTTATCGATACCGGGGTGGCCAGCATTAATGACCTTGCCGCGATTAAAGTCCTGGAATCAAAAAAATTGAAAATCACCAACAACAAGTTTGAAAATACTTTTTTTGGAATTTACCTGGCTAATTCTTCGCACGTCTGGGTTGAGCAAAACACCCTTCTGACCGATGCCAAGGCAGAGCACGAGATTGGCAATGGCATTCATTTATGGAAATGTGAAAACATTATCATCAATAAAAACCGGGTGGAGGGTTTTCGCGATGGAATCTATTTTGAATTCGTTACGAAATCACTCATCACCAATAACTACAGCAAAGGCAATTTGCGCTATGGATTACACTTCATGTTTTCGCATAACGATGAGTACCGCAACAACACATTTATCAATAACGGGGCAGGTGTGGCGGTCATGTACACGAGAGGCGTAACCATGATTAGCAATACGTTTCAGCACAACTGGGGGTCATCGTCTTATGGGTTGCTGTTGAAAGACATCAGCGACAGCCGCGTGGAGGGCAACCGATTTTTAGAAAATTCGGTAGCGGTGGTCATGGAGGGCTCCAGCAGGATTCATTTTAGTAAAAATGAGTTCAAGGCCAATGGTTTTGCTGTGCGGCTTCAGGCCAGTTGTGACGATAATGTGTTTGAGAAAAATAATTTTACTTCCAATACTTTTGATGTGGTCACCAACGGTTCGCTTGTGCTCAATACCATCAACCATAATTACTGGGATCGCTACGAAGGGTACGATCTCGATCGCAACGCTATCGGGGATGTGCCATACAGGCCGGTAAGTCTTTACGGAATGATTATAGAACAAACGCCCTCGGCCATGTTGTTGTGGCGAAGTTTTTTTGTATTCCTGATCGATCGAGCCGAGAAAGCGATGCCCGCCATCACCCCCGAAAATTTAAAAGATAATTCACCAGCCATGAAACCGCATGATCTCCGTAAAGCAAGTTGAAAAGAAATTTGGCCGGTTAACCGCGCTTGAAAAAGTAAGCCTCGAGTTTCAAACAGGCAAAAGTTATGCGTTGGTTGGCCCGAACGGATCGGGGAAAACAACGCTCATCAAAAGTATTCTCGGCCTGGTGGTTCCAACCTCGGGTGAAATTTTGTTTGATGAGAAAAGCATTCGCCACGATTGGATGTACCGCGACAAAGTCGGGTACATGCCGCAGATTGGCCGCTACCCTGAGAACATGCGCATCGGGCAATTGTTCGACATGATGAAAAACATCCGGCAAGAACATCAGAAAGTTGATGAAGATCTGATTGACGCTTTTAAATTGTATAAGATGTACGATAAGCGAATGCACGGGCTTTCTGGCGGAACGCGACAGAAGGTGAGTGCGGCACTGGCTTTTCTTTTTCACGTGCCGGTTTACATTCTCGATGAACCCACAGCCGGATTAGATCCTATTTCGGTGGAGATTCTGAAAGAAAAAATTATTCACGAGAAGCACCTGAATAAACTGCTCATCGTAACCTCTCACATTTTAAGCGATCTCGATGAGCTTACCAACAACATGGTATATATGTTTGAAGGTAAAGTACACTATGATAATACCATAGAGCAACTCAAAGCCGAAACGAAAGAATCGCGCCTGAGCAAAGCGCTCACCACCTTTATCCGTCAAAAAGAACTAGTAGCCTCCGTATCTGACTTATGACACGCGTATTAAAATATATACTCTACGATATCCTGCGCACACGCTTTGCGTTGCTGTATACTGCTTTTTTGTTTATCAGTACCTTTGCCCTTTACCAACTCGACAGCGATTCGGGAAAAGTAGTGCTGAGTTTGCTGAACATTGTACTAATGGTAGTACCGCTCGTGAGCATTGTATTTTCTACCATCCATTTTTTCAACTCCTACGAATTCATTGAGCTTATGCTGGCACAGCCGGTAAAGCGAAGCACAGTTTTTCTGGGCGAGTATATGGGTGTGGCGTCATCGTTATGCGCAGCGTTTGCTGCTGGCGTTGGCATTCCCATGCTGTTGTTTGGCATGAACCCCAGCGGCCTCACCTTGCTGTTCACTGGCATCGTGCTCACCCTGGTTTTTGTTTCGCTGGCGTTTTTATCATCGGTATTAACCCGCGATAAGGCTAAAGCCATTGGTATTGCCTTGTTGTTCTGGTTCTATTTTTCTTTGATTTATGATGGCTTGCTGTTGTGGGTGGTTTACAGTTTCAGCGATTATCCGCTTGAAAAAGTTACGGTAGCGCTTATAGCATTCAATCCGGTTGATTTAGCCAGGATTATTATGTTGCTGAAACTGGATATCTCTGCTTTGATGGGATACACCGGGGCCTTTTACCAGGATTTTTTTGGTAGCTCTTTCGGAATATTATTTTCAAGCCTGGTGTTGTTCATCTGGGTTGTGTTGCCCATTGGATTGGCGCAACGAATTTTTAACCGGAAAGATCTTTAAAGTAAAAACCTATGAAGTGGCTTGTTCTGTTGCACGTACTGGGCGCTACGGTTTGGGCAGGGGGTCATTTGATTTTGTCGATAGGGTTTCTTCCGCAGGCACTAAAGCATCGCGATATTTCCATCGTACTGAATTTTGAAAAGCATTATGAAAAGATTGGCGTACCCGCCTTGCTGATTCAGGTGATCACGGGCATTAGTATGGCGTTAATTTATGTTCCCTTTTCTGAATGGGGAAGTCTGGCGACTCCGCACCATGTTTATTTGTGGACGAAATTAGGATTATTGCTGGCTACGCTGGTGCTGGGCATTCACGCGCGCATCTTTATTATTCCTAAACTCACCCCTGAAAAACTTTCGTTCCTGGCCATGCATGTAATATTGGTAACGATACTGGCTGTTGCACTTGTTATAACAGGATTGAGTTTTAGGTTTATATATTTTTAAAAATGAACTATGAAAGATATTGAAACTCGTGCCGATGTTGAGAAAATGGTTTCAACATTTTATGAAAAAGTAAAAACCGATGAACTGCTGGCTCCGCAATTCGAACAGGTGTATTGGCCGCATCACTTACCGGTAATGTATAACTTCTGGTCATCACTTTTGTTGGGCGACAAGTCGTACAATGGAAGTCCTATGACAAAACATATTGACCTGGCCGTTACCACTGAACATTTTGATCGTTGGATAAAATTGTTCACGGAAAACATAGAGGCTCAATTCTCAGGTCCTGTGGCTGATGAAGCTAAAAACCGCGCGCTAGCCATCTCCAGTTTGTTTCAGCATAAGATGGGGCTGATGAAAATTTAATAGAACGTTCTTAAAACAGAATTTTATGTTTTTCAAGCTTCAGCTTTCCGGCCTGCTCCATTTTTTTGATTGTTCGGATTACAGTTTCAACCCGAAGGCCGGTCATATCCGCTAATTGCTGGCGGGTAAAAGGGATAACAGTTTTGCCCGATCCTTGTGTAGCCATCTTCAATTTCAGGTATTTCATGATGGTATTCAGGCGGTGCTCAGGTTCATGCGCGGAAACTTCGGTGAGGATCATAGATTTATATTGCAGCCGCTGGCATAGTACAAAATCCAGCTTGAGGTGCAAATCAAAATTATCTTTTAGCACTTGAATGAACCCGTCTTTCGGCAGCCTCCATACTTTTCCATCGGTAATAGCCATGGCGTTGCTGGGGTATGGAAAATCACCCAATAGAGCAGGTTCGCCAAAACTTTCACCCGACTGAAAAACACCGTGTGTGAATTCCTGACCATCTTCGTTCAGGATAAACATTTTTACCTGTCCTTCTTCAACCTGGTAGAAATCAGTGGCCTGATCTCCTTCGTGAAACAAAAATTGATCTTTCCGCACACGAATTAAACGTGCCTTATAGGATTCCAGAATTTTAGCAGGTACCAATGTTGTAAAAATAAGAAAAAGCAGTTGCTCATGAAAAATGATTTCGACCGGTAACTTGTACGATTTGATTGGGGTTGATGATTTTGAAAATTTTATTTTTTAGATCAAATCTTTTCTGCAATTTTTATGACTCCAATCATAAGGAGTGAATTTATATAATTAAAGTTTGCAAATAATTTTTAGAAATAAAACCCTGACAAAGATCACCTTTTTAGCTAATTCCGCTCATAACCCCAAGGGTTGTGCGCGGATACCTTTAATCCTCAAAAATTTTGTGTTCAAAAACCTCACCTATGGAACTTGAAAAATTCAGCTACGACAATAAAATTGTTCGGGCCTTTATTGTTGTTACGGTTGTTTTTGGTTTGGTGGGTATGCTGGTGGGCCTAACGGCAGCTATCCAGCTTTTTTACCCCATTGCCAATTTTGACCTGCAGTATACCACCTTCGGACGGATCAGGCCGTTGCATACGAATGCAATCATTTTTGCTTTTGTGGGCAACGCCATGTTTGCCGGAATATACTACTCTATGCAGCGGTTATTAAAAACCCGCATGTACAGCGATACCCTTAGCTGGATTCACTTTTGGGGTTGGCAATTAATTATTCTGGCAGCAGCCATTACCCTTCCGTTGGGAATGACCACTTCAAAAGAATATGCTGAGTTAGAGTGGCCCATTGATATTGCCATTGCTATTGTATGGGTAGTATTTGGCTGGAATATGATTGGCACCATCATTAAACGCAGAGAGCGCCACATGTACGTAGCCATTTGGTTCTATATCGCCACGTTTGTAACGGTAGCCGTGTTGCACATTGTGAACTCATTTGCAATGCCGGTGAGTTTTTTCAAAAGCTATTCCTGGTATGCCGGTGTGCAGGATGCACTCGTACAATGGTGGTATGGTCATAATGCGGTAGCATTTTTCCTAACCACGCCCTATCTGGGTATCATGTATTATTATCTTCCGAAGGCAGCCAATCGGCCGGTGTACTCGTACCGGCT
Source organism: Cyclobacteriaceae bacterium (assembly GCA_049306095.1). Taxonomy (GTDB): domain Bacteria; phylum Bacteroidota; class Bacteroidia; order Cytophagales; family Cyclobacteriaceae; genus UBA2336. The sequence continues at coordinate 93,650 of JBAQPU010000034.1, forward strand.
TTCCATCATACACTTCTGGTCGCTGATTTTTATTTATATCTGGGCGGGACCACATCATTTGCTGTACTCAACGTTGCCTGATTGGGCTCAATCGTTGGGTGTGGTGTTTTCAATCATGCTCATTGCGCCATCGTGGGGTGGTATGCTCAACGGATTGTTGACGTTACGTGGCGTTTGGGACAGGGTGCGGGAAGATCCGGTTCTGAAATTTATGGTGGTAGCCGTAACGGCTTACGGTATGGCAACATTAGAAGGGCCCCTGTTGTCGCTTAAAAATGTTAATGCCATTGCTCACTTTACCGATTGGATTGTAGCGCACGTGCACGTTGGAGGATTGGGATGGAACGGATTCATGATCTTCGCCATACTGTATTGGATGGTTCCGCGTATGTGGAATACCACCCTTTACTCAACAAAACTTGCCAACGTTCATTTCTGGCTGGGTACACTGGGAATTATTTTCTATGCCCTTCCAATGTATGTATCGGGTGTAGTGCAAAGCCTGATGTGGCAGGAATTTAATCCGGAGGGTTTCCTGGTATACAAAAACTTCCTTGAAACAACCGTTCAGATTATTCCTTTATACATGCTTCGGGCAGTTGGTGGTGCATTGTATTTGACGGGTGCCATCATTATGACTTACAACCTGATTAAAACGGCTTACGCTGGGAAATTTACTGCTAATGAAGAAACCGAAGCAGCGCCTCTTGCTAAAGAATATGTAGCTACTTCAGGCGGATGGCATCACCGGTTGCTGGAGCACAAGCCTGTTATGTTTACAGTATTATCGCTGGTAGCAATTCTTATTGGTGGTATTATTGAACTGGTTCCAACGTTTGTGATTCGTTCGAATGTGCCAACCATCAGCAGTGTTAAACCTTATACACCACTGGAGTTGCACGGTCGCGATATCTATGTGCGCGAAGGTTGTGTGGGATGTCATTCTCAGTTAATCAGACCTTTCCGTTCAGAGACCGAACGCTATGGAGAGTACTCTAAGTCGGGTGAGTATGTGTATGACCATCCATTCTTATGGGGATCAAAACGTACAGGTCCTGATCTTCACCGCGTTGGCGGAAAATATTCTGATAGCTGGCATTATAACCACATGCTGGCTCCCGATGCAGTTTCTACCGGATCGATCATGCCAGCCTATCCGTGGTTGTTTGAACAGGTGATTGACCGAAATCAAACATCGGCTAAAATCAAAGTCTTGCGAACCATTGGAGTTCCTTATGAAGAGGGTTACGAGAATCAAGCCAATGAAGAGCTGGACAAGCAGGCTAACCAAATTGCAGAGAACCTGGGCATGGAAGGAATTGAGGTTGCTGCCGATGCTGAAATTGTAGCCCTTATTGCTTACCTGCAGCGACTCGGTCAGGATATTAAAGCAGAAAGTACAACGCAAAAGTAAACTCTATGTATAAGAACGTATTGCAGAACATTACCAACATCGAGGTATGGCCCATCGTATCCTTTGTTATCTTCTTTGTTTTCTTTCTGTGCCTGTTGTGGTGGGTATTTACGGTTGACAAAAAATTTATTGCCCGTATGGCCTCGCTTCCAATCGAAGAAGAGGAGGAAGGAAACGTACAGACTAAAACAGAACAACTATGAAAAAATGGATAATTGCTTTTCTTACTTTATTGCCGACCATAACGCATGCGCAGGAGGCCGCATCGCCTGCACCTGGTAATAACCCCATGATTCCGGTTTACATCGTTACAGCAGTGGTTGTTCTGGTATTGTTCCTGGTTTTGATTGTGACGATTAACATTATTAAAGTATTGAATCTGTTCGCCCTAAAAATAGCTGAAGAGAAAGCAGCGAAAGAGGGCAGAGTGTATGTTCCGGAACCCGGCATCTTTGAAAACCTGATGCAAAAGCTTAATGCCTCTGTGCCGGTAGCGGAAGAGAAGACCATTGAACTGGATCATAGCTATGACGGCATTCGTGAATTGGATAATCACTTGCCACCGTGGTGGAAATGGCTGTTTTATGGAACCATTGTATGGGCAGTGGTATATTTTGTTATCTATCACGTTACCGAATCCATGCCCCTGCAAACTCAGGAGTATGAAAATCAATTGGTGCAGGCAGAAGAGGCTAAACAAAAGCTACTGGCTTCGCAGCCCGTGGAGGTGATTGATGAAAACACAATGGAGTATGCAGCAGATGCGGCTATTCTTGAAAGCGGAAAAAAAGTATTCATCACCAACAATTGTAATTCATGTCATCGAGCCGATGGCGGAGGAAATGCCATTGGCCCTAACCTGACAGACCCATATTGGCTCCACGGTGGAAGCATTAAACAAATTTTTGCCACCATTAAAAATGGTGTTGTTGAAAAGGGGATGCCCGCCTGGGGTAAGGTGATGAAACCTTCGGATGTTCGGGATGTAGCTTTTTACATTATGAGCCTCCAGGGATCAAACCCCGCTGATGCCAAAGCGCCACAAGGACAATTGGAGAACACAGCGGAACCAAAAGCGCCATCCGATAGTTTGAAGACTGTTGCCGGAGTACATTAAACGATGGAGAAAGAGGACACCCTGTACACATACGATGACGAATTCCGTAACTCCATTGCTACGGTAGATGAGCATGGTAAGCGTGTGTGGGTTTACCCCAAAAAACCTTCTGGACGGCTTCATACCTGGCGAATTATTTTAACGGTCTTTCTTTTGGCTGCACTCATGGGCGGGCCTTTTGTCAGGGTTCAGGGGCAGCCCTTGTTTCTTTTTAATGTATTCGAGCGCAAGTTTATTCTCTTCGGCCAGGTTTTCTGGCCGCAGGATTTTGTGGTGCTGGCCATTGCGCTGCTCACTTTTTTTGTATTCATCATTTTATTTACGGTAGTCTTTGGCAGGATTTGGTGCGGCTGGTTGTGTCCTCAAACGTTATTCATGGAAATGGTATTTCGAAAAATCGAATACCTCATCGAAGGCAATGCCATGGATCAGCGCAAGCTGAACGAGGGAAAGCTTACCGGAAATAAAATTTTTAAGAAATCGCTGAAGCACTTCATCTTCATCATTATTTCCAGTTTGATTGCACACGTAGTGATGGCCTACCTGGTGGGATCAAAACAAACACTGGCAATCATAACCCAGTCCCCGGCAGAAAACATGGCAGGGTTTATCGGGCTAACAGCCTTTACCGGCATCTTTTATTATGTATTTGCATTCTTTCGTGAGCAGGCCTGTATTGTAGTTTGTCCGTACGGAAGACTGCAAGGGGTATTACTGGTGAAGGAATCTATTGTGGTGGCGTACGATTGGATTCGCGGTGAACCGAGAGGTAAAATAAAAAAGAACCAACCGGTTCTTGAAAAAAAGGGTGACTGCATCGATTGTAAATTATGTGTTCATGTTTGCCCCACCGGCATTGACATCCGGCACGGCACACAACTGGAGTGTGTAAACTGTACTGCCTGTATCGATGCATGCGATGATGTGATGGTGAAAATCGGAAAGCCAAAAGGGTTAATCCGCTATGCATCGTATAACTCAATTAAGAATGGAGTTCTCAACCTGATCAACCCCCGTGTTATCGGCTATTCTTTTGTGCTGATCGCCCTTTTATCGCTGTTAAGTTTTGCCTTGCTTACCCGTACCGATGTTGAAACAACCGTATTTAAAGTATCAGGCACATTGTATCAGCGTACCGATGACGGCTACATCACCAACCTGTACAATTTCGAGTTTGTAAATAAAACGTTTGAGCAACTCCCTCTTCAGCTAAAGGTAGAATCACCGGCTACTGCCGTGATCAGTCGGGCTGATGGAGGCGCAGTAATGGTTCCGGCCGAAGGGTTGCTGAAGGCTGTTTACTTTATTAAAATTCCGGCAGCCGATATTAAAAGTCCGCGAACGGTTGTAACGGCAGGTGTGTATCACAACGATGAACTGGTAGAAAGAGTAAAAATTAAATTTATTGGCCCGGTTGGTAAGTCTTCTGATGTTAAAAGCAGGCTGGAAGACGAGCGAAGGGAAACGAAGGAAAGAAGTAATAAGTAATCAAATAACATTGGGCTATGAATTGGGGTAAATGGATTGTGGTGTCGTTTATTTTGTTTGCCGTGTTTATAGGAACGTTGGTGATTGTGTGTGTACAACAGGACATCAGCCTGGTAGCCTCCGACTACTATAAGCAGGAGTTGGAGTACCAGAAACAAATTGATCGTGATAGAAATACACGCGCGCTTATCGTTAAGCCAGACATTTCCATCATCAATAACTCGGTGCAAGTTTCTTTTCAGGAGTTAGAGAAAATACAAAACGGTGAATTGAAACTCTTCAGGCCATCCAATGCAGCCTCTGATTTAACTTTTGAATTGAAGCCCACTGCCGATACAGTTGTGGTTTTTGATTTGCAGCATCGCGAAAGGGGAATGTACAGAGCTCAATTAAAATGGACGATGCGTGATCAGGAATATTACCTGGAGAAAGTCATTTACCTCTAATGTTGACAACCGCCTTTATATTAGGCTTGGCCGGAAGTTTACATTGTGCTGGCATGTGCAGTCCGTTGGCGTATGCGGTTACCGCAAGAGGCGGGGGTATAGTAGCCAATAAGGTAATTTATAACCTGGGACGCATTTTCATGTATTGTGTTTTGGGCGCAGGTGTAAGTGCGATGGGTATGATGCTGCCATCGGTCTTTCAATATGCAATTTCAATCACGCTGGGTATATCGCTTCTGATAATTGGAATTACGGGAAGTAATTTTCGAACTCCTGTACTTGTCCCATTCAGGAAATTTTCAGCTTTTTTAAAAGATCGTTTCTCCAATTTCCTGCGTGATAAAAAATACAGTTCGATTTTTATCATGGGGATATTAAATGGCCTTCTGCCATGCGGACTTACCTTTTTAGCACTTACCTCCTGCATTACCCTGTCAAGTCCTTTGGGGGGTTTTGTATTTATGGCTTCGTTTGGGGCAGGCACGTTGCCGGTTATGCTGGGATTGGTTTCAATTTTGCCGGTATTAACGAAGCGATTCAGCCTGAATCTGAATAAAATTATGGTGGTCATGCAGGTGGTTGCGGGTTGCTTATTAATTGTGCGCGTGTTGCTGGTTGAGCCGGGAAGCGCACCGGTAACCACTGCGGGTGTTGATTCAATTACGATTTGCCCTTAATCGCGTGCGATATTCCATCGCACAATTCTTTCTAGTTTGTCGGGTTGTACAATAATAATTTTACCCGTCTCAATGTCAATCGCTCGCTCTTCTTTAAAGTCGGAGAGTACCCGAATGACCGATTCAGACGCAGTGCCCACCATTCTGGCAAGGTCATCTCTTGATAATGAAAGCTTTTTATCGGCTTCTTTTAGTTTATAAACCTTTAACAGGGCTTCTGCTGTGCGCTGACGAACCGAGTTATAAGCCAGGTTGAGCAGTTGATTTTCTTTTTCTTTTACTTTCTGGCACAGAAGAGATATGAAGGTTCTGGAAACGGCAGGGTTCCCGTTTACAAGGGCGAGAAAATCATGTTTAGGAATAATTACCAATTCAGAATCCTCCAGCGCAATGGCCGACACGGTATAGGGTGTATTTTCGAGGATGGACTCAAACCCGAAAAAATCATTAGCCTTGTAGAGATTGACAATCAAATCTTTTCCGCCTGCGTGTGATTTGAAAACTTTTACACTACCCGATTTGACCATAAACATAGACGCAGGCAAGTCGCCTTCTGAAAAAATTTCCATTTTTTTCTTGAAGACTTTTATTTTTTTGTCTTTTCCTAAATCCTTTACATCTAGAAGTTGTCCTGCATCTCTAATAAATTCATCCAGGCTGTTTGGATTTGCCTCATACTTTTTCAGCAGGTTATTTTTGCGCAGCCGGATTTCAATTGCACTGAGTAGTTCTGTGTCGTCAAATGGTTTGGTAATGTAATCATCGGCACCTGAGTTCATACCCTTTCGAAAATCGGTTTTCTCTGCCTTGGCCGTTAAAAAAATGAAAGGTATTGAAGCGGTTTCTGTTTTTGAACTTAATATGTGAAGCACGCCATACCCGTCTAATTCCGGCATCATAATATCGCAGATAATCAGGTCAGGTTTTTCCTGGATGGCCAACTCCACTCCTTTTTTTCCATTTTCGGCAGTTACCACCTCATAGTTCGCCAACGCCAGAATCTCGCTGGTATTTTCGCGTACCTCCTGATTGTCTTCAATAAGTAGTATTTTCTTCATTTTGGTGCAAGGGAATTGAAACAATAAACGTACTGCCTTTACCCGGCTCACTGGTGAACGTAATGGTGCCGTTCAGTAGTTCAACATAGCGCTTTACAATATTTAATCCTAAACCCGTTCCCTGAATATTTCCTGCGTTGCTAGCCCGAAAAAAACGATCGAACATGTGCTTTTGATCGGCAAGGGGTATTCCAATGCCCTCATCGCGAACAGAAAAAATGACCGAATTTTTTTCCAGCGTGCAGTCGAGGTAAATTTTTTTATTAATACCGGAATATTTACTGGCGTTGGAAAGCAGGTTGAACAGAATATTGCGGAGAATCCGCGCATCGGTTTGGATTGTAGAAATAGCATCCTGGAAAGTAATGGTTAGGAACTGACCTTCTTTTAAGGCGGTCATTTCTTCATTAATTTCAGCGATAAATTCCCGAACGTTAATGGGTTCTGATTGAAAGTCGGTTTTGCCTTCTTCTAATTTTCCGAGCGACAAAAAATCGTTGAGGATGGACGTTAAATGATTAACAGAAGATTTAATCCGCTGAATATGTTTGTCAACTTTATCAAGATCGTGCTTATCCTTGTATTGTTGAATCAGGGAGATTGAACTCATAACCGTGCTGAGCGGAGTACGAAATTCATGCGATGCAATAGAAACGAATTTTGATTTAAGGTCATTCAACTCACGTTCGCGTTCGAGCGATAGACGAACTTCTTCTTCCCTTTTTTTTCGTTCGGTAACTTCGTTTTCAAGTTTGGCTATCAAATCGTTCAGGTCTTCTGTCCGTTTCTGAACCTTTTGTTCAAGCTCGGCAGCATAAACGATTAATTGTTCTTCGCTGCGTTTTAACGCTTCTTCCGCCTTTTTGCGTTGAGAGATATCACTGATGAAAGCCATGATATACAGGCTCCCGTTAATTCTTGTATAACTTAAACTGATTTCGACAGGAATTTCGGAACCATCTTTTCGAAGGGCTACCAGATCACGACCGATTCCCATTTTACGCGGTTCCGGGTTGGCATTAAAACCTTTTCGAAAGGTTGAGTGTCCTTTCCGATATTGTTCAGGCAGCAATTCTTCAATCATCAGCCCGGTCATCTCATTTTTTTCGTATCCAAAAATATGCTCAGCTACCGGGTTGGCGATGTCAATTTTTCCTGATTCATCGGCCAGTACAATGCCCTCCGACATACTATGGAAAATCTCCCGAAAGGCATTGTTACTTAAAAATGAGAATTCCATGTATGAGGCGGCTGATAAACACACGCAAATTAATCAAAACACATTTTATGATAAAAATCATCTTTTTCAATGATGAATGTTCCTGTAATGGCAGGCCACGAAATAATATGTTTGTTGTATTCTGCTCTTTTTAAACAGGTATGACGAACAAAATTATCTGCACGACCGATTTTTCAGATTCTTCGAAGGAAGCCTTGCGGTGGTCGGTCGAATGGGCAAAAAAAACCAACAGTCGACTGACCGTGCTTTACACATACCGGCTGATTAAGCAAGGAGCGGAGCCTACAGTGAATAAGAGAAAAATTGAAGAGGAAGCTTCACAAAACATGACGAAACTCGAAAAAGAATTGCTGGTAAATTCTGGAATTGAGTATGATATTAAAATTGAAGTTGGCTTTGTGGAAGACCGTATTGAGGAACATTTAAAAACAAATCAGATAAGTTTTTTGGTAATGGGAAAGGAAATGAGTTTACGAAATAAGGAGATGTTTGACGACCTGCTGCAGAAACTTCAGGTGCCCTTGGTGATTGTTCCTTGAAATTGACTGTCGACAAGGGTTGGAAATTAAAAAAAGCGACTGAAAAGCCGCTTTTTGTTTTAGTAGCGGGGACAGGACTCGAACCTGTGTCCGCCATCTGGCGGATATGAGCCCTAATGATCCATGTTGAGAATTTCTTTTCGAATAAACTCTCGTCCTTTAGCTGATTTAAGTTGTTTTTCCCTCAGGATTGCAGTTTGTTTCGAATCAAAGCATTCTTTATAGATAATTTTCCACGGTCTGAATTTTGTTGTCCACCCTTTCGTAGCGAGTTGGTTGTGAGAGAGCAATCGTTTCTCCAGATCAGAAGTAAATCCGATATAAATTTTATTGAAACCAGTCGAGTACAACACATATACCCAATACATCACAAAAAAGGCGACTATTAGCCGCCTTGTTTAGTAGCGGGGACAGGACTCGAACCTGTGACCTTTGGGTTATGAGCCCAACGAGCTACCAACTGCTCCACCCCGCGATATGTTTTTTCAATTTCTTCTAACTATGTCGTTCGAACCTGTGTCCGCCATCTGGCGGATATGAGCCCAACGAGCTACTCCCGATACCTCGGGACTCCACCCCGCGATATAAGAGGCACAAAAGTATGTTATTCAGGTTAAAAAACAAATTATCTGTAATTTCAACCCTGCCTGCCGACTGGCAGGGGATTCAAGTTGTGTTTGGATGCTATTTTCTTCAAAGCCACCATTAGCAGAGCGCATGAGACCTTCCCGGTTGGAAGAACTGGTGGGGCAGGAACATTTAGTAGGTGAACACGGTGTGATTCGAAAAACAATTCAAACCGGGAACATCCCCTCGATGATTTTCTGGGGGCCTCCCGGAGTTGGAAAAACAACCCTCGCCAACATCATTGCGCATGAAGTCAAAAAACCGTTCTATGTTTTAAGCGCCATTAGTGCGGGTGTAAAAGATATTCGCGATATCATTGATAAAGCTAAATCATCACCACGGTCGATCTTGTTTATCGATGAAATTCATCGTTTTAATAAATCGCAACAAGATGCTTTGCTGGGAGCAGTAGAGAAGGGAATTATTACCTTAATCGGTGCAACGACCGAAAACCCATCGTTTGAAGTAAACTCGGCCCTGCTTTCACGGTGTCAGGTTTATACGCTTCATGCGTTAGAAGAAAAAGATTTGCTCAACCTTGTCAACATGGCCCTGACAAAGGATGAGGAGTTAAAGAAGCGCACGATCACTATTCAGGAACATCAGGCATTGTTTCAACTTTCAGGAGGTGATGCAAGAAAAGTGTTGAATTTGCTGGAGCTCGTGGTTGACTCCAATGCCGAGGATCAAACAATCGTAACGGATGCATTGGTAACAAGTGTGGCGCAGAAGAAGATAGCCATTTACGATAAGAGCGGAGAACAGCATTACGATATTATCTCCGCTTTCATCAAGTCAATCCGCGGAAGCGACCCCAATGCAGCGGTTTATTACCTGGCCCGGATGGTGGAGGGTGGGGAAGATGTCAAATTTATTGCACGCAGAATGTTGATCCTGGCATCTGAAGACATTGGCAATGCTAATCCTACTGCGTTGGTAATTGCCAATAATACGTTTCAGGCAGTAGATGTGATCGGTTACCCCGAGGCACGCATCATCCTGGCGCAATGTGCTACCTACCTGGCCAGTTCTCCTAAAAGCAATGCCAGCTATTTGGCCATTGAGCATGCCATTGGTGTAGTTCGTGAAACCGGAGACCTACCGGTGCCGTTGGCTATTCGTAACGCCCCCAGCAAACTCATGAAAGAGTTGGGGTATGGAAAAGGGTATCGCTACGCACATGATTTTGAAGGGAATTTTATTAGTGCCGAATTTTTACCGGATAAAATAAGCGGACAAACATTTTATGAACCAGGAAACAACCCGCGTGAAGAAGAACTCAGAAAATATTTACGTTCCTTGTGGAAGGAAAAATATGGATATTGACGTTATTTCAGAATTCAGGATTAAAGAATTCAAAATTACGTAAGTATAAATCTTGATGACGAATTTTAAACCTTGAATGACGAATTTTGAATTAATTAAGACTTGAAATCACTCACACTCGAATCATCCCCTGCGTTCATTTTACTCTGTATTGTGTTGTCATTAGGGTATGGTTTTTTATTGTATCGAAGCAAACATCCCTGGAGCACCACCCTGAACTGGATTTTATTTGGAGGCCGAACATTGCTGGTTTTTCTTCTTTCATTTTTACTGCTGGCCCCCATTGTGAAACAAATTACAAACCGGGTTGAACGACCCATTTTTGTGATTTTGCAGGATAACTCAGTCTCGGTAAAGGAAACAACAGATTCGGTCACGTTAACATCAATAACTAATTCGCTTGCAGCGTTGAAGGAGTCGCTTGCCGCTCAGGGATTTGAAGTGGCTCATAAAGATCTGTCGGGAGAAAACAACGAGAAGATTATTTTTAATGCTCCTGCCTCTGATTTGCAGGGGGCGTTAAGAAAAATTACCAATCAGTATGAAGGTAAATCCATTGGAGGAGTTTTGCTGGTTTCTGATGGCATATACAATACGGGTCTTTCACCCTTGTATGCCGCGTATAATTTTCCCGTGTATACGGTAGGGGTAGGCGATACTACCCAACGCCAGGATGTTATTGTTAAGGAGTTGATCTACAACAAAATTGCTTACCAGGGAAATAAATTTCCGTTACGTGCCGAGGTGCTTGTTAAAGGATACCTCAATCAAAATGTAACTATTTCTCTCTTGCAGGGAGGCAAGGTATTTGAAACGGTAAACAAAAATTCGGGAAACGATCAACTCCTGACCGTTGATTTTAGTCCTCTTGCTTCAGAGCAAGGCATTCAACGGCTGGATGTTCAGGTAGAAATAAAGGCAGGGGAACGAAACTTAAAAAACAACCGTGCCACAGCCTTTGTTGAAGTGGTGGCAGGAAAAAAGAAAATTCTCTTAGTGGCACCATCTCCTCACCCCGACTTAAAAGCATTGCGGTCGGTAGTTGATAAAAATTCGAATTATGAATTTGTTCTTCACATACCCGGTATTCAGGAAACAGAAACAAAAAACCTGCAGCCTTCGGCTGTTGACCTGGCAATTTTTCATCAATCGCCTGATAAGCGAGCACGTACGCGTGATCTATTTCAACGTTTTGCTTCCAATAAAACTCCCATGTTTATAGTGGTAGGGCAACAAAGTGATTTAGCCCAGTTAACCCGGCAAAACATGCCGTTAACATTTGAACAACCTCCCCGTCAGTTAGATGATGTAATGCCGGTGATCAATCCGGCTTTTACCGGATTTTTGATCTCGCCTGAGGTCAATACCTTATTTACCAATTACCCACCGGTGTGGGTTCCTTTTGGTAAAATGGAAATTCCGGCATCCTCCTCTCTGCTTCTGTTTCAGCGCGTGGGAAGTGTGACTACTGAAAAACCATTACTTTGGACAGAAGCCACTGACGGAAAAAAAATTGGGATTATGCTGGCAGATGGGTTTTGGCGCTGGCGGTTGGAAGAATATTCAAAAACCGAAAACACCGAAGCATTTGATGAAATCTTTGGCAAACTAATCCAGTACTTGAGTACCACCGATGTTAAGAGTAAATTCAGAAGTTACCCCGTTGAACAACAGTTTTCTGATACTGAAACAGTAGTGTTTGAGAGTCAGGTTTATAATGATATTTATGAACCGGTTTTTGGAAATACCATCACGCTTGAGCTGACAGATGAACTCGGCAAGAAATATTCTTACAAGTATGTGATCAGCCCGGGAAATGCACGGTACGAAATAGGTGGGCTGAAAGAAGGTGTTTATCGCTACCGGTCAACCACGGAAGTAGACGGAAAGAAGGAAGAAGTTCGCGGTCAGTTTTTAGTAATTGCTCAACAGGCAGAATTGCAGAATCTTACTGCAGATTTTGGATTGTTACGAAAACTATCTTCCTCCACGGGAGGAACATTTTACCAATCCACCGGACTTGAAGAGCTAAAAAGAGAGTTGGCACAAAAGGAAGCCACGGGCGTCATTCACAGCGATGAGAAATATGATTCATTGTTGAATTTAAAAAGAGTATTTTTTCTTTTGCTCATCCTGGCTGCCGCAGAGTGGTTTTTGAGAAAATATTTTGGGGGCTACTAATGTTATCAAGAGTGTACTCAATGACTTTCCCGTCAAATGAGAAGTCTCGCGAATGAAATTCATCCTGGTTGAATTTTTAATCGTCCGACATGACTTATCCTATTTCAAAACACCGCATGCTCACACTCGCGTTTTGAATTTCTTCGTAAGTAAACTTAACCTCATCGGTGTTGGTTAGTAAACCTAAACTGTAAAGCATGGGGAAGTAATGATCAGGAGTAGGAATCGATAGTAATGCGGCTTTGCCGAGTTTTTCGTACTCCACTAATGCTGTAAATGCCCGGTCCTCAATTTTCTTTTTCGTGAGCGCATCAAATTCTGAGGCCCAGTCATAAGGGTTGGCCTGGGTGTTATGAAAATCTGCCTGGCGTAAATTGTGAACAATATTTCCACTTCCAATAATGAGTACTCCTTTTTTTCGTAAGGATTGTAATTCATTGGCAAGGTTGAAGTGATAGGCAGCAGGCTTCGAATAATCAATGCTGAGCTGAAAGACAGGAATGCGTGCGTCCGGAAACGCGTGCTTCAAAATCGTCCATGCTCCATGATCGAGCCCCCAGTGATGATCCTCCAGCACTTCGGTGGAGGTAATCATTTTTTTTACTTCTTCGGCATAGTGGGGGGATCCGGGTGCCGGGTATTTTATTTTATACATGGCTTCGGGGAATCCGTAGAAGTCATAAATGGTTTCAGGCTTGTTGGTTACGGAAACAAATGTTCCTTTACGGGTGAGCCAATGTGCTGAAATCACCAGGATAGCAGCCGGTTTTTCTTTCAATGATTTGCCCATCGCCACCAATGTTTTAGTAAACGCATTGTCCATCAGCACATTCATAGGATTACCATGCCCGATAAACCAGACCGGGTAAGGTTGGGTGCTTTTGAAAGAGGTGGTTGATTGGTGAAGATCTTTTAGGTGCATACCTCAATACAAATTGAGCAAGCGAAAAGTTTACAGGCAAAGGACGAGTTAACTCGCCCGTTCTCCATTATTTTTTACAGAAAGTTCCGGCAATGTACACCAGATCGGTTGGTGTTTTTTCGTCAATCCTAATCGCCAGATTCTTCCGGGTCTTTTCATCGATACGCGAGAATTCGAGTGCGGAATCGGCATATTTCCAGGCATCTTCAAATTGTTTTTTCACTTCCTCTGCTTCATCGGCTTTCTTTTGAAGGAGTAAACTATGGTGTAGGCCGTTCAGGGCAAAACCGTTCTTTACCCAGTAGGTCAGGTCTTCGCGATACGTTTTTTCTGCATCCTCATACTTTCCTGCTCTTAAGTACACATCACCTAAGAAATGGCGAACGGAAAAGAACCAATCGGGGGGTTCATTATAGTTCAGTTGGTCTTCAATAACGATAGCTTGTTTAAAATGGTCAATAGCAGCGGCCATGTTTCCATTGAAACGTGCAATTTCCCCCTCCAGCACATGGATGGCAATGTTACCTACATCGGCTGTTGTATTTATTTCCCAGATCTTCATGGTTTTCACTGCTTCTGTTTGCGCCAGCAGCTTCAGAGAATCAAGGGCTTCTTGTGCCTGGCTCAGTTTGTTCATGTTGGCAAAGGCAACCCCTCTTGCATAGTGCCAGATGGCCCGTGGGTATTTCAAATTATTCTCGGGTTTGGGCAGGGCAACAATTTTTTCCCACTGTGAAAATTTCACCAACACATGGTATGGAATGGTGATGTAGTGCTGTGTGGTTTCAAAACCTGCTTCATGTAAATAGTTACGATCAATAATTTCAGCCGTTTTAAATGAGGCTTCGATTGAACGGGCACCACGACCCTCAAGAGCAGTAGTGGCTGCCAGGAAATGCCAATTGTGCGGGTAGTACATTTGTGGATAAACACCCTGTACTTTGCATTGAGCAATGTAGGCACTGTCAACTTTTACAGCTTCTTCATTTGATAAGGAGGCCTGGTGATAGTCACCGGTATTAATATAAATATGAGAAGGCATGTGAATGAGATGGCCGGCACCGGGAACGAGTGTTTTCAACCGCTCGGCACTTGGCAGGGCTTTTTCAACATACGCTGATGCTTCTGTGGCATGGAGGTAAAGGTGGTTAGCCAGTGGGTTTATTGCATTCAGTTTCAGTGCGCGTTCAAGCGTGGAAACAATTTCGGAGGTCCACGCTTTCGGTTCTCCACCTTTTCGGGTGTATAAATCCCATGCATGCAGGTTCATCAGTGACTCGGCAAAAAGCGTAACGATGAGATCGTTTTCCGGAAATTGTTGATCGGCATTTCGCATAGCGGCCGCGTAGGCCTCTTCGTTGGTATCAGAATTTACCGGGAACTTGGCAACGAGTGCTTGAATTAACGCTTGCTCCCACAATTGAGCTGACTTACTATATTCAACCGCATTGGTTACAGCGGTCTGGATTTCTTTTGTGCCTCCCTGATCGCTGTTGGTGTTATAATTTGGCCCCAGCACATAGGCTAAGCCCCAATGGGCCATCGCACAGGTACTGTCCTGCCGGATGGCTTCGCGAAAGGACCGTGCGGCTTCTGCATGATTGAATCCATTGGCCAGCACCAACCCCTGTGAAAAAAATTTCCGGGCATAGGCTGATGAAGTGGTAATAGGAATTTCAAACTCACCCATGTTGCTAAAAAGGGGTGCGTCAAACGTGGGAGTTTCTTTAGTCGAACAGGCAGTTAGAATGAATACGGCTGCTGTAATGGTAATGGATAGCCAAATCTTGAAGGGTGCTTTCATCTTTAATCTGAATTTGAAGGGTTATAAACGATCAGGTGTCAATAAGGTTTTGAATGACAGATGAAGATACACAAAATAAAAGCCCTGACGATTCCGTCAGGGCTTGATCCTGTAAAATTATGAACGTTACTGTTTATTCACTTTTCTTTGAGGCCGCTTTTGGCTTCTTTACTTTGATGGTCAGGCTTTCGCTCTTACCATCGTAATCTGCAACCAGTGTGCCGCCTTCCTCAATTTCACCCTTCAAAATTTCCTCCGCTACCGGATCTTCCAGGTATTTGGTAATGGCACGGTTGAGCGGTCGGGCGCCAAACTGGTGATCGTATCCTTTTTCAGATAAGAAATCTTTCGCTTTTTCGGTAAGTTCAACCTGGTAGCCAAGTTGAATAATTCTGTCAAACACCTTTTTAAGGGTAATGTCGATGATCTTGTGAATATGCTCACGCTGCAGGGAGTTGAACACAATCACATCATCCAGACGATTCAGGAACTCAGGACTGAACACGCGTTTCAGCGCATTTTGAATCGTTGACTTCATCGCCTCTTCTTCGTTCTCCCGTTTTGCCGCGGTAGCAAAACCAATTCCGCTGCCAAAATCTTTCAGGTCACGAACGCCAATGTTGGACGTCATAATGATTATGGTATTGCGGAAATCCACCCTGCGGCCTAACCCATCAGTTAAAATACCATCGTCCAGCACTTGCAATAAAATATTGAACACATCCGGGTGTGCTTTTTCAATTTCGTCAAGTAAGACAACCGAATAAGGTTTGCGTCTCACCTTTTCGGTAAGCTGGCCGCCTTCCTCATAACCAACGTATCCTGGAGGAGCACCCACCAGTCGCGATACAGAGAATTTTTCCATGTACTCACTCATGTCGATGCGAACGAGCGAATCTTCTTTATCGAAAAGATAGGTGGCCAGTACTTTGGCCAATTCTGTTTTACCTACACCGGTGGGTCCAAGAAAAATGAAAGAACCAATTGGCTTCTTCGGATCTTTCAGTCCAACCCGAGTTCGCTGAATGGCTTTTGTTAGTTTTTTAATCGCCTCTTCCTGGCCAATTACCCTGCCGCTTAATTCGGTACTCATGCTCAGCAACTTATTGCTTTCTTTCTGGGCAATGCGTTTGGTTGGGATGCCCGTCATCATGGCAATGACATCGGCTACGTTATCTTCATTCACCGTGTACTTTTCAGTACGCGTTTTATCTTCCCACTTCGCTTTGGCGATGTCAAGTTGTTCTAATAATTTCTTCTCGCGATCGCGCAGTTGAGCCGCCTCTTCGTATTTCTGACTCTTCACAACGCGGTTCTTTTCCTTTTTCACATCTTCAACCGCTTCTTCCAGCTTCACAATTTCTTCAGGTACGTGAATGTTATTGATGTGAACGCGCGCACCGGCTTCATCCATTACATCAATGGCCTTATCGGGTAAGAAGCGGTCGCTGATGTAGCGGTCAGAAAACTTAACACAAGCTTCTAACGCTTCCTTCGTATAGTTCACATGGTGATGATCTTCATATTTCTCTTTGATGTTCTCCAGAATCTGAATGGTTTCCTCTACCGTAGTGGAATCCACCATCACCATCTGGAATCTGCGGGCCAATGCCCCATCTTTTTCAATATATTGCCTGTATTCATCCAGCGTGGTAGCACCAATACATTGGATTTCCCCTCGCGACAAGGCAGGCTTGAACATGTTGGAGGCATCCAGCGACCCGGAGGCACCACCGGCACCTACAATGGTGTGCAATTCGTCAATGAACAGAATAACATCAGGCGATTTTTCCAGCTCGTTCATCACAGCCTTCATGCGCTCTTCAAACTGACCGCGGTATTTCGTACCCGCAACAAGCGAAGCCAGGTCAAGGGTAACAACACGTTTTCCGAAAAGAACACGCGATACTTTTTTCTGAACGATGCGTAAGGCCAGACCTTCAGCGATGGCCGTTTTACCCACACCGGGTTCTCCTATTAATATTGGATTGTTTTTCTTTCTGCGGGAAAGAATTTGAGCAACCCGTTCAATTTCTTTTTCCCGGCCAACGATGGGGTCAAGTTTCCCGTCTTCTGCCAGACGTGTTAAGTCGCGGCCAAAATTATCGAGCACGGGTGTACGCGATTTTTCAGCACCTTTTTTTTCTTTTCCAGGTCCGGTTCCTCCGCCAGTACTGCCTGCACCAAAAATTCTGGATGAATCTTCATCCGGATCGTCAGTATCGGATGCAGCCTGTGGGCCTTCTGCCTGATATTCGAGCATTTCTTTTACGGTTTCGTAGTTCACGTCAAACTTATTAAGAATTTGTGTGGCCAGGTTATCGCCATCGCGCAGAATGGACAAGAGCAGATGCTCTGTTCCAATAAGCTGAGCTTTGAAAATTTTAGCTTCGAGGTACGTGATCTTCAATACCTTTTCAGATGCTTTGGTTAGCGGAATATTGGCGAGGTTCTTTACTTCGTGTGTGGCGGTTCCTTTCGAAACTTTTTCCACTTCGGAGCGCAATTCATCCAAGGGTACGCCTAATTTTTTCAACACACCCACCGCTACACCTTCTCCTTCCCGGATAAGCCCCAGCAATAAATGTTCAGCACCTATATAGTCATGCCCCAACCGAAGGGCCTCTTCGCGACTCAGGGAAATCACTTCTTTAACACGGTTGGAAAACTTTGCTTCCATAGAAATGGGAGTAGAATTAGTGTAAATGTAAACTTTTAACGGATTATTTTGACCTGTCTTATAGTAAGAATTTAAACGCTTGCCGTTTACAAATTGTTCAATGGGGTTTTGCCGATGCCACCACCACATTGCGGGAGTTTGGTCCTTCACAAAATACCAGGTCAAGTAAGCTCAGGCCTTCTGCAAACTTATTGCCAAACACCTGTTGGTAAGGAACAGCCTGAAAATAAGGTGCCGATAGTTCAGGTTTTTTAGCGTGAATGATGTTTCGGAGATCAAGGGTTCCTTCGGCAGGTATTTTTTCATACGACATACTTTCTTGAAGCGTGACATCCATTTTCAGCCACTTGAGACAGATTGTCAGAATTTCAAAATTCAGATCGTAGAGAAATGTTTGCTGGCGGAATAAAATTTTGTGCAGGTCATCGGCATAGTATTCAAAGAACGGTGAACTCCGGTAGGCCGACTCGATGGTTCGCCAATGGTTGTTGAGCCATTTTTGAGAGTAGTCCATCCGGACTTCCGTGATCAATACCTTCCCGTGCTTGGAGGTGAGCGGGAGAATTAATCTTTCTACACCTTGTGCCGTATGAATATAACAACGATTACGGTAGGTTTGTTTTTCAAAGTACTCGTGTTTTTCAATAACGATTTTTTCAGCCGCGCAAAGCGCGGAGAAATATGGAACGGAAGGCAAATAGTGGAGTTCGATGAGGATGTTCATAGATTAATTTCACCGAGTCCGTTTCTGATAACAATTAACTCGTCTCCCGTGCAGTCCACCACCGTTGACGGAACGTTCCCACCAGCGCCTCCATCAATAACGAGATCAACCTGGTATTTAAAGTCCTCATAAATTTCTTCCGGGTCGGTTGTATATTCCACAATGTGATCGTCATCTTTGATGGATGAGGTGATGATAGGATTACCCAGGGTTTCCACCATGCTGCGGGTAATGTTGTGATCGGGAATTCGGATGCCGACAGTTTTTTTATTGACATCCAGAATTTTTGGAACGCGACTGCTGGATTCAAAAATAAATGTGAATGGACCGGGCAAAGATCTTTTCAGTACTTTGAAAACAGGGGTATCAATTCGTTTCACATATTCTGCAATCTGGCTCAAGTCGTGGCAAATGAAAGAAAGATCCAGTTTGTTCGGTTTGATGTCAAGAATCCGGCAAAGTTGAACAATGGCCTTCCTGTTCATTAAATCACAACCGATACCATACACAGAATCTGTAGGATAAATAACAATACCACCCGCTCTGAGAATCTCGATCACCCGGTTGATCTTTCGCATCTCGGGATTTTGTGGATGGATTTTTAAAAACTCAGCAGGCATGATGCGAAGGTAATGGTTAGTACGAACTGTTAACAAATTTGTAAATTTGAAACTTATTCAAAAGAGTATGATCAAAGGTCTGGGAAAGCTTATTGTTTTTTTGCTTGTATCCATCTTGTTAATCAGTTTTACTTTTTACGGGTATCAGATATGCTATGTGCCCAACATCCTGGTAGGAAAGGAAGACCGGGTTCTCATCATCCCGAATGATGCAACGTTCGAAACGGTGCAAAAGGCATTGCACGAAGGGGAATATGTGCAGGATTTAATTTCCTTTAGCTTTTTAGCCAAGCTGATGGATTACGATGAAAATGTAAAACCGGGCAGGTACACACTCCATGCGAATATGAGTAACCTGCAGGCCATTCGTTTTTTGCGCGCAGGATTACAGGAGCCTGTAAAAATTACGTTCAATAATGTTCGGTTAATTCCCGAGCTGAGCAAAAAGATCACCCGAAACCTGGGCATGACTCCGGAAGAGTTTGAAGCGGGGTTGGTGAATTTTGCGATGACGAATAAGGAAGGGTTTAACAAGGATAATGTTCTTTGCATGTTCATTCCAAACACCTACGAAGTATATTATAATGTAGGAGTTGAAACATTGATTGATAAAATGCATAACGAGTTTGAGAAATTCTGGACAGATGATAAAAAAGCTAAAGCGAAACAACTGGGACTTTCACCGATTGAGGTTTCGATATTGGCATCGATTGTCCAGGCAGAAACGGTAAAACAAGAAGAAGCTCCTAAAATTGCCGGGCTCTATCTGAATAGAATAAAAAAGGGAATTCCGTTACAGGCCGATCCTACTCTGGTGTTTGCTGTTGGCGATTTCACCTTGAAGCGCGTATTGAACGAACACAAGGAAGTGGATTCGCCATACAACACCTATAAAAATGCGGGACTGCCACCCGGACCCATTAATATGCCCGAAGTTTTTGCCTTAAATGCAGTACTCAATTATTTTCCGAGCGACTATATTTATATGTGTGCCAAGGAAGATTTTTCAGGAAGGCACAATTTCACCGCTTCCTATTCGGAACATATGCGCAATGCTACCCGATACCAAAATGCCCTTACGATTGAGCAGCGCAAAGGCAGGGCAATGCGAAAAAATAATCCCGTAAATTAACGGTTGATGTATCAGTCAGAAACCTCCGTTCGGGTACGCTATGGTGAAACAGACCAGATGGCGTATGTGTACTATGGAAACTATGCCATGTACTATGAAGTAGCGCGTGTCGAAAGCTTGCGCAAGCTTGGAGTAACCTATAAAGAGCTTGAAGATAATGGCGTGATGATGCCAGTACTGGAAAATCATTCAACATTTCTGGCGCCTGGTCGTTATGATGAATTATTGCGAATTGTTGTTTCGATGCGTGAGATGCCAACCGTTCGAATTAAGTTTGAGTATGAAATTTTCAATGAACAGAATAAATTGATCAATAAGGGTGAAACACTTCTTGCTTTTGTTGATATGAAAACCGGCCGCCCCTGCAGGCCGCCAGAAGTAATGATGAACGTGCTGGCTCCCTTTTTTAAAAAATGAAGTTTAAGTACAAGCGATATTTCTTTAAATGGACGCCCGGGTTGCTGATCATCATTTGGATGAGGCAAATAAAATTTAAAAAGTGGGATAATGTTTCGTTGTACAAAATTATCAAGCTTTTTGTCCGTGATCTGACGCAAAATGAAATTCTGATTCGCGCCAATGGGGTAGCATTTAGTTTTATCCTGGCCATATTTCCGGCTATTATTTTTTTATTCACCTTGATCCCCTATGTAACACAATACATTCCGGAGGTAAATACACAAAGCATTATGGAATTTATGGCAAGCATTATGCCGGCCAGTATGTATGATGTTGTGTCCTCTACCATTCAGGATATCGTTAGTAATCAACGAGGCGGACTGCTCACCCTGGGTTTTGTGTTTGCCTTGTATATGGCAACTAACGGGATGATGTCCTTGATGAATGCTTTTAACGCCTGTTATAAAACAAATGACAAACGGGGCGGACTGAAAACAAGACTGATCGCTACGGGGCTCACTATTCACCTGGCACTTGTGTTAGTGTTGGCTGTTGTGCTGTTGGTGGTGGGTCAGTTTGTGCTGGATTATATTCTTTTAAATTTAAGTGAACTTGAAGCGCTGAAGGGCATTGATAAATTTACAGTGTACCTCTTATTTGCACTCCGGTTTATTGTGGTTTTTATTGTTTTCTTTCTGGCTGTTTCCACCATATACTATTTTGGTCCGGCTATTCATTATAACTGGAGGTTTTTTTCCATCGGATCGTTTTTGGCAACGATTTTCATTCTGGCTGTTTCGTACGGATTTTCGTACTACATCACCAACTTCGGAACGTATAACAAAGTGTACGGATCGATTGGAGTTTTAATTGCGTTGATGGTGTGGGTGCAACTGGTAACCGTTGTTTTATTAGTAGGATATGAAGTGAATGCCAGTATTCACGATGCCGCCCGCATGCAGGCCATCTGGCATGGCAGGAGATTTAAAAATACAGAGACATAGAATTGCTATAGCTTAGTTGAGCACATTCGCACCTTCCATACCAGCTTTTTGGAGATTCATAAAAAGAAAAAACCCAACTACGATTGGGTTTTTTCTTATAGGATTTGACCGTTTAGTTAGACCCATCAGGATGTGAGGCCATCTCAATCATGGTGCTTAATTCGGTCATAAGTTTATCATCACTGCCGTTAAAGCCCACCGACTTAAATCTGATATTACCTTCCTTGTCTAACACAAACTTGGTGGGTATGCCATCCACATTGAATTGTTCCACTACAGCGTTGTCATTGTCCATGAGCACCTGGAAAGTGTACTTATTCGAAGTTATAAAATCTTTAGCATTTTCTTCCTTATTCTCGCCTTGCTCCCATGTATCAACAAATACAAACTTAACCGCAGGGTTATCTTTATACTTGGTCACTATCTTCTGCATTCCGGGGAAAGATGCTTTGCAAGGCCCGCACCAAGTAGCCCAAAAATCAATGATCACTACTTTTCCTTTGAGGTCTGTGAGGCCTATAGTGTTGCCGTCCAAGTCCTTCAATGTGAAAGGAGTTGCCGATTGATTTAGCATTGACTTTCTTAATTCCTCAACCATTTTTTGATAGCTTTCTTTTTCCAGGGCAGCTATATAGGCATCAAACCCATCTTTCGTTTTCTTTTCAGTAGAGTAAATTTTTTTCAAAATTTCTTTTACAGTACCGGTTGTTTTTCCATCACGGACAAATTGCTCGAGCGCTGCTTTGGTTTCTGCGGGGGTCAGTACTTTTTCTGCCAGGAGAGCGTATGTGTTATTCTGATCAGGATCCTGTCCCTTGTTAATGGTAATAGCTGCTTCCTTAGTTATGGGATAGCCTATATCATATTTTCCTAAACGATACTGCACCATTGCATATGTGTCGGCAAACATGGCATACGTGTTTTCGCGTTGTTTAGCCCATTGTTTGCCCGTTGCATAATCTGGTTTTTTGGCCGAAGGATTTATCCATTCCGCTTTTGTGTATTCTGTTGCAAATCGGGAGAACTCCTCAGCTAACTCCAAGTCTTCATTTTTTTCCTGCATTCGCCAGGCAGCACTGTTGTAGAGGGAAGCAACCATTCCCTTATCTTCAGTTTTTGCTGCTGCCTTTTTAAGATCTTCCCATTGCTGGTTCTGAATGTAGTACCTTAATATGGATGCTCGAAAATCGGGTAAGAAAGGTTCAAATTGTTTCCATTCTTCTTTCGTTGCAATGTTTTTTTCAATCTGTGCCAGCAATACTTTCTTCTTTTCCAAATCCTCCTCCTCATCAAATGTTGTTAACACATCGTTTATCTGCCATTTTCCCGTTGGAAACTTCTCTTTCTTGAAGTCAGCAAGGAATTTGGCCTGCTCAGGCAATTTTAAAATACTATATAACCTAGCTACATAGTCATAATCTTCTTCTGTTTTAAGCCCCGCTTTTAATGATGATTCGATTTCCTTTTGAATGATAATTGAAGCTTCACTCTTTTTTTCGGAGCTAAGCAGGCTGAAATAACTTCCTCCTACTTTCTTTTTTGAATTGGGATTCAGACTTATTTCTTTGGCATAAGCCTCCAGTGCCTTGGCCTTGTTTGGTTCTACCCCCGACTCTTCAGCGTAATACTGGTGATACCGTGCCAGGTTTGAATAAGCTTCCTTCTTTACTTTGTCGCCAACATTAAGCAGAATGTAATAGCCCTCACCAAAGTTGCTGTCGAATTTTTTGTCAACAAAGAACCCAAGTTGGATAAAAGAGCTGGCAGTATCTGTTTTTATAGTTGCCGTGTATTTCTTTCCATTTTTAGTCAGCACCAGATCATCCGCCTTCCTGCCTTTGCCGCTACTAACATATACGGCTGCTTCCACTTTTTTCATGGTATTGGCCAATTCGCCTGCTGGTATATAGGTGATGGTAATTATATCACCTGCTTTTGGAGAAGTAGGTGAATAGATAAAATTCTGTTGGGCACCTGATGCAACAGCAACAAAAGCCAACAGGCATGTTAAAAAGTTCTTCTTTATCATAAGGATAGTTTTTAAGGAAGTAAAGAAATTTGAATCAGAAACTCAAGCTTAGGCAGTGGTACGGTCAAGGAGTTCATTTTATGAGTTCAAACAGGTGGGCTGGTTACTAACAAAAAAACCCTGAATTCATTACGAATTCAGGGTTTTGATTGTGTTTGATTTTCAACTGGCAGAGGAGGAGGGTGTGTTTTCCTTCTCTTACTTCGCTGATAATCAATATTTTTTATCGCCTTTGATTTTCGTGGCACCTCGTTTGGCACCTTGAATTCTTAATCAAAATCGCTTATTCTCTATGTTATAAAAATACAGAATTTTAGTGAGACATGACCAATAAATGAACCGCTTTTATGCAGTTAAAAGTGGTGTTACTTGTTCATATTTTAGCCCTGTGTAAGAGCAAAACTCCTCGACACTTACAAACTGATGATCGGCCTTTTTTAAGTGAGTTTTGATGCGCTTGAGCAATGACCTACCGTAGCGCTCACTCTTGCCGGTGATGAGTTGCACATCCTTTGGGTAAATAATGATCCGGTTTACTCTCATGCTTTATCTATACTTCATCTCTGACTTTGCCCTGGCAAAGCTCTTCACTTAAAGTAAATCATTTTGTGAAATAACGGAAGAAAGTGCCGCATGTGCTCATACGCGGAAGAGCACTTTATGTCTTGCTGATTTTATCAAATACGTTTAGTCATTGTTGCAACGATGGCTTAACCAGACTGTGCCTTGAACAGGTTGGGCAACTAATTTTTTTAACTATGGCAAGACAAAAAGGAGTCATCAAACTCCAGGGACAAATGGGAGGAGTATCCTTCTACAAAACAGGACAGGACGGATTTCTTGCTCGCGAGAAAGGGGGCGTTGATGCCGATCGCATCAAGAACGATCCGAACTTTGCGCGTACACGTGAGAACGGTGCTGAGTTCGGACGCGCTGGCGCGTCTGGCAAGCTGTTGCGCACAGCATTCAGGACATTGATTCTGAACACTGGCGATAGCCGGATGGCCAGCCGACTCACACGCGAGATGGTGAAGGTCATCCAGGCGGATGCGACCAATGCACGTGGTCAGCGTAATGTTATTGATGGTGAAGCTGAGTTACTGCTTGGCTTTGAATTCAACGACAATGCAAAGCTGAGTAGGACATTTTTTGCTCAGTTCACACCATCGATCAATCGCGCAACCGGTGTTTGCCAGGTAGCACTGGCCAATTATTCACCGCAGCACATGGTAGCAGCGCCAGCCGGTGCAACGCACTATCGCTTGATCATGGGAGCAGCATGGGTTGACTTTCAAAACGGAACTTTCAGCAGCAACGAAAACCGGAGCGCTGAAATTGATGTGACGGAAACACAAACTCCAATTCTGACTTTGGATACAAGCGTTCCAGCTGCAACTGATGAACCTATATTCCTGACGTTTGGAATTGAGTTCTTCCAGCAAGTGAATGGAGAGTTTTATCCATTGAAAAATGGTGCTTACAATGCCCTGGCGATTGTGCAGGTAGATGGAGGTGCGTAATGGAGTTGGAGCTATTCAGGCGTTATGACCCTGAAGGAACCAATGGGGAGTTAAAGCTCGTGGTGTGCAACACCATCGAGCTCCCCTGGCTCCAGAACCAGCGGAATGTCTCCTGTATCCCAGAAGGTCGGTATGAGCTAAAACTACGGACAACTGCAAAACGTGGTCAGCATCTGATGGTATTGAATGTGAAAGGACGAAATGGAATTCTTATTCATCCTGCGAATGATGCCTTGAAAGAGCTGCGTGGTTGCATTGCACCCGCCACAACACTCACCGGTCCCGGGAAGGGAAGCCAATCACGATTGGCGAATGAAAAGCTGAAAGCACTGGTGCTTGAAGCTTTGAAACGAAAAGAAAAAGTATTCATCACAATTAAATCAAGGTGTTCATGAAATTAAAAGAAAGATTACAAGCGCCTACTCCGAAATTCTTTCGGGTACTGCGCAATATTGGAATTGCTCTGGCGGCTGCCGGTGGGGTTATCTTAACTGCCCCTATCAGCTTACCAGTTGCTGTTGTCACTTTAGGCGGATACCTCACGGTAGCCGGTGGGGTGATGACCGCTGTGAGTCAGTCAGCGGTGGATGGTGAAAAGGATTGTGTAGATGACGACTCATAACAATCACGGTACCGTGGCCGGGACGGCCGGAGGTACCCTCCTCACGATCTTCGCGAACGTTCGTTCCGATGATATTGCCAAGACTGCGGTCTTAGCCTGTATCGGGGCGGTTGTCAGTTTTATGATATCCCTCCTTATGAAATGGATGTCGAAGAAGATCCTGAAGGATTCGGAGTAAAATAGAACCCTGGCAATTGTCAGGGTTCTTTGTTTTATGGCTACCGCAGTACTTTATACATGATTGCTTTTTTAGCTTGTTTGATAAGTTGAATCTGCTTCACCAGATTCTCCTGGTGAGCGGATAGTTTGTTTAAAATCTCGAGCGAGTTTAATAACGCTTCTTTTCTTAGGGCAACTTTCGACTGGGTTGTATTGATAACCTGGTGTAGTTCACTAATTCTTAAAAATGGGATCACTGAACCTGTGAGAACCTGCCGGAAAAAGCCACCTACCCAAAGCCCATAGCAAAGCCAGTAGAAATACTCTCTTTCTTCCAGATTGGTGGTGATTACCACAAAGCAATTTGGGCAAGGGTTTAAGAGTGGCTTTCCGGCATTATAGCCTTTAGAAAGGATGAAAAAGTGATTTTGATTCGTGAATTCATCCATCATTCTGTGCGTTTTGATTTTTGGTGTGTTCATAGTTCGCGCTTTAAAATTTTGCGCGACCCACGAACACTTTTAAGAGAAAAGAAAAACCGAAAAAAATAAAAGAGAAGCCTATACTACTGGCTGGCAATGCGGGTAAAGCAAGGAGGAACGGAATAAATGAAGGCATGCGTGGAGGCATGTGTTTATGCCGTAGTTCCTTGCTTTAGCCATGTGTGCAGGAATGAGCGGCCGGCCTAACTTGGCGCACTCTTTTAATTTTGGGTGAAGTCCGGACTTTCTTCACATTTATCTAAATTGAGTATTCAATTGAGAGGAGATGTGTTACCACAAGGCATTGGCAAAGCGTGAACAAGAACTTGCGCAACATTATGGAGCTTCATTTGAGCATGTTCGTGCTGAACTTAAACTTATTGAGAGCAGGTTCGAGGTGTTGTTGCAAAAGGATGAGAAACTTGACGCCCTTAAAGCACTTAAAGAAAAGTCATACAATGGGATACATGAAGTGCTTACACAGTATTCACAGAAGGGTGGATTGCCTGAGCACCTCACTAAGCAAGAATTGAGTGAATTGAAATGGTGCCTAAAGGTGATGGCGGGTAATTCGAATGATGGGGTAAGTATGTACCATGAAAATGGCTTTGACTACTTGCCCACACCAATCATAACAGCCGGTGACCCTGACCATTTCAAACTATTTAATTGGGGTCTGGTTCCTTTTTACATTTCGGATCGTGATAAAGCCATGGCGCTACGGGCACAAACTTTGAATTGTATTTCAGAGGAAATGAGTGAGAAACCTTCGTTTCGTGATGCGGTAAAAAATGGGCAACGCTGTTTGATACCTGTTACTGGCTTTTTTGAATGGCGATGGTTAGATGAGAAGGGAACGGTTAAAATTCCATACTACGTTACATTTCGTGATCAGAAGGTAAGATCAATGGCCGGTTTGTATAGTCGTTGGAGGGATAAGGAAACTGACACGTACTATTACAGTTATACGGTACTCACAACACAAGCAAACAGCATTTTGGAATACGTTCATAACCATAAGAAAAGAATGCCTGTGATTATCGCGAAAGAGGATGAAAAGGCCTGGCTTAATCGGGATTTAAAGCAAAAAGATGTTGATGAATTGTGTCGCCCATCCAATGATAGTTCCATGCGAGCCTATACCATCTCAAAATTGCTGACCACAAAAAATACAATTACTAATGTGCCGGAGGTTTTGTTGCCGATGAATTACCAGGAAGCAATTAAAACAGCAAGTCATTTTTTAGAAACAGGTGATAAGAAAAGGGCATTAGAATCCTTTAAAGAAATTGTGAGTGGGGAGAAAATCAGTGTGGAGGATCTTTCACATGCTATTAACCAGAACATTTTACCAGAACTTTCTCTGACTTAGTTGACAAAATTTGTGTGGAGGTGTGCGAAGGCCTTTGTCGGATTGCGAGCCGCCCAAGGGTGAATGAAACGGAGTGGAATGAATCCCGCGAGCAGGAGGTAGGGTGTGAGCAGAGAGAGCTGACAAAGGAAGCGGCTGCGAACCATGTAGGTAGGCCGAGGGTCGGCATGTGTGTTGTAAAAGGCCGGACTACACAAGGGCTGGCGTGATTTTTTGTTCGCGCGCGTTGGTTGTTGAATGGAGCTGGTCGAGCGTTAGCCAACAAGTCTGGATACAAAAAGCATGACAGCCCGCAGCCCGAACGACAGCGCAGGCGAGCACAACAAGGGCAGCGGGTGGACTGCAAACTTACTGAGTGAAGGAGGACGGAATGAAACGGAATGCAGCGTAGGGAGTGTACGCTGGAAGTGAATGGAGTTTGTGGTTATATGCGTTGCAAGTGTGTTTGCCTATAACCCAAACGAAACGAACATGTGCGTTGGGAACGAACGAAGCGTAATGCAGTGTAATGGAGGACGACTGAACGAAGTAGGTTTGAAGGACACAGGTAGCTGCCGTGAGGAATGACGCGGCCAGAGCAAAAGGCATGACAGCAGTCCCGAGGAACGAGGGCGAACCGCGCTGGCCGACAACTTACTTTATCAGTTTACACAATACTTCACAGGCCTGCGGGGTGAGTGCTGGCGTGATTTTTTGCGGCAAGGAATGACGAACACCTTATAACCTGTGGGGGATGTGCGGTGGGGAATACCACTCAATTTAATTGTACTTTTATTTCCGAAACTCTCCTGGTATCAGCATTGGACTGTATCCTCTAAGCGATGGATCGGGAGAGTTTTTTTCTTTTGGCGACTTGCAGTTTAATGCTGAGAAATTTATGCCGATGTCCTTGCATAAATAATTTGCTGCCCACCCGGATAGTTCGTGTAAATGTGTTGATATACATGAATGGTTTTCTCACTTACATCCTGGTCGGTGTATGAGGTTTGCGGAAGCCATTGCAGCGTGTCAAATATTGTTGTCTTTACTTGAGCTGTTATTTGACGGCTTTCACGCCAACGGTCTATATGCAATTTTTCAGTTTTCAGTTTGGCTAAAATATCAACCGATACTTTTTTCACGTCTTTGATTTCAGAGGCAGTTAACTCTTTACCTGAACGAAGGAGATCAAAAATGGCTAATGACTCCTGGTCTAATCCTTCACGGATGGCTCTGGCATCTTCAATATTTAAATCTTTAATGAAATTGCTCAGGTTCTCAAATGCTCTCATCGTGTCTTCTAAACTTTTTCCCTGATTGTATTCTTCAATGATTTCCCGATAACGGTCATAGAATTTTATGCGCAGCGGATTTTCTTTCATCATCTGCTCAAGCTTTTGTTCTACGGCTCTTTGTAAATCAAAAACGACTGTGTTCTTTTTCTGAGTTTTGGCGAATGCCGCTTTTAATTTATCGAAGTCGAGCTTACTGAGGTCAACATAAACACCATCCGGTTCGTTGGCATTCTTTGGTTCTACCAAAATGCTCTCATTTACTATTTGCTGAAGCTCGGTGATGATGCTAACCACGTCAGCCGATTTGGTCTGTTGATTCAATTGCTGGTAGATGGCTTCTATTGCATTGAACTGGCGGATGAATGGCTTTACTTGTTCTTCAGGGTAAAGGGCATGGTATTTCCGAAATACATCTCGGGCCATGATTTCAAACTTCGTTCGGGTGGTCTCATTCAGGCAAACACAATCCACTGCTTTTTTTATGTGTGCAATCTTTTCCATAGGCTTTGCATCTGCATTGCTTAGGTCTCCAAGATTGAAACCGAGTTCGCTCAAATATCCTTTTGTTTGTCGAATTGACTCTTTCAACTCCTCCGCCAACTGCTCCAGTAATTCAACCGGCCTTTTTGTTTCTCCAGACTCGCCACCACCACTACCACCACCGCCTTTTCCACCTTCACCATAAACCGAATAGGCTTTTTCTAATTGCTTATAAACATTTCCATAATCCACAATTAAACCATTCTCCTTTTCATCATCGTACACACGGTTTGCCCTTGCAATGGTCTGCATTAATGTATGTCCCTTGATTGGCTTATCGAGATAAACAGTAGAAACGCATGGTGCATCAAACCCAGTTATCCACATGGCGCAAACTATGGCTAAGCGAAATGGATTATCTTCGTCTTTAAATTCTTTTTCCAGGTCACGCTCTACCATTTTCTTGCGGTGGGGCGCAATCTCCAGTTCCATTTTGCGGAATTTATCAACTTCGTTTTGTTCCGAGCTTACAATAACGCAAACTTCTGTTTCCTCAACTCTTTTCAGTTTTCGTTGTAAAGCTTGCTCTTCCTGCTGGTCAGTTGCTTGTTCAATTCGTTTCTTTAAATCACTAACATATATTGGCCAGTGTTTTTGTATGAGGTCATGCATTCTCACGGCAGTGGGCTTATCTAATGCCACATACATTGCCTTGCCCTGATACCCTCTTTCATTGAAATGCCAAACAAGGTCTTTGGCAATGGCATTTAAACGGGGTTCAGCAGTAAGTACAACATAATCCTTTTGAAATAAATACGTGAGCTTGCGCTTCTGGTCATCATCCAGATTTTCATCTTCCAGAATCTCAGCCATGCGGTCATCTAACTGCGGATTTTGTATTCCGAGTTTCTCACCCCGATTCAAATAACGCAAGGGTAGTGTGGCTCCGTCTTGAATGGCACGCTTGAAATCATAGACAGAAACATATTCACCAAAAATATTCTTCGTTAGCTCTTCTTCCTCTTTAATAATAGGCGTTCCTGTGAAACCTAAATACGAGGCATTGGGTATTCCCTGAAAGCGCATGTTTCGCGCAAAGGTTCCGGCTTGTGTACGGTGTGCCTCATCGGATATTACAATGATATTCTTTCTAACGGTAATGAGTGGATATTCGCTCTCAACTTTGGGGTCAATTGAAAACTTATGAATGAGTGTAAATACATACCGATGATTTTCCTTTAACAGTTCCCTTAAATGCTCTCGACTTTTAGCAACCACTTCTTTACTGGTGGTGGCGCCTACTCCGGTAAACGTGTCATACAATTGCCTTTCTAACTCACTTCTATCAACCACCACCAAAAAAGTATAAGAGCCTCCAAACTTTCTATGAATTTTCTGGCAGATAAAAACCATTGAATACGATTTGCCGCTTCCCTGAGTATGCCAGAATACACCCAACTTTCCCTTTAGTTCTTCAATGCTGGCCGCTTTATCAATTACTTTATTCACACCAATAAACTGGTGGTTCTTGGCCATAATCTTCACTACATCGCCTCCGCTATCATCAAACAGCAGGAAATTTTCAAAGATGTCCATGAGGTTTTGTTTGGAACAAGTACCTCGTAACATGGTATCAAGACTTACAATGCCCTCTTCCTCTTCCGTGATTCGCTTCCAGTCTAAAAAATATTTATAGGGACTTGTTACGGTTCCTACCTTGGCATCGGTGCCATTGCTGAGAATAATGAAAGCGTTGCAATGAAATACATGGGGAATGGTATCCTTGTAGTCTGTAATGTTATCGGTAAAGGCGTTGCGTAAATCGGTGTGGTGTGCCTTTAGCTCAAAGAACACCAAGGGTATTCCGTTAACAAAACCGACAATATCAGGACGCCTGTTATACAGTTCACCTACTACTTCAAATTGCCTGACAGCTAAAAAATGATTGCTGGCGGGATTCTCGAAATTGAAAACCTGTAGCTTTTGTTTTTCAAGTTCACCTTCATTGTTTGTAAAGCTAACTTCAACTCCTTCTTTGAAAAGCTTGTACTTATCTTTGTTAATGCGGCCTAATGTTTTATCTGAACTTTTTTGCTCAATTTGTTCAATGGCTTGCTGATATGCTGCCTCCGGTAGTTCAGGGTTTAACGCTTTGAGTGCCTGTGCTAAATATCTTCTGAGAATTACTTCACCTTTATTTTCGCGCCCCAATAAACCATCTGCACCGAAACTCTCGTTTGTCCAGGCGGTGAGTACTTTCCAGCCGAGTTCTTCCAGCACATCTTGCGTGGCGGTTTCAATTAATCCGTCTTCAGAGTATTCGTAGCTCATCGGGTAGTGGATTTACTTTTATAAAATTCAAGAGGCTCTGCCGCAATTGCCAATGTTTCTTCTTTTGCTTCTTCCAGATTAATTACACCACTCATTAATCTGGGTAACAAAATATCGCGGGCTTCCTTTAGGAGTCGATTCTGCTTGGATAAATTAAGAATTTGTTCCTGAACAGGATTTACATTTTTTTCGAATTCCTGTAACAACTCTTTATTTGGAATTGAAACTTTTACAAAATCTAATTCTTTTCGCTTTAAATGTTTCATTGTTGCCCCCGTTGTTAAATTATTAAATTCAGATAGAGCATATAATAAAGCTTGGTGAACAAACTCTCTTGGGGTTCCGTTAATTGGAGTTACTTTAAATAAGTGTTGATTTAGCCATCCATCTTCTCCTTGCCAAATGACAACTTCAAGTGAGCCAGACCAAGAAAAAAGTATGTCTCCACTTTTTATTAAAAACTTATTTGGAACTCTGCTGCCATCATTACGTGGAGTATCATTTCCGATTCCTGCTTTTAATTCTTTTATTTTTATAATTGGAAACCCTGTAACAAACCAATCTGTTGGTTTAAAAGCAAAGCCGTTTAAAAATTCTGCAATCTCAGTCATAGAAACTTTCTTCCATCCTTCAGGCAACCCAGTATCTGCATTTATTTCCACCTGTTCACCATTAACTGTAAACTTTACAAACCACTCTTCATAGGTACGTTGTGCCAGTTCTTCTAACAGTTTAATGCGTTTTAGATTGTTTTCAATCAAATCATCATAAGCTGAAAGAATAGATGCTATCTTTCGCTGAGTAGATAATGGAGGAAGTAGAATTTTGATTTGGTAAATCCTCTTTGGAGCGGTGTGTTTCACCTTTGTTCCTGTAGCTGACCCAAAGATTTCATTTCTCACTCCATTTGTAAAAAATAAATAGTAAATAAATTTACTAAAGATTTTATCCTTCTTAATGTCTGAAATTAATCCTATTCGCTGGTTATGAAGAAATTTATTATTTGACGGTACCAAGCCTGGGCTTCCTATCAAACCTGGGCCTTGCTCCGTCATAGCAATAACGACATCGTTTCTTTTTAATAAATATTCATCAGGGAATTTTCCCAAGTAGAATTTCTCCTTTCCATCACGAACTCTAAATCCGCCTTGTTCAAAAAAATTACCGGGCGTAACTACAATTAAGTCACCTTCGCTACTAAAATATTCTCCTTTGAAAGCCCAGCCATGCTTTATTTGGAACAGTTTACCTAATTGTATTTCTTCCCAAGTATTCATATCAGCTCTTTCATATTTATCGCAATCACCTTTGAAAGCTGTATAGCCTCGGTATTTAAAAAGTCTAACTCTTTCTGAATTTCACCTAATCTCTCATTGTAATCAAATCCATCGCTATCAATCACTTTCACCCCTACATATCTTCCCGGTGTAAGGCTATAATCATTCTCCTTTACTTCATCCAATGTTACAATCTTGCAAAGGCCTTCAATATCGTGGTACTTCTTATCAGGGAAACGCTCATTAAACCATGTGTTGCTTTTATTTACCTGAGGCTTTTCACCACGGTATAATTTCATAATGGCGGTGAGCCCTTCTAATTGTTCTTCGCTAAAATCATTGATAGTGGTGGTTACTTTGCGGAACACATTTCGTGCGTCAATCATCAAAATCTTTTGCTTGTTCTCTTTACGCTTGCCTTTATCGTAAAACCAAATATGGCAGGGCAGTGAGCGTGTATAGAAAAAGTTATTGCTCACACTCACAATGCAATCAACCGCTCCGGTTTCTATCAATTGCTGGCGTATGAGTTTTTCGCTGTGCCCTGCATCGGTAGCAGAACTGGCCATTACAAAACCTGCCCGTCCGGTCTTATTTAAGTAGCTGTAAAAATATTGCATCCACAAATAATTGGCGTTATCGGCTTTCGGTAAACCAAAGGGCAAGCGCGGGTCAGTCTTTACAAAATCTTTGCCCTTATCAACCTTGTTTACATTAAAGGGAGGATTGGCCATTACAAAATCGCATTTGCCAACAAGGTTGTGCGGGTCGCTGTAAAAACTGTTGGCCTCAATTATTTTTCCTTCAATGCCATGTATGGCCAAATTGATTTTAGCAAGCTTGGTGTTATTGGTTTTTTGTTCAGTACCGTAACACTTAATCACTTCGTTTACCTCTTTGTTGCTGTGGCTCTTTACAAAGTAGCCTGTTTGCACAAACATACCGCCCGAACCACAGGCGGGGTCGTGTATAATGCCGTGGTCAGGTTCAATGAAATTGACAATCAACTGCACTAAGCTTGGAGGCGTAAAAAATTCTCCACCTTCCTGCGCACCGGCACCCTGCATAGAGAACTTCATGAGGAAGTATTCATAGATGCGCCCGAACACATCGCCCGTTGCTTTCTTCACGGCATCTTTGTTAAACACGCGTATCAAATCGCGTAACAAATCGCTTTCAAATTCTTGATAGTTTTTAGGAAGGTTGCCTTGTAAGTCGGGATACTCGGCCTCAATCGTTTTCATCGCTTTGTTGATAGCCGTAGCGATGTCTTTACTTTCAGGTAATGCAGCGAGGTATTCGTACTGAGCTTCGTTAGGAAGCATGATAGCCCCGGCAGCTAGGTAATCTTCTTTGGTAGCCGGTCTTTTTCCGCGTGGGCCCTTTGGTATTTTACTTTCAACAATAGGTTTCGCCTCCTCGTATTTGTTTTGGGCAAAGCGTAATAGCACCAACCCCAACACCGGGTCTTTATATTCGGCAGCCGTTAATTTGCTGTTCGCACGAAGGGCATCGGCTGCATCCCACAATTCTTTTTCGAGTTGGCGTATTTGTTCCTGTGTCATGAGTCTATGATAACTTCGCGTTTAATTCAATGGATTTGTGCCAGTAATAAAATGCTTCAGGATTGGTTTTCTTCAGCTTGTTAAGTTTTAGGTGATTTGTGCTTTCTATCTTTAAATCTGCCAATTGCGTTGGCGATTCAAATCTTCCTGGCTCACCGGTTTCATCTGCCTGCAACAGGCTACAGAGATAAGCGGTTTTAGCCGATGCCGTGATGGCTTCCTCAATTTTAAACCGATCAAGAATGAAATTCGTGATGTTGGTGATGCCGGTTTGTAAATGAATAAACTCTTGACGGGCCTGGTCGCGTTGGGCCAGTATGTGGCACGTTTCGGTGGTGTCTTGCAACACCTGTTTCCAGGTGATGTTCAACTTTCGGTAAGCAATTTCTTCGTGCACCACTTTCAGGAAGCTCTTTTTCACCAGTTCAAAATCGGAGGAGAGATCAAAGAGCAGGCCCACATCGTACAATTGCTTGATGATTTCCACAGGCCTGTTCTTGGTGTACAAAATGCCGGTGGTAGTAGGTGCGAAAGCGGTTAGCTTATCACCCAGTAGCGATTCGAAAACCGGAATGTTTACCGTGAGTGGTTCTTTATCGGTTAGTATCCAATCATGAGCAATAGGGTATTCCTTTACTTTCTGATACGGGTTTGCCGCGAAAAGTATATCGAGTAATATGGGCTCTTCCGGTATGTGGGTATCAACTTTGCTTTTGTAATACAACTTATAGTGTGCTACCGGAGCCTCCACCGCTGATTTGCGGTCGTTATCAGGTGCCCACCTTATAAACAGTCCGGTGGCAACAATTTTTTCGAGTAGCGCTTCAATTTCCTTTTGAGGTGTGGATGTTATGATATCAATGTCAATTGAAAATCTGCGAGGCGAGTTGGTTGACAGCAGCAAGGAAGTACCGCCTTTGAATATGAAGTCGAGCTTATGTGCGACAAGCTGTTCTAATAGTGTAAAGGCGTAGATTACTTTCTCCAATAATTTAGGATCACCCTTTTTGCCAAGTGATGCGGATACTTTTCGTATCCATTCTAATTCGTATGAGGCCCTGTCTATCATGTCAAATTTGCGGCACTATTTTCAATTATTGCCAAAGTTTTGAATGCGGGTTTCGAGTTCCTTCAGTTTATTCCTCCTCCTGGCGTAACGCTTCATTGCATTGATGTTGATGGTATATCGATCAAAAGCATTTTTAAAGATAGTATCCAATTCGGCTTGCTGCGCACTGAACATAACAGGCTCCACCAGGCAGTCGACCAACAATTTTTCAAGTGAAGCACATACGATGTTTCCATGATTCATAACTGGCGCTTCCGATATCATTGACTTGACAATGATGACTTCATCATGATTTACGATATACTTTTCAAATATCTCCTTGTCGGGATCCAAAAACACACTTACGGTAGGGCTTACCAGCCGGTTGTGAATGGCTTCGGCAACGGCTTTCTCGGCTTCTATTACCAGGAAATGCTTAAAGAGTTGAAGTTCCATGAATTCATTAAACCAGCGGGTATCCCAAACGCAGATAGTGGCATAGGGTAATTCTTTATTGATTTTATTATAAAGCCTTTTCAGCGGTCGGGATATAGCGGGCCGGTATTCGGAGCGTTCTTCGAATGAGTAAGTGCCTCGGGTAACATGATGGATAACCCCTTTCTTTTTGAGTTCATAGATTCTCCATTGGAGGGTCTTGATGGCTACATCGGGATATTGGGTTTTTAAAAAGCGTAGGATTTCGCTGGCTGAAACGGATGTTTTGCCCTTAAAATGCTCTAAAAGTGGCTTTTCTATGGTGATGGCCATTGGATTGAATATACCAAACTTTGGCAAATATAGGTTTTTTTGCCGAAGTTTTGATGTAAGATGTCGTTATACTGGCATGAGATTTGATGTTATATTTTAGAACATTACCTTGTTCTAAAACAGAACTTTGTTATATTTGACGTATAAACAGCCATCATGATAAACCAGGAAGACATCGGAAACCGCATTGCCACCCTTCGAAAGCGAAAAGACCTTTCACAACTAGAATTGGCAAAGATGCTAGAAATGACCCGACCGTCCCTTGCACAAATTGAGCTTGGAAACAGGAACATTAATGCAAGGGAACTCCTCAAATTATCAGAGATTCTTGAGGTCTCTATAGATAATTTGTTAGGCAAGAATTTCATGATTAATCACACGTTGCCGGAAGAGAAGGTAAAGAAAAAGAAACAGGAGCCAGAAGAACGTGTATCAGTACCTGATCTGAAGGTGGACAAATTTAAGCAGGTACTACTCTACATTTTGGAGCGCTGCGCAGGCAAGCCCAACATTGGAGAAACTGTGCTGAATAAATTGCTTTACTTCATAGAGTTCAACTATTATGAACGATATGAGCAACATATGATCGGTGCGACTTTTAAGAAGCTTCAGTTTGGGCCGGTTCCGCAAAATATGGATGCTATTCTTTCTAAAATGGAAGAAGAGTCTTTAGTCAAGACTTTTAAAACTGATTATCACGGGTTTATGCAAAAGCGATTTTTACCGCTAGCCAAACCTGACCTTACTCAGTTAAAGGCTTCGGAAATAGAAATTATTGATCATGTCATTAGTACACTTAGTGATTTCTCGGCAAAATCAATTAGCCTTTATTCACATAAGGACTTACCATGGAAGGCTACTGAGGATGGTGAAGTGATTGATTATGAGTTGGCTCTTTATAGAGAGCCTCCTTACACCGCACGGATTTATAACAACGGACCTGAATGACTTTTGATGAGATTGAAGAATACGGAAAGGATTTTAAGAAGCTCCAGAAAAAATATAAAACGCTGGAGAGTGATATAGCTATTGTTAAAAAGGTACTAGCTGTTCATGCGCATGAACTGCCCCCGTTCAACAGCCGGTTGAATGGAATGAAAATAAAGACCTGCGTTATTAAAGAGAGGAGATTAGCGTGCAGGTCTATAAAAGGAGCAGGTGTGCAAACGGGTTTGAAGTTGGTGTATGCTCACTTTGAGGATGAAGAGAAGATCGTTTTCATAGAACTCTATCATGAAGACGATAAACAGCATGAAGACAGGGAACGGATATTAAAAAATTTTAAGTGATATGAAGAGATAAATGCGGGAAATAAAAACAGGAGGCCTGTTAGAGCCCCCTGAATTTGGGATAGACCCGGAACCAGGTCTGGTAAACCTGGATCCTATAATATTTGCAATTACAATTCTAAGGCATCCGGGTCTAATCTCCAAATCAGAAGGGTTCAACAACACCCAATCCCGTTAAGTGCGGCCTCCAGGAATTTTAAACGGTTAAGACTACTCATTGATTTAATCAAAGAAGGTCTCATGAATCTGTGAAGTAAACCTTCATGGAAGTCAGCCTATGAGATACTCGTAAAGAGAAGAGTGTGGCTATTTTTTAAACAGCGTTTAAGTTAAACAACTACTTATCATGAAAAATTTAGGAGTGATTATAGTCATTGTTGCCATTGTGGTTGCAGTGGCGTTGTTTATGTATGCCTGGGCCAGGGAACAGGTAACAACCATTGCAACCCGACTTCGAAAAGTTGAAACAGAGATTGAGCGAGATCTTGAGGAGCTTCGTTTGACAAAGGCAATGAAGGAGTATCTCGACCGAAGGATTCAATTCTTGTTCGTGGGTATCAAGGCAGTCTTTGTGCTTCTGATCGGGTTGCTATGGTTTTTTCTTTTTAGAAGCGGATATGATTTGCTTGGTTCCATGTTTGACTCAGTTAATCTTGTCTGCTTCGCTTACGTGGCAATTTCCTGTTTGATTTTTAACAGGGTAACTGATACAAACACTCTCCTGAAAATTATAAGGGCGTGGATACAGGTAAGAATTTACCGGAGAAATGGATTTGATCCTTATATAATTGCTTCAATGGAAAAAACAATTGAAGCTAAAAGATTAGAAAGAAGAGACCTTGAGAAACAGTTAGACAACTACAAGAAGATTAATAATAATTCATTGAATTAAACTTTTGATTATGCGTAAAGACAAACAACTCTTGAAGAAAATATATATGAAGACTGATGGCCTTTGTCACATTTGCCATCGTAGACTTAGTCTTCACCAATATGGGAAGGCCGGAGAGAAAGGTGCCTGGCACATTGAGCACTCCATTCCTAAAGCGAAAGGAGGCACTGATCACCTGAATAATTTATTCCCGGCTTGTATTGGGTGCAACATAGAGAAAGGAATAATGACATCCCGTACGGCAAGAAATTACAATGGCAATACACGGGCTCCTTATTCCAAAAAGAAGAAAGCGGAGATTAAAGACTCCAACACTACCGCTGGAGCGTTAGTTGGTGGTGGGATTGGACTTGCATTTGGTGGACCAGTAGGCGGTATAATTGGGAGTTTCATTGGAGGAGTGATTGGAAGCAGTAGTTCACCAAAATACTAAGTATGGAAAAGTTCAATTTACGTTACCTGAAGCCAAGTGCTTTTATTTTCATATGCGTGATGCTTGGACTTTCTGTCTTAGTGGCCAATCAGTTCATCAACAATCATTGGGGAGTATCCATTTCAGTTTTCGCAGTGGTTGGCGGAGTTTTCGGTTTTATAAATAGCCAATTATGGAACATACGTCCATTCAGTTGGATGTATTCTGTCCCAGATTTTTCTGGTCGTTATGAGGGAGTGCTACGATATGAATACATGAATGATAAAGGAGAAACAATTTCAGATACCCTTCCCCACATTAAGGTAATTGTGCAAAACGGATCTGATGTAGTCGTTAACTCCTGGACAAAGAAAAAAGACGGAGAAATGTCATCCAAATCGGTAAGCATTGATGCGACAATCGAAAAGAAAAGGGATGGAACTTTTACCCTCATCTATAATTACCTGAATGACGGAAATTCGCCTTTAGGCTTTTCACCACATTATGGAACTGAGGTGATGACGATAGTTGAAAATGGCGATGGTCGACATCTTATTGGAAAGTATTACACCGAAAGGCAGCCATACCAAACCAAAGGAAAAATTGATTTGAAATATGTAAGTAAAGATTTAACACACGAAATTCTATAGCAATGGCAAACTGCAATAAACACTTTGACACCTATAATGGTGAAATTAGATTAACAGACACGAGAAGGAAAAAGCTAAAATCATCTCGTAAGGAACTTAGAAATAAGATCAGGAATTGGTTTGCAGATAACAAACCGAAAGAAGTACAGCCCAAATTTAGCGGACAAGGATCTATGTCAACAGATACGGTTATTAATCCGATCCCTAGAAAAATTATGGAAGGCAAGGAAGAGAAAACCAAGCTGCACTATGATGTAGATGATGGAATTTACTTCGAAGGTGATGAAACTGTAAATGATCGTCCAAGCCCAACCACTTATCATGACTGGATTTGCCAGGCGGTTAAAGGTCATACTGATACAGATCCGATTGACAAAAATACCTGCGTCAGGACTGTTTTTGCGGATGGTCACCACATTGACAAGCCCATTTACTATAAGAAGGGAAGCATACCAGAATTAGCACATAAGCGTGATGGCTACATTGATAGCGACCCCAGGGCGTTTTCAAAGTGGTTCAATGATAAGGCTGAAACTAATCCACAATTGAGAAGGCTTGTTCGATTTGGTAAAGGATGGCTTGATAATCGAGAATATCTTAATGAAAGTAAAACAATGCCAAGCGGATTAGTGTTAACAATCCTGATCGCTGAAAATGTAGTATATAGAAAAGATAGAGATGATGTAGCGCTAAAAGAAACCCTGATCAATATCCAAGCAAAGCTGCAAAATGAGTTTACTTGTTATAGACCTACAATCCCTGTAGGGGAAAATCTTTTGAAGGATTATACTCAGAAAGAGTATTTTATGAAGTGTCTTTCTGATTTCATCGAGGATGCAAAAAAAGCACTTCAGGAAAAAAATATTCGAAAGTCTACGGAGTTGTGGAGAAAGCACTTAAGCGAAAGATTTCCGCTTGGTGAAGATAAGGATGAAGTTTCTTCCTCAGCAGGGCTAGCATCAGTAATTCCAGTTACAACCAGGCCTTATGGACAGTAATGAAGAATGATTTTTTTGAGCGGGATATAGAAGGGGTACCTGATGTCTTTCAAAAATTAAGTATAATCAGCATTAATAGTGAAAGATATCTAAAAGGTGAATTGGATATTATTGATAGCTCGGGAAAGATTTGGGAAAGCTACCAAGTTGAAATAAGAGGAAGTCAGGATTACCCGAAAGCATTTCCTAAGTTATTTGAAGTTGGTAATGCATTCCCGAAGATTGCAGAATGGCACGTTTACACAGATGATGGTTCATGTTGTTGTGATGTTACTCCAAATGAATTACTTCTGTGTAAGAACGGCTTGCACGTCTTAAATTTCATTCAGCAGTTCGCAATTCCTTATTTTGCAAATCAGAAACATCGTGAGCTTGAAGGTTATTACCTGTATGGGGAGTATTCACATGGTATACTTGGAAGAATTGAGTTCTATCAAAACAAATTGAAAGCAAAGAGCCCAGTGGAATTAATCAGAATGCTTGAACTAATTATTCCTGGATTTTACCCAGGGAGAACCGAGTATTGCCCCTTTTGTCATAAGGTAAAGTTTAGAAAGTGTCATCGTGATGTATTTAAGGAATTGGCAAGTATTAGGACTTTCATTAATTATGACTTGCAAATTCTTAAGCCATTTTTTCTGGTGAACCCAAGCCTCCTTATTTGAAGGTCTTGAACTCAAGCATCAAGCCGTAGTGACAGATTTGTGAAAGTCAATCAGACGTTGGTCATGGATGATGTCTTCAGCTCTAATTTTACGTTTTAATACTATGCCAGAAAGCTTTCTACATCTGCTCAAAGCAGTATAGACTTGCCCATTGACAAAAGCTCCACTGCCAAGGTCTATTATTACATTGTCGAACGTTAATCCCTGGCTTTTATGAATCGTTATGGCCCAAGCTAGTTTGATTGGAAATTGGGTAAAAGTTCCAATTACTTCTGACGTTATCTTGCCCTTATCTCTATCGTACTTATACCTCCTATTTTCCCAAGTTTCCTTTGCCAGTTTGTGAACAGAGCCATCTGGAAGTTTAACCTCTATTAAATCACTTGCAATAAAATCCACTTTGGCGATCGTACCATTGACCCACCTTCTTGGCCCCTCCGGATTGGTT
This sequence comes from Cyclobacteriaceae bacterium, assembly GCA_049306095.1. Lineage (GTDB taxonomy): Bacteria > Bacteroidota > Bacteroidia > Cytophagales > Cyclobacteriaceae > UBA2336. The sequence continues at coordinate 135,329 of JBAQPU010000034.1, forward strand.
GTGTCATTTTTGATAAAAATTACTTGGGCGTTCTTTTTGAGTTCCATCGTTTTAACAGTTGGAGAACGTTCCACTCCAAACTCACCTTTGACTTCCGCTTCAAAAACAAATTTTGATGTTGGTAACTCAGCCAATTTTTTTTCGTTCTCTGCGTTTGCAATTTGGTTATTAGTGGTGAGTGTGATCACAAAGTCCTCATTTTTGGGTGTGAATGCGGGATTAAAACTTTCATTTAGTTTTAATAGCGTTGACTCATCAATTGAGCACTCTCTGACTTTATCTAAGAGCGTGACAAATTCCAAATCTTCTTTTTGTCTATGGGATTTGACAAACTCATAATATTTTGGATTAAGCTTCTTAAAGGCATCTGATGAGAAAAAATACTCGCTAGAATATACATTGCTGAAAACGTAGTTTTCAGTTTCATCCCACGAATCCACCACGGGAGGCAACTGAAATATATCCCCTACCAGAATTAACTGTTTTCCTCCAAATAGCCTACTTGGATCTCCACCATTATTTCTAAGCGAGTAATCAAGCCCCTCTAAAATATCTGCTCGAAGCATAGACACTTCATCAATTATAAGAGCATCAATTTCCTCGATAATCTTTCGTTTTTGAAAGTATGGTTTAAAGATTGGTATCTCTTCATCATTGGGAAGCAACGGTCGGAAGGGAAATCTAAAGAATGAGTGAAGCGTCACACCACCAACGTTGATTGCGGCTATGCCGGTGAATGCAGCAAGCAGTACTTTCTTTTTCGTGTTTTTTGTAAAATATTGAATGAATGTTGATTTGCCGGTTCCAGCTTTTCCAGTTATAAAATAACTATCGGTTGAGTTTTCAATTTTAAAAAACAGATTTCGAACGATTTCATCATTTTCGTATCCATCAGGGATACTTACGTACTTGTTATAGAGTTGAGGTAATTCCAAATCTTCAAAAAGGAAGAGCTGACCACCGCTAACGCTTTCACCTGATTCAATGCGAAGCAGAAAATATAGATCACCGCTATTATCAAAGTATGGATTAGTCACATCTAGTCCTGACGGATGATAGGCCAGTGTTTTTAATAAGTAGTAACCTTTCTTCATCAGCTTGGAAAAATCACTGGGATATTTATCCAAGTGTGTAATGACCGCCTCCTTCCTTAACTTAAGGCCAATAAAATGTAGAAAATCTAACAAAGTATCTATTGCGGTTTCTAAATCGGCTCCCTCATATGACCCATAAAATGAGCTAAAGTCATTAGGAAAATCATTTGGATACAAATCATTATTCTTCCCAAAGAAAAGCTGATAAGCAAATTCTTTCTTAAAAGAGTTTGATTGCTTATCAACTAGAGGGCATTTTCTAAAGTTCTCAACCCACTTTTTTTCTATGGTTCTAATGGTAGCCATATAGAGCTACCTAATTTGGACTAAAAATGCCTTGAAGACAACTTTTAAAACGTTAAACCCTTTTATCAACCCCTTTACAGGTAAATAAATTGAACATTTCGCGCAATCTTGATCTTACTCGATTTCCGTACAAACTCTCGATTTCGCTTGCAGAAAGATTCGAGGTTATGTGAGTAATCATCTTTTGAGAAATGAAGTACTCATACCTGCTCAGTAAAATCTCACCCATCACATTACACTCATTGCCAAAGTATTTCAGGTTTTGTTCGGTGCCCAAGTCATCGAAGCAGTAGATTTTTGGATGGCTATTGTTGAACGACAAGCGACTGTAGCGCCAGATCACTTCGTAGCCTTCCTGGATAAATTCAAAACTCACATCGCGGCAAGGTTTCATGATGTGGTTGCGCTCCGGTGGAGGTACAAAGCGCATGAGATTCATCAATGAAGTTTTACCACAACCGATGGGGCCGGTGAGGAGGATGCCTTTTTGAAGTTCAATGCCTAAACGTTTGGCCTCCTCCTCGTCTTTGAGAAAATAGACCAGAAGTTTGTAAAGGATGTCGTGATCTTCTTTCCGGATTTTGAATTTTTCTCCATAGAGTTCTTTGCCACGTTTTTCGAAGAAAGAGAGGCACCAGTTAAAATTTACACCCCCCTTGCCTCCCTCAAGGGGGGAGTTGTTTGGGTTAGAGTGGTTCTCCATAATCTTTCGAGGTGGTTGCGTGTAAAGTGGAAGCTTTGGCTTTCGGTTTGAATGCAGCTGCATTCAAAAGCCAGTTGCGGGCTGCAGCCTGCCAGTCTTTCATGGGCGCGCGGCCGCCTACTTTCCATCCGTTGCTTTGGAAGTAGTTGAAGAATTTTTCGGCCTCGAGCTTTGTACTTTTTTCTTCTTCGAAGAACTGCCAGGCTTCTGCGAGACCGGGCGGCACAAAAACAGTTTGCCGGACGCGCTTTGCTCTTGAATTTTTACTTGTGGTTTTCTCCTCCTCGTTGACCCCACCACTATTTGAACTTGTATTTTGAGATTGCTCATAAGTAGTTTTATTGTTTACTCTGTTTGTAATGTTTATGTATGGCTCCTTCACCTGACCAGAAGCTGTTTCGAATTCAGTAAGGATGGGTTCGTGAGCCTGTTCGCTACCTGACTCGAAATTGAACAAGTAAACGAGGCTGCCACGAATCGGATTATAGGACGGTTTATACTTCAGGTAACCGAACTCATTCAACTCTTTAATGCACTTGTGATAGGTGGCCTTGGAACAAATTTTACTGATGCGCATCACTTCACTTCGCGAAATGGAGATTGGATTCTTGAATCGACTCGCATTCCAGAATTGAAAAAGGGAAACGTACATGCTAACGTGGAGCGGACCAAGGCGGTCGTCTTTGGCAACACGGTCAAAGAAACCGGCAAGATGGCGGATATAGTTCATGGCCTTACCCTCTTGCGTTTGTACTGTCTTTCATTCCTGATTCGAGAAGCGCTTCGATGTCTTCATAGCTGTAGTAAATGATTCCGCCAATCTTGGTGAAACGCAGTGTGCCATTGATGCGGAGGTTTTGGAGTGTGCCAGGAGAGATCTTTAAAATCCTTCTTACCTCCTGGCTCTTGAGCCATTGCTTCGGTTTTTCCGGAATGTGGTGAGAAAGCGTTTGCCTGAGCTCGGCCAGTAACTCGGCTCGAAAGTTTCGAAGGTCTTCTTTGGTGATGATTTCGACTGCCATAACTTTTAAGTGGTTTTGTTATGGCTCAAAGGAATTTGTAACGGCTTATTGAAACCAGTCACTGGGGTACCGGTACCCCTTTGAAGTAATTGATAATCAGGCAGAAAAAATTAGCAACTCATGCTTTATCGCTTTCAAAATATTTTCAGGAATGATCTATTCATTCTTTTTTGGTGTGGGCCATTAGTTTTGTGAGTACCCCTTGGATGTGTACAACTGTGGATCGCTCATAGCTAAAGAATTTACTACGAAAGCTTTCCTGGGAAATGTTTTCATTGTGAGCTGAACTAAAAAATTTTGAAAAGAAGCGAATGAGTTCAGCTTTATTGTCATTGGTGATGATTCCTGTATCTTTTAGCATGCGAATGGAGTACGCCAACTGAGAAACTGAGAGTACTGTCTTTACTTTGAAGTCGTTTATATTTTCAAGTCGCTGTCCACCTGGAGGGATCATGAGCGTGAGTTGCCGTTTCTTTTCGATGAAATGAATTTCAACCTCAAGCCACTCCGTGAGAATCGTTTTTAAAGAACTTCTTTTTGGTTTCAGCGCAAAATCAGGTTTTACTTGTGCCTGACTTAATTCTTTAAGGGTGTGCGAAAGATGTTCTAATTGAGATGTGATTGATGGAAGCAACTCAATTTCTTTTCGAATTTTCGCGGTAACGTAGTGCAAGACATGATAGCTGTTAAAATTCAAATAGAAAAGATGTTCATAGACGGCTTGTGTGTAACTCTTCCGGTCTCCGGACTTTGACAGCCTGATCAACTCCTTCACCAGGTACTTCATGTAAATCAGTCGTCTGAAGGTAATACCTCGTATTTCCTCCTTTGCTACAAATTGTTGAATTGGATAGAGAATAAGTTCACCAAGTCTTTTGTCCAGCTTGTTATCATGAAAGATTCCTGCCAAAAGGTCCAGTTTATCTTTAAATTCTTTCGCGGAGATGTATGCATATGTATCGGGGATTTTCTGATCCTGGTCGAAGTATTTTGAATAACGGGTTTCAATATGAGTAAGCAGGGTTTCGAAGGATTGGAGTAAAACCGTACAGAGGCTAAGTCTGGTTGACCTTGTTGATATTTCTGTTAAGTATATTGTCTCTTCCTTGTCGATGGTTGTGGCGACTTTGTCTGCAAGCCGGATGATGTGCGCCTGGTGATGCTGAATGAAGAGTTCGAAACGACTTTCATCTTCCACCTCAAAGAGATGTGTTACAAAGCTTTTCTTAATTCGCGCTACCTCGCGCTCGATGAGTTGTCGCTTTTTTGAATAATCAGGGATTGGTGCATGGTGGGATAGCTTGTTGCTTTTTCGACATTCCTTTTTAATAAATTCATCAAGGAACTCAAGTTCAAACTTCATTCAAGTAGTAAATTATAGGTTCCTGCGTAAACTACCGCAATCGTTTGAAAGATAATAAAAACAAACATTATCCATCAAATTGAATGTAGGGTCTTATTTTATTTGATTGCATAACCTCAAGTACCAGTTTCGACTTTTTTGCTTGTTGAAATGGTAAACTTCTCCCTAAGCAAGCTCATATCCTGACTTACTTTTAGATCAAGGATTTTAGCATAGTGCTGGGTTGTTTTTAAGTTCTTATGACCCAGCAGCTTACTCACCGTTTCAATGGGCACCCCATTGGTTAACGTTACGGTAGTTGCGAATGTATGTCTTGCAGTGTGCATGGTCATTTTCTTGGTGATATCGCAAGCGTCAGCGATCTCCTTTAAATAGGTGTTCATTTTCTGGTTGCTTAACACTGGGAGCAACAGGCCTTCGTTGATACATTGTGGATGGTCGTTGTACCGCTCAAGAATTTCCTGGGCTGGCGGCAATAGAGGAAGCCGCGTTGCTGACTCGGTTTTCTGGCGATGGGTGAATATCCATTTCTCGCCATCAATGCCGGTAGCGATTTCAGATCTACTCAATTTTTTAACATCGGCATAAGCAAGGCCGGTGTAGCAACAGAAAAGAAAAATATCACGCACCTGGTTGGTACGTGCCGCAACAAAAATTTTTGTACTTATTCTTTCCAACTCTACTTGTGAAAGGTATGGCCGCTCTACTTCACGCTTGGTCATTTTATAACCCAGGAATGGATTGCGCGGAAGCCAGCCGTTCTTCAAACAGATGTTCACAATCTTTTTGAAGTTGCTCAAATACTTCAAGGTGGTATTGTGATCGCACTTGCGAACGGACTTCAGCCAGAATTCGTAATCGGTAATGAACTCAAAGTTGAGGTCGTTGATGTTCAGGTCATCAGCATTGTATTTCCATTTAATGAATTCGTGTGTGTGCTTTTTGGAAGTGGTGTAGCGTTCAAAAGTTAGTGGGGAAAACTCTTGGCCGATCAGCTCCTGCATTTGTTTGTTGTGATGTGCAAAGATTTCGAGCAACATGCGTGGGCGTTCGGTAACGATGCCGAACCATTTGTGCTTGAATGTATTCAAGCTTAATGGCTTGCCTTCATTCAGGATTTCGCGTTGGTAGTCAAAAGCCCGGATGCGCATAGCATCCAAAAGAGCATTAGTTCTTTTCGATTCTTCCGAACTACCCTTCATCTTACCTGCTTCAACAGACCACTGCTCTTCACGAACATACATTTTGGTTGTTGCATCGAAGCGTTCCCCAGCAAGTGTTACGCGCATGTAAATTGGAATTAAACCCTGTGTTGTTGAGCGCGACTTTCGCGCGTAAAACAGGACGGAAATTGTGTGACTCATAAGCACCTAAGTTTTGGTTAAAGTTGACTTGTCTTAGAGCCTGATTCAAGATGTTCATTTAATGAACTGGTTGATTTTCAGGCTGAATTCGCAGATTCGGTGCCAGTAATTTTTAAAAATTTTACTGGCACCTCTACTGGCACCTAGGGATTGAGAGACTTTGAATATTTTGGAGAGCGATAAAATGAAAAAAGCCCGAACTCATAGAGAATTCGGGCTTTTAGTTTTAGTTGATTTTCAACTGGCAGAGGAGGAGGGATTCGAACCCCCGGACCCTTGCGGGTCTCCGGTTTTCAAGACCGGTGCAATAAACCACTCTACCACTCCTCTGTAAAGCTCTTTTGGTTTAGGGATGCAAATGTAAATTTTTTGCCCAATCCGGCAAAACGGAGGTTGATTTTTCCTGGTTAAATCTTGGCAACTTTAATTAGTTAAACATTTCCCGCAACTCAACCATTGCCTTGTGGGAGGTTGAAAGCTGAATGAGCCCTCGCCTGGGCCGGTCAAGATCCAATGTGATGTAAACAACCACGGAAGTTAAAATGCAAAATCCACTTACCATCAGCCAATCCAATGCTTTGCCAGATGATACATATCCAACATAAAACGCAGCCGACAATGATAAAACCAATAACATCCACACAATCGAGTCGGGTACGCGCGAGAGTTCTGCTATGTAACGTGTGGTGGAAATATCCAGCATTTCATTTAATGCTGTTGTCATTTGAAGAGAAGCAACAGAATTACCAGAATCTTTTGACAACCGTGTACAGCGCTTCCAAATTTGAGCGCCCAGTGCATCAGCTTCTTTCTTGACTTTTAGTATTTCGGCAAAACTTTGGTTTTCTTCATAATAGCGTATGCGCGTTTCCAGGTAAAGCTTGAAATCGTTTCGAAATGCTTCTCGTTCAACATCTGAATACAGGTCGGCACGAAGAATAGCCGTGCCAATGGCGTTGGCCTCGTTAATAATGTGTGATCTTCGTGAGTCATAGCGACTGCCACTCATACCAAACGTGAATGCCAGCAAAAAGGCCAGTAATCCCAGCATGGCTGAAAGTATGGTACTGTTGGCTGCCGACTCCTGACCGGTACCCTGTTTCTTTAAATAACCGATTTTCCGGCCAACAAAAATGCTAATGATCATGAGCACGAGCAAGATGAAAGCAATCCGCGAGGCATCGGTTGAGGCAAGAAAGGATAGTTCCATTGTATCCGAAGAATTCATAGCACCTTAAGTTAACAATATTTGTACTGTGATTTGAAAACGAGTCGAAGAACCTACGGATTGGTCTAACTGGCCGATTCGTGGTAACTCAATATTTTTATCTCACCTCAAATGTGTAGATAGATTTGCAAAAATTCAATCTTCAGAAAAATCAGGGAAAGCCTTCTTAAGATCTTTGTTGTCGACAGCCGGGGCCTTCTTTTTATAAGCATCCATTTCCAACAAAACAATGCGCTGGTCGTTGATAACCCCCCGGAGTTTATCAATATCTTTTTCAAAATCTGCCGATCTGCGGGCCGACTTCAAACTGTATTTGCGGGCAAACTCATCACCAGCGCTTTGTACCCTGTTTCGAATATCAACGCTGATCTTAATCTTATCCATAATATCATCTTTCGAACGGCCAATGACTTCCGTAGCTTCCAGGGTACCCATGGTGAGTACAGCCGTTCCACCAATGCCCGGAACAATCTTGGATGCCTCCGGATTTTCAACCGGATCAATCATAACGGGACTCAGGCCGGTTACCGCTCCCAGCGAAGCATTGACGATCGAACGCTTCTTCTTACCTTTCTTGGCCTTTTTGAAATTTTCGTTCAGTTTCTTTTGATTTTCATCCAGGTCGCGTAGCAGCAGGACGGCACTGGTCAGGTTGCTGACGTATTTTTTAAATTGATGGGCATCACGCTCCATCATATTTTCTGTATCGGTTACCTGTATCTGAATTTTGCGCTGCACACGGTTGTTGGTTTTATCCAATGCAAAAAATGTTATTTCGGGTGATAGCTTTTTTTGTGCTTCATCTACAAAATCATAATCGGGAAGCCAGGTAAACTCATACTGGAGCGGTGTGTTTTCTTTCAACATACCTTGTGTAATTCTTAAATCGCTGGAAATAAAACCCGCACTGCGAACATTCTCATCTCCATTTGGGTCAGAAATGTAAATTTTCAGGTTAAGTGTTTCATCTTCACGAATTTTAAATGCCGAATCTCCCGGAACAATCAGAATTTCCGGAGGGAGATCCAATTGTGTTTGTGCAATCCTGATTCTTCCCTTTGTCTCGGCTTTATCAGGTTGATCTTGTACAATAAATTCAATGGTAAGCGGATTATTTTTTAAGGAGGTGAATTGACTCCTCGAAGGAGTCCATACCAATTGTCCCTGAGAAGAAAATATTGCACCTTCTGGCAACTGGGTGGCTTTAAAGACCAGGGGGTCACCATCAGGGTCAGAAACATAATCGCCCGATATTTGATACGTATTGCGTGTAGATTGCTTCACATAAAACACAGGAACTTCTTCCACTAATGGAGGTTGGTTAACATGCTTTACGGTAAGGGTTACATTTTTACGAACACGCTTGTCGTCTTGCCAATTTCCCTGGATAATCACGGAGAAATCTCTTTTCTGTTCCACACGGTTCACCAGGTCAAAAGGTGGTATCCAGTCAAAATTTCCGGCTGAGTCTGACTGAATGGTGATGTTCGCTGCGTTTTCGATAGAAAAACCAAGGAATTTTTCCGGGTTCGTAGCTCTGATCTTGAGATTAAGCTTTTGACCTTCGTTGAGCACGTTCCAACCGGCCGAGTCTGGCAGAATTAAATCGTACCCATTTTGGGCATATAAGCCAATGGAACAGACGAAAGCCACAACAAAAAAACTTATCTTCTTCACAATCAAGGTTAAATTGGGGCGTAAATTTAATAAGATCAGGGGGACTGTTCATGGCTGATAAGGAAAACAAAACGGGTAGGACTAACTTTTTCCTCGATGTTTACGAGGTCACCAAACTGATTCCAAAGGGGCGTGTAACGAGTTATGGTGCCATTGCAAACTATTTAGGCACAAAAATGAGTTCACGAATGGTGGGCTGGGCGATGCACGGTTGCCCTAAAAATGTACCTGCCCATCGGGTTGTCAATCGTAACGGAATCCTTACAGGGAAATATCATTTTAGCCCCCCATCCAGAATGCAGCAACTCCTGGAAAAGGAAGGAACCAGTGTAGTGAAGGACAAAATTGTAGACTTTACCGCTAAATTCTGGGATCCATCGATTGAATTGCCCTAGGCTTATTTGGAGAATCCAGTTCCCAAAACTGGAAATCATTTGTGGCAAACCCTTCAAATTTTACTATTTCGTAAGATTTCTTACACGGCACGTAGTTTGGCATAGGCTGCTGAAACAACATTCATGAAAACGATGATTCGGGTTATGCTTGTAATGATGCTCGTGAGCAGTGTGGCCATCACGCAGGCTGCCCCCTCCGATGACATTAGCATGATCAACACAAAATTCCAGCACCTGTTTGTATTCAAGGCGAAAAGAAAATACATGGGCGCTATCGTAGAAGTATATTATTCAAATGGCGACCTGATCACTTCCGAAAAGCTTAGTAAAAGAAGAATGATCATCGACTTCTGCGACACCAAATTTGGTGAGTACACCATACGGGTTGTGAAGGGCGATAAGAGGAAAGAGTTTAATTATATCAAGAAATAAGGTTCGGCTAGCCGAACCTGCACTCAACCAACGTGGGGTTGGTTTTAATCGGGGATAAGGTCGCTTCGCAAGGAGTGACCTTTCCTTTTTCCCCACTGCTGATTCTTTTCGGATGTCGCTGATTCTATCGCTGACCTTGCTCACTTCAGATTTTTTTTGACTGCACTGATCTTTACGCAGCAACACGTTCGTTTTTCCTGGAGATCATCAAGAGGCCCATGAATGTTAATATACCATTGATGAGAATAAGCTCGTTACCGATTTTGTAACTGCTGAATATTTTTTCAGAAAGCGATTGCAGTCCCAGCTCAACATGTAATTTTTTCTCATACCATTCCGGGCTGCTGAGTATGTCCAGCCCCAACGTAAGCAAGGGTGCAAGGATGCACACTGTCCAGATCAGTTTCTCGTTCAGTCTCCGTTTGGTGAGAATGCCAAAGGCGAATAACCCCAACAGCGGTCCGTACGTTACGCCAGCAAACTTCAGAATGAAATCGATAATCAGTTTATCGTTGATCCACTTAAACAGCAATACCAACAGGAAAAATAACAGCGCGAAGGTGAAATGAACTTTTAAACGTGTCAACTTCTTTTCTTTCTCGGTACCACCTTTCTTCTGTATACCCAGTATATCGATACAGAAACAAGAGGTTAGTGAAGTGATTGCTCCGTCTACGCTGGGAAACAGGGCGGATATGAGCGCGATGATAAAGATGATGCCGATAGCGCCTGCAAAGGCATTACTCAAGGCAATGGTTGGAAACAGGTCATCTGGTGGAACGGAAATTCCTTTTTGTGCTGCATACAGGTAGAGTATGCCGCCCAATATGAGAAACAAGAAATTAACAATCATGAGAACCGCTGTAAACGTCATCATGTTGGTTTGGGAATCTTTCAATGTTTTAACGCTGATATTTTTCTGCATCATTTCCTGGTCAAGGCCTGTCATGGCGATGGCGATAAACATACCCCCCAGAATATGCTTCAGGGCAAATGATCCGGATTTTATATCCGTGTTGAATACCTGGGTAAATCCTTTTTCGGTCATGAGCGTCCATGCTCCACTAAAATCAGTTCCTAAAGATTTCACAATCACAACGATGCATACCACCAATCCAACGAGCATGCCAGTGGTTTGAAGCGTGTCTGTATAAATGATCGTCTTCACACCCCCTTCAAATGTGTACAGTAATATCAGAACAAGGATAACCACAGAAGTAACCGCAAAGGATATTCCGAGTTTGTCAAAGATGAAGAGCTGCAGAATGCTGATGACAAGGTAAAGTCTGGCTGTTGCACCAACCGTACGCGAGAGAATGAAGAAGAAAGCTCCTGCCCTATGCGCGTTTATGCCGAAGCGCTGCTCGAGGTACGTATAAATGCTGGTGAGGTTCAATCGATAATAGAGCGGTAACAAAACGAATGCGATCACGATGTACCCCAGGAGGTACCCCAACACAATCTGAAAATAAAAGAAGTTACTGGATCCTACACCGCCCGGTACACTGACGAAGGTAACGCCCGACAACGATGTGCCGATCATACCAAAGGCTACCAGCATCCAGTTACTGTTCCTGTTGCCGATGAAAAAAGAATCGTTGTTCGAATTCCGGGAAGTGAACCATGCCACGGTGAGCAGGAGAACAAAATAACCGATCACAAAAGAGAATAGAACGATTGGGCTCATACTAAATTAAGGAGTGAAGGTTCATGAGTGTTTTGAGTAATAACCAATGCCTGGCGTTATGCTGCTAAAATAACAAACAATGTAAAGACTCGGTCATTCACGAATGGAAAGTGGAAACAGTATTTTGCAGGATGATTTGTGGAATTCTAACCTGGCAGAACTTTTAAGCCTTAAAATTCATTAAATTTGGACCCAATCATCATAAGTATGAAACCCGCTTTTCAGGAACAGGAGTTAGTGGATGTGCTGGAGGTAGTGGAAACTACCGGCCTGATGGATTTGGTTGTGTTCAACGATGACATTAATACATTTGATCATGTGATTAATACGCTCATCAACGTGTGCAAACACACCAATGAACAAGCCGAGCAGTGCACACTTATTATTCATTACAAAGGAAAATGTTCTGTTAAGAGCGGAACGTATGATTTTCTGAAACCGTTACGCGATGCGATATGTGAAGCAGGTATTGATGGAAGGATTTTATAGAAAATCCTAAGTCGTAAATCTAAAATCTAAAATTCTTGGAGTATCCATCGAAGCTTATTGAAGATGCCGTAAACCAGGTTTCCAAACTTCCGGGAATTGGAAAAAAGACAGCCTTGCGCCTGGTTCTTCACCTGATTAAGGATAAAGAGGAGGGAACGTTCCAATTAACCGATGCCCTGAATAAGCTCCGTGCCGGCATTCGATTTTGTTCACGCTGCCACAACATCACCGATTTGGAAGTATGCTCGATTTGCTCCAGTCACAGGCGCGATAAAAGTATTGTGTGTGTGGTGGAGGATGCCAACGATGTGATGGCCATTGAAAATACTGCGCAGTATAACGGCTTGTACCATGTGTTAGGAGGTGTGATTTCACCCATCAATGGCATTGGTCCGGCCGAATTAAAAATTGAATCGTTGGTTAACCGCCTCAACCACGGCCAATCAGAAATTAAAGAGTTGATTCTTGCTTTAAGCCCCACCATGGAGGGCGACACCACCGCATTTTACATCCACAGGCGAATCAAAGATTTTTCTGTTAAGGTGAGTGTAATTGCCCGCGGGGTTCCGGTGGGTGGTGACCTTGAGTATGCCGATGAGATCACGTTGGGAAGAAGTATTTTGGGAAGAACACTCTTCAATTAATCTCCCTTCAGATTTTTCCAACTTCCGTAATAATTACTTTCTTTGAATTCCCTTTTAAAAATTATATGAACAAAAATCTCTCTGCCCGTATTGAAGCTATCCAGGAATCAGCAACCCTTGCCATGGCGGCAAAAGCCCGGGAATTTAAAAACCGTGGTATTGATGTTATTAACCTGAGCCTTGGAGAACCTGATTTTAAAACGCCTCAACACATTTGTGAAGCAGCCAAGAAAGCAATTGATGACGGAAAATACTTTGCCTACCCTCCGGTTGCCGGCTACCAGGATTTACGCGAGGCCATAGCGACCAAATACCAGAAAGAGAACAACGTTCCGTATAAAGCAGAGAACATCGTTGTGTCGAATGGAGCCAAGCAGTCTATTGCCAATACCATGCTTGCCTTGCTAAACAAAGGCGATGAGGTAATTGTGTTCTCGCCTTTCTGGGTAAGTTATGATGCGTTGGTTCGACTGACAGAGGCTACACCTGTTTTGGTAAGGGGTAGCCTTGAGAATGATTTTAAAGTTACAGCGGCACAACTCGAAACTGCTATTACGCCCAAAACAAGAGCTATTATTTTTTCATCTCCCTGCAATCCTACCGGTTCTGTTTTTACACGGAGCGAACTGGAAGCCATTGCACACGTTGTGTTGAAACATGATAACCTGTTAGTAATAGCCGATGAAATTTATGAGCACATCAACTTCATGGGCGATCAGATAAGCATGGCATCGTTACCCGGTATGTTCGATCGCACCGTTACCGTAAATGGTTTTGCAAAAGGTTTTGCTATGACCGGCTGGCGTGTAGGATACATTGCCGCGCCAAAATGGATTGCCGATGGTTGTAATAAAGTGCAAGGGCAGATTACGTCAGCTAATTGTTCAATTTCTCAACGAGGCGCGTTGGCTGCCATCACGGGAGATCTGAAGCCAACCGAAAACATGGTAAAGGAATACCGTCATCGCAGGGATGTGGTGTACAATTTATTGAAGGAGATTCCAGGCGTTAAAGCCAACTATCCGCAAGGCGCGTTTTACTTTTTCCCGGATGTGAGTTACTACTTCGGAAAATCAGATGGGGAAAAAACGGTTAAGAACAGCGATGACTTTTGCATGTTCATGCTGGAGAAGGCCCATGTATCGCTGGTTCCCGGTGAAGCGTTCGGAGATGAAAAATGTGTGCGGCTCTCTTATGCGGCTTCCGAAAAAGACCTGGTGGAAGCCTTGAAGCGAATGAAAAATGCGTTAACGAATTTGAAATAGTTACGAACTGATCCTTTTTTTAACGGCCTCAATTTTTTCTTCCATCCGGTTGAAAAATTTGTTCCGCTCTTTTTCTCCTGTTGTACTAATCAGAATAGACCTGTTTTGCAGATTATTGACAAAGTACTCTGTTTGCTTGCAGAAAGCTTCGTTGGTGGTCATCAGAATTTCGGTGATATTATGAATGACATAGGCAACTTTTTTCTCGCCCATTCTAAACAACACATTATTGTCGGCAATCAATATTTCATTTTTATAAAACTTAAAAGGTACGCGATCGGTTTTATAACCATTCGCTGATTTTTCGCGAATCTTCTGCAGCATGTTTGCATACTGATCCAATAATAAAAGACCATCGGAAGGAGAATTAAAAAAGCCCGACTCGTGGTAGAACTCAATTTGCCTGAGGGTAACATTTGTGGTTTCGTCACTCCACAATTCAATACTGGGTATTTTATTGTACGCCTCCCAGATTTTTTTTCCCAGGGTAATGTATTCGCCTGATACCAGCTGAGGTTTAAATTTTTCCGATTGCAGTCCCTGGTAATTCAAAACCGACTTCATCCAAAAAAACATTTTAAAGGCTGTCAGCTCGGTGTATTCAAAATAGTGAAAGGGGGGTACATCTTTGGCGCAGAAAACAATCTCCTTCTCGGCCGGAAAACTTTGAATGGTTTCGAGGTTGCTTAAAACCGAACGAAGCCATTTTTCAAATGTTTCAGGGGTATCGTTTACCACCTGGTGCCGGAAGGGCACAATCTCCGAGGAGGTTCCCAGCAGAATGTCAAGTGAGACTCCATATTGGTTACAAAGCACTTTTGCCTCGTCCAGCGAAAGAACCGTTTCCCCGCGTATTCTCCGGTAGGCGCTATCCCTGCTGATTTTCAGGGCTTCAGCCACTTCATCAGCAAACGATAAGTTGGGAGCCAGCCTCTTTTTAACCTGTTCCAGAAAGGAGGATTGAACGTTTTCAGAAGCCATCGTATAGATGTTGTTGCATATAATACTACTCATTTTGCCGCGATTTGCAAAAAATGCAACTGATAGCATCCCCCGGATTGGCTATCCTATTTTTCGCAAAACAAATCCTTTGAACCTGCAAAGGTTGATTCCGGAAGTCAAAATCCTCATCCTAGTTTTGATTACGAAATGAGAAAAAAAGGAACAACACAGGGTTACATCGGCCCTGTATTTACACTAACCATTAACGCATGAAAACCATGGAAACGACTCATCAAAACATCAACTTTCAATTGGGGTTATTGCATTTTGTCCACCTGTTGGTAACCGTAGATGGTCAGGTTAATGACCGGGAGCGCGAAGCCATTCACGCCATTAAAAGAGATGAAGAAATACCCGGCACAATTTTTCACCGGTTCGTAAGGGAAATAACCGGAAAAACAGAACAACAGGTTTTTTTGAAAGGATTGGAAATGCTGAACCAATGTTCGGAAGAAGAGCGGTTGTGTGCCTTTGTTCACCTCTACCGGCTTGCCAAAGCCGATGACCAACTGGATATGAAAGAAGTAAAGCTGCTGTTGTACTCCCTCAGGGAAACAAGGATAGAGTTCGAGGATGTGGTCTTGTCGGCACAACTGGCGATCGCACAGGAACAGGCACGAAATCAAAGGTGGGTTGCTTAATTAAAGGATATGAATACGATAATGATGGAATCGGTTGAAATGTGCGAGCAGGTTGATGTCAGGTCTTTTTTGAAAAGACGCGGCACTATGGTGGTGATTGGAATAGTAGTAGTTGTAATCATCATAACCATCCAATTATGGCTACGATAAACGCACTTTTAAATATTCTTGATTCGGTACTGTTCGCATCGAAAGCAAAGACGACTGAATTTGAAGGGCTAACCGACCCAACCCTCTACCTGATTTCCACGCATCGGCAATCGTATTGCGGCAACATCATTTTTCAGGATAACCACATGATTAAGTTCAGGACGCAATCACTTAAGCCCATAAAAATCCTGAAATCGAATATCCGGCAGATTACCATTTTGAAACATGCCTACTTAGCAGTGTCATGAGTAAGCGAATACTGTATTTTGTTGTCATGCTAATGCTTCTGGTACTATCATTTTTGTGGGAGGTTCTTGCCCATTCGTAGTCAAAAAGTTGGTAGTACTTGATCGATTATTGTTACCCCTCAAATGGGTAATAGCTTCAATTTTATATCGGTTTTTCAGTCCAGTAAACCTGTTGTGTAAGCTCAATAGACCCGGAAAGTATGAGACATAAACGATTAGTATTAGAAACCCAGGCACGTAAATCGTTAGTTACAGGGAACAGTCGCTGTTTAGCTATAGCTACCATTATCATCAGCGTCTTCATTACTTCCTGCGAAGAGGAGGTACAACCTGTACCGGATAATACATGCATGACTATTTTGCTGGGCGATAAAGACGGGTTTGGAATAGGGCTAACAGAAAAAGATCCTTTGATGCTGCCTGCCGGCACCTCCTTACCCGTTGATTACAGGAGTAATGGTGATCCGTGGTTTACAGATATCTACCCGGCCGATATGGGCGCTAGCGCGGAACCCGCTCATCAAATTCAGTTAGCGTACGAATTTGAAAAGCCATCAAAAAGCATTGTGAGTGCAAAACTAAAATTGATGACCTTGGGTATACAAGATGGCGATTCGCAGGTAGTGGGTTCAACCACCGACATAGTACTTTACCTCGATAACCTTGAAGTGCCTGGCGCGTTCGATTTGATCGATCAATTTGATCTGATCGATGGAAGTTGGTCTGACGTTGTATCAAGTTTTGAAATAAAAATTCCGCCCGATCTTTTTACGGTTTTGCTTGACGGCAAGACTACCATACAAATAGATATTCTCCAACTTAATCCATCTACGCAATCGTATGATGCCTTTGCCATCGATTATTGTGAATTGGAAATTTGTTTTAGTGACCAGGGTTTTAAATAGTGTTCTTTATCAAAACAAAAAAATAGTACTGTCTATGTGAATTGATTACTGAAAACCCGCTGTCTATGGAATCTTCAAATGACATGTTTTCAATGCTGGAATACTTGTCAATATTTACCGCGTTTATCTACGGCTATGTGGCAACCCGTTTTTTTTCGGGATGGAGTGCCATGATTAACTTCCGGCATTCCATCAGGTTCAGTACCGAACATTTTGGGTGGACGTTACTAACGTTTGGCCTGTTGATTGATATCTGGTGGGGATCATGGATTAAGGGCCAGGCGATTACCAGGCATGTAACGTTTTATTACCTCTCTCTTCTATCGCCTATTATTTTTTACCTGATTTCTATTGTTCTTTTTCCGCCATTTCATGATGACCGGTTTCTTGACCTTCGGAAATATTTTGCGTCCATGCGAAAGCGCCAGTACCTGGTATTCATTGCCTTGTTTATTTCCTTTTTAATAAATGACTTCTTTTTTAAACCGCTTATTATATCGGGCACTTATTTCAACGTTGTTGCCATACTGTTGGCGGTAATCGGTTATTTCGCTCATTCTGTTTTCGTACACAGGTTTATTTTGGTTACAGCATGGACAATGTTACTGGCCCACATTACTTTTCAATCTCCTGTATGGTCAACCGACAAAATCAATGGGTTTTCATTGATGGAATATCTTACAGTATTTATTGCATTCATTTACGGATTTGTGGCATCTAAATTTTTTAGCGGCTGGGGAATGATGATCACTAAATTTAACAGGATTACGTTTAGCAAAGAGCATATTGCGTGGACCCTATTGGCCTTTGGCTTACTGATGGATTTTTGGACAGGGTCGTGGGAGCGGGAAAAGTTCATCTCCCTGAATATTAACTATTTTATTTTATCGCTGACGCTACCAATGGCGTTTTATGTGGTGGTGGCCATCAGCTTTCCGACTGTGAAAAACGGGGAGCAAATTGATTTGAGGGGATTCTATCAATCAAACAAAAAATTAATCTATAGCTTGTTTGCGTGTGCGATATTTTTGAACGCTGTGGTTGCCAATGTAATGGAGGAGAGCACGCTGTTAAGCAGTGAAAATATTTTCAGAGTAATAGGCATTTCACTGGCAATGATAGCTTCTTTTTCACGCAAACAATTTATGGAAAGATCGGTATTGGTACTGGGATGGATAACCTTGCTGGCTCATACGTTTATTGATTTTTGATTCATTTGCGGGATGGGGTTCATCGAACGATTTTAGAAATATGGTAGCTCCTTGATCTGTAGTGACTTTATTATTTATAATTTAATTCCTTCTAAAACGGATGGCGAGGTTGTAGCGATCCCCTGGCTTGGCGTTACGTTTCCGTTCAATTGAATCGATCAATCAATATTTCCCCTCAAACTGTTTGTCCAGCGGAGCTACCTTTTCAAGGTCTTCCACAATTTTTTTGTCGAGGGGTGTTTCTTTGATTACGTTGTAATGATCCCAAAATTTTTTGTTGTAGGGCCGGTCCTGGTACTGTAATCCGTAGTTGCGCATTTTTTCGACTGAACGAATCCGCTCCTCGGTGGTGGATGTGACCTTGTTGATGAGGAGCTGCTGCGACAATTCTGTTTCAAATTTAAGGTCGTTGGTTTTCATGTCGTGCCAGTTCACGTTCGAGGTAATGCTGATGTAGTTCAGGTACATCTTGTTGTCTACACGCTTAAAGTCGATGGTTTTGCGCAATCCGGCAAACCGGCCCACTAAACCTTTCCTCCGGTCGACAACCTCATTAGAGGTTTTGGCTTCGTATTCCAGGTGCACGATGGAGTAGTCGATTTTATCGATGAATATTTTAAGAAAGTAGTCGTGTGTGTGGGTGATCACATAGATTTCGTGCCCGTTGTAGTATGAATTTTTTTCGCGATTCATACTCTGATACATTTCATCCCGCGCTTCTATCTGCCTGTAGCGGATGTTGTTGTGCAGCAGCAAATCTTCCAGTAGGTTGTCCTGGTCGAAATACGAAGTGAATTTACTTTCATAACCAATGCTTTTCCGAACCTCCAGTAACCGCACGCCTTCGCGAAGCTTAAATTTATTGCGTGGCTCTTCATAATTTTCATCAAAAATTTCTACGGCAGCTTCCAATAATGAAATGTACGTGCCGCCAACTTTCTTCACATCGCGGTAAAAGCCCTCCATTAAAAATGGCTTCGTGGGGTAATTGAATCGAATATTATCCAACGCCAGCTGCAAGATATCACCCCCCGAAAGAGAATCCTTTACCACCACTTCCTGAAGTACAATAGCGGATACACTCATTTCAACGAATGCGGGTGTTGGGGCAATCATCGCCCAAACAGGAGATTCAAAGTTTCCATACCCCAGCATACTAATCACCAACATCTCGTTACGGTACTCGGCAGGAATATGAAAATCAAATTCTCCGTTTAGGTTGGTAATGGTTCCGATTGATTTACCCAGAATGTAAACAGCGGCAAAGGGTAGAGGCTCTTTTGTTTCTCGGTCAGTTACTTTTCCCGAAATGGTAAT
The DNA here is from genome assembly GCA_049306095.1 of Cyclobacteriaceae bacterium. Lineage (GTDB taxonomy): Bacteria > Bacteroidota > Bacteroidia > Cytophagales > Cyclobacteriaceae > UBA2336. Next base: position 154,472 of record JBAQPU010000034.1, read on the forward strand.
ATTCTGAGCCATGGCACTACATGCCAAAACTGTAAAAATTATGGTTTTAATCAATTTCATCGTGGGGTGGGTTAAAATTGAATAATCAGCAGGGTCTTTCAAACCGTACGTAAGATTATCTGCATTTTTGAACCCTTAGCGCCTGTATGAATTACTTAACGGGATTATCTTCTTCTGTGTACCTTTAACATTCAAATTACCACCTTGATCTCTTTCGAAAAGATACCGCAAGTTTGGAAACGGGCCTACCTGCTGTTGTGCCTTTGGTACCTCATTAATTATGCGGTGGGGGCGGCACTAAAGTGGGAATTGGATTTACCGGTTGATTATGTTTTTTGGAATGCCCTCTATCTTTATGAAGCGTTGTGTGTGCTGATGATCGGTATATTTTTTTATTCACACTTCCTTTTTCGGTTCAAATTGTACATCCAGGTTATCGGTCATATAGCCGGTGTCATGGTTTTCTTTTTGCTGATGGGGACTTTTTCCTACTACCTGGAAGATTATGTGGAAGGCTACATTTATTTTGAAAACTGGAAAGAACATATTCTTGGGTTGCTGAAATGGGAAGGCCTTCATTTCCACGATCAATACATTGTTACCGCTGCAGTGTATTACGTGATCCGGTATTTTCAGGGATTACAAAAGAAAGAACAGGAGCAGGCCGAGCTTACGTTGAAGAACAGGGAAATGCAATTGTCGTTGCTGAAATCTCAAATCAACCCACATTTTTTATTCAATACGCTTAACTCTATCAATATGCTGGTAAGCTCCAGCAAAGAACAGGCACGAAAAGTGATTACACAGCTATCCGATATTTTCAGGTATGCGTTGGATTCTCATGGCGACCAAATGGTCAAGCTCATTCACGAACTTGATTTTATCGATAACTATATTCGTATTCAGCAGGTACGGTTTGGCGCTCGCCTGAAATTTATCAAACAAGTGGATTATACATGCCTGGGTATTGTTATTCCACCCATGATTTTGCAGCCGCTGGTCGAAAACTCGGTGAAATATGGAATTGCCCCGAAAGATGAAGGAGGTACCATTATGCTAACAGTGAAACGAATGAATCAGATGATCTTCTTTGAAGTAAAAGATGATGGCTTAGGTACTAACGCAAAAAAAGTAATGGATGGAAACTCCAGCGGAGTAGGAATTAAAAATACAGATCAACGATTAAGGAGTACTTTTGGATCCGGATCAGGATTGAGAATACACTCCAGTCAGTGGGGGTATTCGGTCAGTTTTTTTATTCCGGCAGGAGAAGACGTAGTGATTACAGAACCCCTGGAAGAAGTAAATGCAGCAGTTTAAATAAACTAGAACATGAATATAACCTGTTTAATTGTAGATGATGAGCAACTCGCACGTGAATTATTGCGCGAGTATATCGAACACGTACCTGAACTAGCCGTGATAGGGGAAGCATCGAAGGGAAAAGATGCCGTTGAATTGATTGATAATCTTAAGCCGGATTTGGTATTCCTGGATGTTCAGATGCCGGGCATGACGGGCTTTGATGTGTTGGACGAAATTGAACATGACCCGTTTGTAATTTTTACAACAGCCTACGATCAGTATGCTATTAAAGCATTTGAAAAAAATGCGGTCGACTATTTGCTAAAACCGTTAGATCAGGAACGATTTAAACTGGCCATTGATCGGGCGGTTAATCGGATGAAGCTGGAACAAAATAATGTGGGTGAGTTATTAAGAAGCCTGAAAACAGAACATAAAACTTCGTATGATTCACACCTCTTTGTTCAGAAATCAGAAAAACTATTAAATCTTCCGGTCGAGGAAATTATGTTTCTGGAAGCATCGGGCGATTATACCATACTTACAACCAAGGGAGATCAGTTTGTGAGTTCTTCGGGTATTGGTAAACTGGAAGAAATCTTAAACCCCGAAACCTTTATTCGGGTGCACCGCAGCACCATCATTAACATTAACTTTCTGAAAGAAATTGAAAAGCATTTTAACGGTGGCATGATTGTGAAAATGCAAAGCGGGAAGAGCTTTCCGGTAAGCCGTACTTATGCGAAGGTTATCCGGAAGAAAGTGGTGTAAAAGTGTGGATGTTTATGAAATAGTAATTCCGGTCTTGAACCGGAATTTTGTTTTTATAAGGTTTCATCCTTTATAACCCGCCTGAACCGTTCAGGGGGTCATCAACGCCAATATTGGAATATGGCCACTAACTCTTCAATATTTAAAATTAAATTGAGAACCTAACCCTAATCTGATGAACCAATCCAAACGATTTTTATCTATCCTGTTGTTTTTCTTCACCATAGCAACAACGGCACAACCTGTAACTGAAGTATATCCTTTAATGGTTAACTACCGAGCCGATCGCGGAAGCCTGGAGCGATTTTATTTTATTTCCAATTCACCGGAAAGACGCGAACGGTTTAAATCTTTTTATACCGATTACCTGGCAAAGCTCGAGCAACTTCCTTTCGAAAGTTTATCAACCGGAGGAAAGGTAGACTACCTGCTCATGAAACGCGACTTCCAAAATGAATTGTATTTACTAAGTATGGAGGAGAAAGAATATAGCGCGATAAAGAAGTACACATCCTATGCCGACCCTGTTTATCAATGGGAACAACAACGCAGAAGAGGAAGACACCTTCCAAGCGAAGAGGTAGCAAAGCAACTCAACGACATCTATAAAAATATTGTCAATAGTTCACAAAAATTAAAGACAGAGCCCAACCTCACCCGCGAACTGGCGTCACGAGCCGAAGCAACCATTAAAGGGCAACAGGTTGCCTTAAAAAGTATGTTTGATTTTTATACTGGTTACGATCCTGCGTTTACCTGGTGGGTAAGTAAGCCCTATCAAAAATTAGACAGCATCTTAACCAAATATGCTGCTGCATTAAAAAACAAAGTTGACCCGGCCACCCTTCCCAAAGATGATGGAAGTGGAATAATAGGAAACCCGATTGGGCGGCAGGAATTATTGCGACTGCTACAGTATGAAATGATCTCATATTCTCCTGAAGAGTTAGTCGAAATCGCTAACAAAGAGTTTGCCTGGTGCGATGCAGAATTACTGAAGGCTTCGCGTGAGATGGGTTTTGGCGACAACTGGAAACTGGCCCAAGAAAAAGTGAAACAAACCTATGTGCCGGAGGGCTACCAACCCGAAGCCATGCTGAAGTTGTACAACGAATCGGTCGATTTTTTAAAAAAGAATGACTTGCTAACCATTCCACCGGTTGCCGAAGAGACCTGGCGCATGAGTATGATGTCGCCAAAACAACAATTGATCAGCCCCTTTTTTTTAGGAGGAGAAGTACTTCAGATTGCGTACCCTACCGATGATATGGATCATGAAGATAAACTCATGAGCATGCGCGGCAATAACCCGCACTTCTCACGTGCCACCGTTCACCATGAACTGATAGCCGGACATCATTTACAGGGCTTCATGAACAACCGGAATAAAACGTACCGCAATTACCGCACACCATTCTGGACGGAAGGATGGGCCCTGTATTGGGAGTTGATTTTATGGGATATGAAGTTTCCGCAATCGCCCGAAGACCGAATTGGTATGTTGTTTTGGCGTATGCACCGCTGTGCGCGGATTATTTTTTCATTGAACTATCACCTGAACAGGTGGACCCCACAACAGTGCATTGATTTTCTGGTGGACAGGGTAGGGCACGAACGGGCGAATGCAGCCGCGGAAGTGAGACGTTCGTTTACCGCCAACTACGGGCCGTTGTACCAATTGGCGTACATGACGGGCGCGTTTCAGTTTTATGCATTGAAAAAAGAACTGGTCGATAGCGGGAAGATGACGTATAAACAATTTCATGATGCCGTGTTGCAGGAAAACAGTATGCCGGTAGAAATGGTACGGGCTATTCTAACCAATCAATCATTAACGAAGGATTTTAAGACTTCGTGGAAATTTTATAATTATAAATAAAGACTGTCTCTATGTTTGATTTTGCACTAACGCTCAGTTTGTAATCCATAGTTTGCGTCTTTACAAACCACTACTATTGTTTCGGTCTGTGAGGACACAGACCGAGGTGATAACAACGGATGCGTCTAATGACCAACCGCCACCGGTGCGTTGGGGTCGTGTTTGTATTTGAACATGAGCGGAAAGATAATAGCCAGGAATATTCCGTATCCGGCAAAGGTGAACCAAATGTTTTGCCAGTTGCGAACACCATCCACAGTGAAAAAATCAACAACCAATCCACTTAACAAACCACCTAAGTAAGCACCAATGCCGTTCGTCATGAGCATAAACAACCCTTGTGCGCTTGCGCGGATGTTCACAGGCGATTCTTTTTCAACAAAGAGCGATCCTGAAATATTAAAGAAGTCAAAAGCCATTCCGTACACGATCATCGACATGACCAGGAAGATTAAACCTCCGTCCGGGTTCCCGATGCCAAACAAGCCAAAACGAAGTACCCACGCAATAATGCTCATGAACATGACCACTTTTATTCCAAATTTTTTCAGGAAAAAAGGAATGGTAAGAATGAACAGAGTTTCTGATATCTGCGAAAGAGAAATTAGTAAACTGGGATGTTCTACTGCAAAGGTGCCCGCATAGCTCGATTCAAAATCGTGAAGGAAGGCTTCTCCGAATGCATTTGTTATTTGCAGCGCAGCTCCTAACAACATGGCAAAGAAAAAAAAGATCATCATCCTTGATTCTTTAAACAGCACAAAAGCATCTAACCCCAGAGTATTTACCAATGAACTGCCTTTGGTTGCGCGGGCAGGTTTACAGGCGGGCATGGTTAACGAATAAATTCCCATCACCAATCCGGCAGCAGCCGCAAATAAAAATTGATTCGAACTTTTTGTCCAGCCCAGCAAATCAACACTCCACATAGCTACGATAAAGCCTACCGTTCCCCATACCCGAATGGGAGGAAATACTTTTTGTACTTCCAAACCACGATTGGCCAGAATACTGTACGATACAGTATTGTTCAGCGCAATCGTAGGCATGAAAAAAAGACTGTTCAGTAAAATTACGTAGTAGAGCACGTTGGCATCTGTAACTGTGCTTGCCCAGTATAAAAGAATTGCCCCGGCAATATGGCAAATGCCCAATACGCGCTCAGCATTAATAAGCCGATCGGCCAGAATTCCCATTGCGGTTGGCATGAAAAGTGAGGCGATGCCCATGGTTGCATAGGTGGCGCCTACCAATGCCCCGCGGGTGCTCATGTCACCTTCAAGTGTAAACATGTACCCTCCCAGGGAAATTAACCACGATCCCCAAACAAAGAACTCAAGGAAATTCATGATGGTGAGGCGGAGTTTGATATTCATGGTCGTGCTGGTTAAGCAATAAGTCGGCTCAATATATTGATAATGATGGAAGTTGAAAACTAATCAACACAATCAAAATGAGACTGGAGTAAATTTTATTGAGGACTGATAAATAGGGAAGATGGAGGACTTATTGTAGTATAAACCCCAACTCCCTTAATTCGTTGGCCGTGAGGTTGACCACGTTAACATCAAGCTTGATTGATTTCAAGGGAGCATCGGTTGAATCGGTTTTAACGGAAGCGATGGCATCTACCACATCCATACCTTTAAATACTTTTCCGAAAATCATGTAGTTGCCATCCAGTCGTGGGAGACCTTTTTTGTTCTGAACAATGTACAACTGACATCCGGCTGATAATTTTTCAGGATTATTATCTCTTCCGGCACCAACGGCTCCGTACACGTGACGAATACTATCGTTGAATTCGGGTTTAAGCAGGTAAGGAGAATTCGCGAAACCTTCGGGTGTATCGGGGCACCCTCCCTGGATAACAAAATTTTTGATGACCCGGTTGAACGTGAGGGTGTCCCAGTAGTTTTCGTTGGCAAGTTTAATGAAGCTGGCTTTGTGATGGGGAGTTTCATCGTACAACCAAAACAGAATTTCTCCCATATCGGTTTTGATCTGACCTACGGGGTAGGTTTTTTGGATTGAAGTATATGATAAAAGAGAAATCAAAACGAATAGCAGCGTGATTCTTTTCATAAGGCTTCGTTAGTATCTTTTGTTTAAGCCTAAACCACATAGGCACATAGAACACATAGAAATTTATTAAAAACTATTTGCCTATTTACCGATGTGATTAAAAAACTTACAGCAATTTGGAATTAAACCGATTTTCATCTGGTTTTGAAGCGATAGACTTGGTTGCATTTACTTCGGCAATTCAAACTTTAATCTCACTTTAGCTTTATCCGGAACAGATACATGATTCTTTTTGGTGGGTATCCATTTCGGGCCTTCCTTAATTAATCGGATCAGTTCTTCATCACAACCGCTTCCAATGCCCTTAATCACATTGAAATTAGAAAGAGTTCCATTCGGTTCGATTGTAAATTCGACCGTTACACGACCCTCAACGTTTTTGAGTTTAGCCTGTTCAGGATAACGAATATTTTTTTCCAGGTACTGCTTGAACGAACGATTTCCATTTTCCGGATGGGCAAATTCAATGGTGGGAGGAAGGGATTCTCCTTTTTCAGCACCATATCCAACCACAACAACCTCACTAAGCTGAGTATTGTCGGCAGTCAGTTGAACATTAACCTCCTGTTTCTCTGCTTTCACTTCTTTGCTGTTTAATCCGATAAAAGAATAGACGAGCGTGGGGTTTTGTTGTTCGGTAGCAATTTGATAGTTACCATCACCATCGGTTGCCGTACCAGTCTGACTGTTTTTGATTGTCACATTTACACCAGGCAGCGGTAAACCATCCTCTGCCGATGTTACGCGGCCACGGAAGACATGAGAGAGGACACCAGCGTCACGTTTTTCAGCCGCAGCAGGTGCAGCAGTAACCGCTTTTTTGCGAGTCTCAGTTTTAGCAAGTTTGTCTTTCTGCACATCATCAGTCATGGCTCGTGATGCTTCAGCTTCCTTACCAATGGCTTCGGCAGCAGCTACTGATTCGGTGATTTTTATTTCTTCTGCCTTTGATTTACCTGCTTCCGCTTCGCCTGCAGTGTTTTCTGCTATTACAGGTGCGGGTTCATTTTTTAATTCAGCTACGGTTTCTGGTGCCTTGGTTGCGGCTTTGGCCCGGCCCGAAGATACTGAAGCAACATCGCGTTCAACTGGGGGTGGTGTTAAAGCGGGTTTTGTTTCTGGTTGTTCTGAAGCAGCCTCACCCAATACAATTGAATCAGTGGGTGTAGTGAGGGCCGGAGTAGGTTCATTCTTTTCTAACGCAAGTTGAGGAGGTTGTAGTTCTGAATCCAAAACCCTCCAAACAAGCCAGGAAGACACAGCAAGGATTGCTATACCAGCCGCGATTCGCATGGGCAGCTGCCAGGTTCGCGTTGCTTTAGCACTTCCAATTTTTGTTTTGAGTTCTTCCAAATCGTTGACGAATTCAGTCGGCTTGACGCCCTCTGCGCCCTCAAGCGCATCGGCCAGGAACGGATCATGCAATGCTTTCCTTTCAAGTGCATTTCGCTCGGCAGGCGTGAGTTCACCCTTTAAGTATTTTTCAATATCGCGACTGTAGTCGTTCATGGTTGCTCCAAGCAAATCTTTAAATTTCGTTTGCCGTTTTGGATAAAGCTTTTTACTTTTTTCAGGTCGAAGCCGGTTAAAACGGTAATATCTTTATAACACTTCTGCTGCAAGAAAAACATTCTTACGCAGACCTTTTGTTCATGCGCCAGCTTTTCAATGCAGTTCTCTAATTTACCAAGATTTAACTCCAGTTCGTCCTGTTCTTCGAGATGCGTTTCGGCCGATGTTTCCATAAGAATCGGTGAGATTTCTTCGGTGTATTTGCCCTTTTTCGACCGCAATTGCATCAGGCAATGATTTCGCGCTGTTACGTACAGCCAGCTTTTAAAAAACTCCACCTCATGTGTTTTTAGAGTCGAAGTCAGTTTTTCAAATAATTGCATCACCGCATCTTTTGCTTCTTCACGATCTTTCAAGTATTTCAAACAAACGCCATAAACAAGGGAAGTATAGCGGCTATACAATATGCCAACCCAATTTACTTCTTCCGACTGCTTGTAAAGGGCAAGAAGTTCCTGGTCGGTTAGTTCGCTATGATGTTTGGTGGAAAGCACACCCAATCGTTGTTCGTTTTTGTTATTCGTTGTTTGTCAAATTCATACGGCAGGTGTAAAACACCAAACAGCGATCAGCGAACAACGATCAACGAAAAATAGTCAAAAGTTCTTATGGAATACCACTTAAACTTGCATCTCATCGCCAAACTCAACCAAATATGATATGAAAACGAAAGTTTGGATGCTCGCGACAATGGTATTTTTCCTGTGGGGATTCTCCATTCATGAAACCAAAACAATCATCGGAACCGTTACTTCTGCTGAAGATGGAAGTTCGCTTCCGGGTGTGAATGTACTACTAAAGGGAACAGGTAAAGGTACTTCCACTGACTCCCATGGAAAATATTCCATTCAAGTACCACCTTCCGGTGGAACGCTTGTGTTCTCATTCATTGGATTAGTCCCTAAAGAGGTGAAAATAGGAACGTCAAACGTGATTAATGTCTCACTCTCGCATGATCATCAGGATTTACAGGAAGTTGTGGTTGCAGGATACAGCAAGCACAGGGCAAAGAAAGATAAAGCTGCTATGGGCGCAAAATATGAAGCAGAATATGCGCCATTGCCTTCCATTGCTGCGCATGATATGTATCAACAACCACAGTATAATACTGAGGAATACGATGCCATCAGCGAGAATATTTTTCACGATGCCCTGCGCAATCCCTTGTCTACTTTCTCCATTGATGTAGATGCGGCTTCGTACAGCAACATGCGCAGGTTTATCAATAATGGCCAGCGTCCACCAAAAGATGCCGTTCGGATTGAAGAAATGATAAACTATTTCGATTACGACTATGCGCAACCGAACAACGAACATCCCTTCAACATCATCACCGAAATTTCTACTGCGCCATGGAATGCGCAGCACAAATTGGTACATATAGGATTGCAGGGTAAGAAAATACCTACACAAAGTCTGCCTCCATCCAATCTTGTGTTCTTAATTGATGTATCAGGTTCAATGGATGAACCTAATAAGTTACCGTTGCTTAAATCATCTTTTAAAATGCTGGTGAATGAACTTCGCGAGCAGGACCATGTGGCTATTGTTGTGTATGCAGGCGCTGCAGGACTTGTGTTGGAGCCTACCTCAGGAGCTGAAAAGAAAAAGATACTGGAGGCTATTGATAACCTGGAAGCCGGTGGGTCAACAGCGGGTGGTGCCGGAATCCGGTTGGCTTACGCTGTTGCGAAAGAACATTACAAAGCAAGCGGAAACAATCGGGTAATACTGGCTACCGATGGCGACTTCAATGTAGGGGTATCCAGCAATGCCGAGATGGAAAGGTTAGTGGAAGAAAAGCGGAAAGATGGTGTGTTCATGACCGTGCTTGGTTATGGAATGGGCAACTATAAAGATTCAAAGATGGAAACCATTGCCGATAAAGGAAATGGAAACTATGCCTATATCGATAATATCACCGAAGCCAGGAAAGTGTTAGTGAATGAATTTGGCGGAACCTTATTTACCATCGCGAAAGATGTAAAGCTTCAAATCGAGTTTAACCCCTCAAAGGTAAAAGCTTATCGACTGATTGGTTATGAGAACCGGATGTTAAAAAGTGAAGATTTTAATGATGATAAAAAAGATGCAGGTGAATTAGGTTCCGGCCATACGGTAACTGCGCTGTACGAAATTATACCGGTAGGTGTGGAGAGTGAATTTTTAAAAATTGATGAGTTAAAATATCAAAACATAAAAATTGATCCTGCTGCATCTAAATCTAAAGAATTGATGACGGTGAAGTTTCGCTATAAGAAACCGGATGAAGACGTAAGCAAGCTAATTGTTCATCCGTTGGTAGATAATCAAATTCCGCTGTCTAAAACCTCAGCCGATTTCCGGTGGTCAGCTTCTGTAGCAGCCTTCGGTATGTTGCTAAGAGAATCGGAATACATCAAAAATTTCTCGTACGATCAGGTGGTACAGATGGCGCAGGGTGCAAAAGGTGAAGATAAAGAAGGGTATAGGATTGAGTTTATTAATATGGTTAAGTCGTTTAACGGAGTTGTGGCTAAACGATAAGCATTGCCTGGTTTGTTCAGCCGCGCAACCGCAAAGCGGTGGCGCGGCTTTTCTTTGTAAAAAACAAAGGTTATTCTCTGACACAAAACATTGATTATCTTACGATAAAAAAATTACCGTGTCAGACCCCGCAAAACCCCGCGTTTTATTTTACCACAGCTATTTTTTCAGGAAGACTGAAACATTTATTTACCGGCAAGCGGTCAATCCACACATACATCCTTTTTTATTGGCTGGCCGATATTACCGATCGGCAGAAATGCCGGCAGGTGATTTTACCAGGTTTCAATTCAGGCGCCCCCTCATCCGTGATCTCATCTCTGCAATACCATGGCTTGGCTCCAAAATATCAAAGTGGGTTGGTGCCAATCGTTACTATGGCGATCAATCCATTGCCAAAATTAAACGGTTGCTGCAAGGTCAGCAATTTGATGTGCTGCATGCGCAGTTTGGAGGCAACGGTATACACATTTTTCCATTGGCGAAGGAATTGAATATTCCCATGGTTGTTTCCTTTCACGGGTTTGATGCCTCGCGAAAACTTGCCAGTCGTTCGTACCGGGAAGGATTAAAAGAAGTGTTTGAATATGCCTCTGCTATTGTTGTGTGCAACACAGGTATGGCCGATGCGTTGCCGTTGAATGAAAGCACTAAGAAGAAAGTTCGCTGGGTTCCTTATGGGATTGACATGGAACAGTTTTCAAGTGACAAATCTTCTAATCAACAAGGAAATTCATTTAGCATTCTACACGTTGGCAGGTTGGTAGAGAAAAAAGGAGTGCCTGATTTGATCCGCGCGTTTGCTAAAGCGATAAGAGAAACAGGCGAAATGACACTGCACATTGTGGGTGGAGGCAAAGAAGAAAATGAATGTCAGGCGCTGGTAAAAGAATTGGGCTTAACAACAAAGGTAGTTTTCCACGGATGGAAATCGTCCCGTGGTGTAAAAGAATTGATGCAACAATGCGATTTGTTTGTATTGAACAGTCGCGTGGCCAGCAACGGAGAGACCGAAGGGTTGCCCGTTGGTTTACTCGAGGCCATGGCCATGGGCAAGCCGGTTCTTTCAACATGGCATGCGGGCATACCCCTGGCAGTAGAAAACGAAGTGAGTGGAATATTGGTAAACGAACGCGATACCGATTCACTTTCGAAGCAGATGGTTCGTCTATATCATCATAAAGAATTGCGAGACGCAATGGGCAAAGCGGGAAGAACGAAAGTTGAAAATCAGTTCACCATGAAGCGCATGCACGAAAATCTTCGCGATATTTATCAGGAAGCCCTCAATAAATAACTTTTTAAGCGGTATAGTTCCGTTTCTATAATTACTTTTGCTTTTAGTGACAGACGAAGAAGTACAAGACGCTCCGCGTCAACATTATACCGAAAATAAGAAGACTGAAATCTTCGATCAGGAGTTTATGCCTCATATCAACTCCATGTACAACTTTGCCTTTCGTCTTACATTCGATGAAGATGACACCAAAGACCTTGTTCAGGACACCTATTTAAAAGCCTATCGTTTCATTGATTCCTTTCAGCAAGGAACTAATGCCAAGGCATGGCTGTTTCGAATTTTGAAGAACAGTTTCATTAACGACTACCGGAAGAAAAAGAAAGAGCCGGCAAAAGTCGATTATCAGGATGTTGAAACCTATTATAACTCGGAAGATGTAGATCGCCAGATTACTCCTGATTTACGGGTGGAGGCTTTGCGCGATATGATGGGCGATGAAATTTCCAATGCGCTGAATGCGTTGGATGTTGATTTCAGAACGGTTATTATTTTATGCGACCTGGAAGGCTTTAAGTATGATGAGATGGCCAAGATTCTCGATATACCAATTGGTACGGTGCGAAGCCGCCTTCATCGTGCACGGAATTTATTGAAAGAAAAACTCTCTGAATACGCAAGAAAAATGGGTTACAAAAATTCATAGTTATGAGCCACCAACCTCCTCCCGCTGGCAAAGAACCGTCCTGCATGGAAATGCTGCAGGCCATACTGGATGGCGATGCCACACCCGAACAGCAGGCGCAATTCAAAGATCACATGGAAGGATGCATGCCATGTTACAAAGAGTATAACCTTGAAATGGTGATTAAAGAATTACTGAAAACAAAATGCTGCGGCCAATGCGCACCGCCTGAATTGATTGAGCGCATTAAAAGTCAAATCAGTTCAAATACTCCATCCTGATGGCGGGTAAAGCAATTATTTTCTGTGCGCCATCCGGTTCAGGAAAAACAACTATTGTTAAACATTTATTAAGGAACAATCCCGACCTGGGGTTTTCAATTTCTGCCTCTACCCGCGATAAACGCGGCCGCACAGAAGAAGACGGAAAAGACTACCACTTTTTAACCCCTGCTGAATTCAAAGAGAAAATTATGCACGATGAGTTTATTGAGTGGGAGGAAGTGTATGAAGGAAATTATTATGGCACACTGAAAGCAGAAATCCAGCGTATTTGGGACGGAGGAAAAAATGTAATTTTTGATGTGGATGTAAAGGGTGGTTTAAACCTGAAAAAATATTTTGGTAAAAAGGCCCTTGCTATTTTTGTGAAAGTCCCCAGCATGGAAATACTGGAACAGCGCTTACGTGGTCGCGGAACAGAATCGCAGGACAGCTTGTCGAGAAGGTTGTTTAAAGCAAAATTTGAAATGACTTTTCAGGATGAGTTTGATGTGGTGCTGATCAACGAAGATTTGAATCAGTCGCTAGCCGAAGCGCAACGACTTTATGATGACTTCAAGAGTCATTAGCATTGAGTCTTGAGTAAAAGCTGTCTCTTCGATATTCAATACTCAGGACTAAGTACTCAATACAGATTACTATGAAAATAGGCCTCTTCTTCGGTTCGTTTAACCCCATTCACATGGGGCACATGATCATTGCCAACATCATGGCGGAAACGACCGATTTAAAAAAGGTTTGGTTTGTGGTTACGCCTCAAAACCCTCTTAAGCCAAGCAAAGGGTTGCTGCACGATTTTGACCGGTATGATATGGTACGGGCTGCCGTTTATGAAAACCATAAGCTGGAAGTGTCAGATGTGGAGTTCCATTTGCCCAAGCCAAATTACACGATCCATACGCTGGTTCACCTTACAGAAAAACATCCTCAAAAACAATTTAAAGTAATTATTGGAGAAGATAACCTGGAAAGTTTTACGCGATGGAAAAACTATGATCGTATTGTGGAGGATTATGGTCTCTATGTTTATCCCCGCCTGACTGGCGCGACCGGTGTAACAAATTCAGAACTTAAACATCACCCCAACGTTAAAATGGTCGATGCGCCCCTGATGGACATTTCCGCTACCTTTATCCGAAACTGTATCAAAAAAAATCAATCCGTTCGTTATCTTGTTCCGGATGTGGTAGAGGCAATGATTCGTGATAAAAAATTTTACCGGTAAAGCAACGATTCCGATTCTGAGCGCATCTGTGTAATAAATTTTAAAGACCCAACCCCGAACGGATCAGCATGATGCTACATCGGTTTCTGTTTTTTCTGACTTGCTTATTGGTTACATCCACTGTTCTGGCTCAGGGAGTACGCGGGTTGATTCAATCAGATGAAGGGAAGCCTCTTCCATTTGCCACTATTTTCGTAAAACAACTGGGCACCGGTACAACAACCAATGCCCAGGGACAATTTGAAATTTTCTGTAACCCGGGTACCTATGACATGGTGTTTCAGTTTTTAGGATATGAAACACAAGAGAAAAAAATTACCGTACCGCAAGGGTTTGTTGATCTCACCATTGTTTTAAAAAACCAGGCAATTGTTTTACGCAGTGCCATCATCAATTCCAATAATGAAGATCCAGCGTATACCATCATGCGAAAGGCCATAGCAAAAGCTAAGTATCACACCCAGCAGCTTGACAGTTATTCGGCCAGGGTGTACATGAAGGGTACAGGAAAACTGGTGGACTACCCGTGGATGGCAAAAAAAATGATCGAAAAAGAAGGTATAAAAAAGAACCAGGCTTTTGTGTCGGAATCGGTAAGCGAAATTAATTATACCCGCCCGAATAAATTTGAAGAAAAGGTGATCTCCATTCGAACAGATGGAAAAGATAATAACACGTCACCCACTGGCTTTATCAACGGAAGTTTTTACGAACCCATTATTGCTGAAACGGTTTCGCCCCTTTCTCCGTCTGCATTTGGCTACTATAAATTTGAATACCTGGGTACGTTCCCCGATCGGGAGTATCAGGTGAGTGAAATAAAAGTGACTCCACGCCTACGGGGCGACAATGTGGTGGAAGGAAGAATTTTCATTGTAGAAGATTGGTGGAGCATCCACAGTCTGGATTTAAACACCATTAAACTGGGCGTAAAAATCAATGTTAAGCAGGTGTATGCGCCCATTGAAGAAAAAGCATGGCTTCCGGTTTCTAATCAATTTAAAATTGAAGGAAGGTTTTTTGGATTCGAGTTTGTGTACGACTACCTGGCTACGCTGAGCAACTACAAAATCAAGCTGAATCCTAAACTGGTGGTTCCGCAGATGGAAGTAATTGATGAAAAAATTGAAAAGAAAGAGGCAAAAGCTATTGAAAAGAAGAACAGCAATAAAGTGGAGCAAGACCTTCAGGAACGGTTGGCATCCGGAAAGGAAATTACCCGGAAAGAATTGAAGCAAGTGATGAAGGAGATGGAGAAGGAAGAATTCAAGCAACAAAAAGAACCGGAAGTTATTTCGGAAACAACGTATAAGATTGATAGCGGGGCGTATAAAAGTGATTCGGTTTATTGGGCTCAGACACGGCCCGTCCCCTTGAGTGAGGAAGAAGTTATGGGTTACAAAAAAATGGATAGCCTGGCGGTGGAAGAACGCAAGAAAGAAGAAGGCGATACTATTAAGCGCGCTAAGAATAACAAGAAGGGATTTCAGCCCTGGGATATTATTATTGGCGACACCTATAAGGTATCCAAACATTCCAACCTGCAAATTAAGTTTCCACAAGTTTGGTTTAATACAGTAGAAGGTTTTTACCTCATCTATAAATTGAATTACGGAATCAACGTACAAGACACCAACCGTACCCGCATCAATATCAGCCCGACTTTCCGGTATGCCTTTTCGCCTCAGGAGCCATCCGGAAATTTGAATTTCACTATGCGCAACCGCAAATACCGGTTGGAGGTAGAAGGAGGAAGATACATCAATCAGTACAATCATGATGAACCTATTCTTCCTGTTGTGAATACATTTATGACGCTCTTCCTGGAAGAAAACCTGATGAAAATTTATGAGCGCGACTATATAGATGTACTCTATCGAAATCGAATCAATAGGAAGTACACAGTTGAAACCAACTTTTCGTGGGCCGAGCGAAGAGAACTTACTAACAATACCAACTATAAATGGGTAAACCGCGATAAAATTGAAGGGTATACACCTAACGCAC
>JBAQPU010000035.1:0-30027 GCA_049306095.1 Cyclobacteriaceae bacterium
GTATCAGGAAGTATTTTTTCAGGAAGAAACTGGAAACAGCGGGCGAAAAACTACGGATATCCTTTTCATACGCGGTGGGTTTGAAATCAGCCACTTTTGTAAAACCAAACGAATAACCAAATCCTACCCTGTAGCGTTGGAGGAACTCCACATGAACGGTAGCTTTCAG
This sequence comes from Cyclobacteriaceae bacterium, assembly GCA_049306095.1. GTDB lineage: Bacteria > Bacteroidota > Bacteroidia > Cytophagales > Cyclobacteriaceae > UBA2336. The sequence goes on from JBAQPU010000035.1 coordinate 170, forward strand.
CGGAATATTGAATGACTTGCTCTTAAAGCCGATTTTGGTGGTATCGGAGTTAACGGCAAAATCGGTGGGAACCATAGCAATGGTGGTTGAATCAATCCGGTTAAACCAATTGGTAAGTCCGATGGTGGGTTGGGCAGGATCAAATAAAACAGGCGATCCGGTTGCAGGCTGATATAAACTGAATCCATCAAGCGAATGCTTAAAGGTTGTAGCACCATACCCCGTGCTCACTCCAAACGTAAGTTTGCTGAGGAGTTTCCTGAAAATACCGGGGCCTTTGCGATCGACATAAAAATGATCAAGCGGAATGCTCGCTTCTTTATCCTGAGCGCTTACCTCGTGCAACCCCGTAACACAGATACAAACAATCAATATGAGGAGAATTCGGTTCAGGTGACTTTTTTTTTAGTTAACGATCAGAAATAACTTCTCAGTATTGGTTTACATCCCCGCCCCTACAGGCCAGCCTTAAAATTAAGAAATTTCAGTGGTATTGTACCCAGGTAATCAATAACGTGCCGGGCGCGACTCAAGTGAGGTAAAGGTGTGAACAAGTGTCTGGTTTCTCTTTACCTCATAGGTAAATTCACGTTGATCCTGGCTGCCTTCAGGGGTTTGTTGTGAAAACCTGACTACATTTTTTCCCTCCTTCAATGGAAGGCGGGCATATAAAATACTATGCGGTAGTGTTTGCCAGTTGCGCGTATCAGCCTTTTCGGTCATGGCGTTGATCATACCAACAATAGCTCCAACTCTTTTATCATCTTTTCTGGCGCTCTTCTCGGCTGCCTTTTTTAACGCTGCCCGCAATAAACTCTTGCTGAATTCGAGAGTCATTCGCTCTTGCAGACTTTTAAACGCTATCTTATTTATGTCTTCTGCCAGTTCAAGCGAATAAACTGAATCACCCATGGCAAGCGTGGCCGAGGTAAAATAAACAGGGCGTTCGACATAACGCGGAATTGCCATTCTGAACATTTCAAGGTCTGTCAGGTCAAGCCTGTCATCAGCATTGTCAACATCAAAAGGAAAGGTAACAGGCATGTGTTCGGTGTTAAAAACAAAAACATTTCCCTGTGCATGGTTAATCACAATATTAATGCTCCATTCATCCTTTACGGGAACCAATCCATTGTGCCAGAAAAAGACCAGGTCAGCCTGTGGATGGGTAACCTGAAAGTTGGGCCAGTTGAAGGTGTTTTTATATTCATCAAACTCACTTTTAAAGCCTGTATTCCAGGCGCTTATCAACAAATCTTTCTTTAATTGTTCAGGTGCATACAGGCCAAATAAAGGGGCGTAATCTTCCTGATAAATCTCGTATGCGTTTCTGTAGGCGATAAAGGCATTATTCCAATCGTTGTTCGCCTGGTAGATGATGCCCATCAGGTTGTGGATAAAGGCATCGCGCTGAAACCTGTTGGGTGATTTATATTTATCGGATAACTGTTGTAGTCGGATATTCAGGCGTCTGCACTCGACAAGGGCCTCTTCATAACGCGACATTTTCAAAAAATTAATTGCCTTATAATACAATGGAAGCAGATGCTCATGATCTTCCCCACGGTACACCGTTATCATGGGGTTAGTGAAATAGGATGCAATTTCAGCTGCGTAATTCACCTTGTAGTCTTCACCAAACAGGTAGGCCTTTTCAAAAAACTTGTTGCTCTCTTCATAGCTGCCTTTCATCGAAAGTAACAAGCCTTTATTCAGGTAATAGAGAAATTTAGTATTTGACTTCAAGAATTTTTTGTCACTGGAGAGTTCCTCTAACGCCCGGTCGAGGTTACCTTGCTCAAACTCACGGTTGAAGTCATAGCTTACTTCGTAATACGAAGCACAGGCTGAAAGCAGCACCATCGCAGGCCCGATGATCAGAATCTTTTTCAGCATGCAGCCTGATTAATTTTTTACAAACTTCTTAATTTCATTTTGGCCGTACCAAATACGCTTATTGGTTTCAACATCGGTCAGGAAAAGGGTTGTAATATAGTTGACTACACGCTTGTTGTTATAGGTATCCGTTTCAGAATTCATTTCACCAAAAAGCATCACGTTTGCTCCTGTTTCTTTGCCCCAACGCGCCACGGTTGCAGGGTCGGCAAAGTCCTGTTGTTCGGCCCGCTCCTGTCTGAGTTTGTCGCGAAACTCATCTGATTCTACCAATTCAGCAATGCCTGAGTTATGGATGACCATCTCAAACTTCTTTACAAAATTACCGGCATCGATATGCTCGCTGGTTTTGTTTTTAATCATGCCCACCACCACAACAGGCTTATGCCCTAACCCATCGGCATATTTCTTGAAGCTGTCTGATTCAAACAGGTCGTGAATCATTTGGTCGGCTACTTTACGTGAATCGGTATCGTTCCACCGGCCACTTAAGTCAATTTCAGTACCGGGGTCAATGCGGGTTACCGATCGGGCACAGGAAAATAATAACAGGAGGAAAATCAGGGAAAAACGAGGGTTCATAGGGCTATTTGTTTAACTACAAAAATCAAAAATCTTGCCGCTTTAATGAAGTTAAACCCTTTGCTGATTGACCCACGGTATTTGCAGAACATCAAAACAAATGATTGAGGGTTTGTAATCCACCATCACAGCCCTTTTAACTGGGCAATCACTGCGGTTGGATCAGATGCACTAAAAACAAAATTGCCTGCCACCAGTACATCGGCTCCGGCATCCATTAACGGTTTTGCGTTCTGAAGGTTTACACCTCCGTCAATCTCAATTAAAGCTTTCGATCCTGTTTGATTGATCAAGTTCCTCAGTGTCTTTACTTTTTGATAGGTGTGCTCGATGAATTTTTGCCCTCCAAATCCAGGGTTTACCGACATCAAACAAACCAAATCAATATCCTGAATGATGTTTTCAAGCTGTGAAATGGATGTATGCGGATTTACCGCTACCCCGGCTTTACATCCCAACGATTTGATCTGTTGAATATTCCGATGAAGGTGATTGCACGCTTCAATATGAACAGAAATCACCTCTGCCCCTGCTTTACGAAAAGCTTCTACATACCGTTCCGGCTCAACAATCATCAGGTGAACGTCCATCGGTTTCCGGGCATGACGTTTAATGGCTTCCACCACGGGCAAGCCCATCGAAATATTGGGAACAAATACACCATCCATGATATCGATGTGAAGCCAGTCGGCCTGGCTGTTGTTGAGCATGGTTACTTCACGCTCGAGGTTGGCGAAATCAGAAGCAAGGATAGAGGGGGCAAGAATGGGGCTTTTCATGAGTCAGGTTAAAAGGCAAATCTACCCTTTTCAGGATTTTTGCGCAACGAGACTCTATGATCAAGCCTACTTTACCTTCAAAACTTTGTGCACCGAGAGTTGTTTGCCTCGCCAGCACCGCAATACATATAATCCGGGAGCGATATCGGATAGACGAATGAAATAGGTTCGATCATTTTCTGCTTGCCACGTTATGGAACCACTGGCTCCTTTCGAATCGACTATGTCAAATGAAACGCTGCCACTTTGTTGAAAATCCTCATCAAATTCTATCCTAATCCAATCGTTGGATGGATTTGGATAGATTGCAACAGTATTCTTTTCCAGTGTTGGATCAACTGCGGTAATCACACCAAAATATGGAATTCCAAACCCAAGAAAATTATCGGGGTCAAGGAACTGACTGCCATGGATACGAATCGAATCACGAACCTCCGCTGCAGTTAACGTTGGGTGTTGCTGCCAAACGATGGCGGCAAGGGAGGCAATCAACGGAGCCGCAAATGAAGTACCACCTCCTGTAACAACTGTACCGCTTGTGTTAATCACACTTGTACCCACCCCCATAGCTGCCACATCGGGTTTAACCCGGCCATCGGCCGTTGGCCCGACTGAACTTGAAGAGGCCAAGATCCCTGATGAATTGACCGAACCAACCGCTAGCACATGCTCGCTGTCGGCCGGGGTGGTTATGATTCCCCAAGGCTTGGAACCTTCATTACCTGCACTGATCACAACGACCATTCCTTTAGACGATGCGATGGTTGCAGCCCTGGTAATGGCAGCAGTTTCTCCGTCCATATCCGACTGGGTATAGTTCATGTTACTATCATCGAATGTATTGTACCCCAACGATGTATTGATCACATCTGCCCCTGCACTATCGGCACGCTCTGCCGCAAACAACCAATTATACTCTTCCACTCTGTATTCGGTATCGATATCTTCGGTAATGAACGCGATAAATGTTGCCTTGTAGGCGCCACCAGTATACGTACCGGCATCGTGCGCGCCTATAATCGATAATACATTAGTTCCGTGACTGTTGCGTGTAAATACATTTGAACTTCCTGAAACAAAATTGTAAGAAGTTGACGCATCAAAACGTGAATCGGTAAAAAGGTGCTGAAAGGGCTGGGTAATATTTACGGAAGGAAAGCCTGCATCCATTACTGCTATCAACATTCCTTCTCCATGAAAACCTGCTGCATGAAAATTGTCAATACCCAACATCGAAAGCTGTACATCGGTCGCTGTTGCCACACCGGAAGTGTCTTTAAATTTAGCCGATGATTTCATCCGGCCGCTGGCCGGCCTTCCGCCAGGCGCAACATATTCTGTTGAAGTCACACATGAAAGTCCTGATACGGTGGTCAGTTGTTCATCGGTTGCTTCTATCAGTACTCCGTTCATCCATTTGGTTTTATACAAAACAGTTGCACCTGTATTCGCTACCTGATCGACATAACCCGGAACCACAGGAAGGTCTTGCTCAATTACAACAATCTCCTGATTGGCTCTCCGTTGAATCGCCCGTTCGCTTAAAAAGTTTTCCGGTACAGAGATGCTAAAAGGTGTTCCGGTTTTATCGGTAAAAAAAACCATGTAACGGTTTATCTGGGAAAACAACTCTCCCGATACAGAAACCAACAACGCAACCAAACTAATTCTGCCCATATTCTTTTAATACCTGCCAATATTCAACACCGTCTTTGATGATCTCCTGGCCAAAACAAGGAACTTCATCGCAATAATTAAGCACAACACTTTTTTTATAGATCAACCCAACATGACGGGCATATACTTCCTCACGTTCGTCCTTAATCAATTCGTTTACCTCTTCCTCCTGGCTTACAACGATGGCGTCATTAAATTCTACGTTAGTTTCGAGCTGGTAATGCTTGCCCGAACTGGTGATCACATAGGTATCAGCTTCAAGCAAATTGAGTGCATTGCTGTTCCATGACTTATTCTCCACTGCAGGAAAACCGATACTCACAAAAGAAATGTTACCTTCCACAGACACCGCTTCGGATGCAGTTACCCGTGCCGACCATGTTTCGATAAACTCCCACGAATCGTTCTCTGAATTTCTCTTGCTCCTGTGGATAACATACGTAATGCCACCTTCCAGATTCGGGAACGAATCAACAACTTCCGATTTTAGTTCATAGATATTCGACACCGGGGGGGTTAATTCAGAATAGATATTTTCCTCCACCTCATAAATCTGATAAAATCCTGTGCGCAGCGGGAAATACTCGAGATCAGATGGTCGTGAGACTTCCTCGTCACCACAACTCCAGAAAAATATCAGCCCCGGCAATAAATACTTTATAATTTTTTTCAATTATCGACTGTTTTTGGTAAATCCGCGCTCACGTTTATCCCGAAAACGATCGGGAGTAACCTCAAAGGTAATTCTTTCCGTAAAATCCTGTATGGCACTAAGAACACTGGTAAAAGTTGGTCAAATTTCTAATCTGAGTGATGCCCGGTATTGTTCGGGTATGAATGTAGATATGTTGGGCTTTCAGGTAGTAGCCGGGCAAGAGCATTATGTTAGCCCGGAGCTGTTTAAAGAAATCAGGGGGTGGTTCTCAGGCCCATCGATCGTGGCTGAAGCGTACGGAATTAAACGTGCAGAAGACTTTCCGGCTATAATTCAAAACTACCTGCCTGACTTTATAGAACTTTCCCTTGCCGACTTACTGAAGATACACTCCCCCTCTTCTACTTTCATCCTGGCAACAACACACGAGGAATTAAGCACCCGCGAAGATGCCCTTGCTCCTTATTGGAATCAACTTGCGTATATTATTTTACCAGCTTCAACTCCGCAAGACTCACTTAATGAACTCTCTAAAAGCTTTCGAATACTGATACAGGCGGATCAGACTTCAACGGTTGAGTCACTTTTAAGCAATGAACATACAAAAGGAATTGCTTTGCTCGGTAGCCGTGAGGAAAAACCTGGACTTAAAAGCTATGATCAATTAGCTGATATCTTAGAGAAGTTGGAAGTTGAGGATTAAGTATTTCCTAATCCTTAAATCTAAAACGAAGGTATTTTATTTTCTCGCCTTGCGAGGCAAAAGCGAGTTCGTATCGTGTTTTAATATCGAAACACTCAGAGCGCAGGTCCGAGTGATAAACATCATCAGTATACCGTAAGTCAGTAATGTCGTTCCGGTTCTGCATCTCCTCAAGCGAATATTCATACAAACCGGTATTGTCTGTTTTCAGTCTGATGTAACCTCCCGGTTTTAACAAGCGCTTGTACATGGCCAGAAAACGCGGGCTGGTCAGCCGTCTTTTAATATCCCGCTTGCGCGGACGAGGATCGGGGAATGTGATCCAAATCTCATCAATTTCATGTTCGGAGAAAAAATTCTCGATCAGTAAAATCATCGTGCGAAGGAAGGCAACATTATTAAGTCCTTCCTCTGTTGCCTGCGTGCTGCCCTTCCAGATTCGCTCGCCTTTGATATCAACACCGATGTAGTTTCGTTCGGGGAACAACCGTGCCAGGCCGATCGTATACTCGCCTCTTCCGCAGGCCAGTTCAACCGTGATCGGGTTTTCGTTATTAAAAATATCTTCATTCCACTTGCCCCGCACATAGTGGTAATGCTCTTTTGTTGGCTCAATCACGTTAGATTGACCTTCAATCTCCTTGAACCGTTCAAGTTTTCTTTTCACAACAAATCAATTTCGGCCACCACATAGGTGCTGCCTCCAATAAAAATCATATCCTCCGGCCCAGCTTGTTTTTTTGCCTTAATTATCGCATCGTTTACATCCGGAATAACGGAACCTTTTAATCCAAGCTTGTCGGCTCGTTCCTTAAGCGTTTGCGCATCCATTGCCCTGGGAATAGTTGCCTGGCAAAAATAATAGTGCGCCTGTTTTGGTAACAACCCCAGCACCTCGTCAATTTCTTTGTCCCTCACCATGCCTAATATGACAAACAGGCGGTTAAACTTCTGCCTTTCTAGTTGCCTCACTACCTCCCCGATACCGGCAACGTTATGACCGGTGTCACATACTATTAGGGGCTGCTCACCCAACTGTTGCCAACGTCCCTTTAAGCCGGTTTGCTGAACTGTTTTTTCCAAACCATCTATCAATGATTCTTTCGTTATCCGGTAGCCCTTTTGTTTCAACAGGTGAAGGGCCATGAACACACCAGGCAAATTCTTAAGTTGATAGTTTCCTTTCAGTGGCAATTGTAACTGACTGATATAAATACTGTTATCAATATGGACATCAAGTTTGTTTGCGTTATCCGTCACTTGTACCCTATCCTGCGCAAAATATAAAGGCGACTTTGTCTCGAGTGCCTTTGTAATGAAAACCTGCTCCACTTCCGGTTGGCGTTCGCTGATCACTACCGGAACACCTTCCTTGATGATGCCGGCCTTCTCATAACCGATTTTCGCAAGCGTATCGCCCAACAAATCTTTATGGTCGTAGCTGATATTGGTGATAACCGATATTTCCGGGGTAATGACATTGGTAGAGTCTAACCTGCCTCCCAGCCCAACTTCAATCACGGCAACGTCCACTTTCTGCTTTGCGAAATAATCGAACGCCATCGCCACGGTAATTTCAAAAAATGACGGTTGGATTAATTCTATAGATGGTTTGACCCGGTTCACAAAATCAACAATAAACGAACGGTCGATTTCCTGCCCGTTGATCTTGATGCGTTCGGTAAATTCTTTCAGATGAGGCGATGTGTACAATCCTGTTCTGTAACCGCTTGATTGCAGCACAGAAGCCAGCATGTGTGAGGTACTGCCCTTGCCGTTGGTGCCGGCTACGTGAATGGATTTAAATTTCTGATGCGGATTACCAATTGCCTCACATAACTGAATGGTGTTGGTCAGGTCTTTCTTATAGGCTACCACCCCTACCCGTTGAAACAACGGTAGGTTTGTATATAAATAATCAATGGTTTGCGGGTAGTTGGTGAACATGCGCGAAACGCAAATCTCAAATCTCAAAAAACAAATTCCAAATTTGATTTCACCTGGTCAGTTGGAAAGAACAACAAACGTGATTTTACCGGTTGAAACAGAAGGAACATTAGTGCCGGTTTTGCTGAAGGTGAGTTTTTCAATCTCCCGCCTGCATAGTTTTTCCATTTCCAGGCTCAAGCTTCGCTCTAATGTTTTGATGTCGATGATTTCACCATCTTCATTGACTTTTATTTGAAATACAATCCGACCGCTTGATTCATTGCCGGGTGGTTTCACGGTAGGCACTTCGTCCCACAGCCAGCCATCCAAACTCAGGCCGGGCCCTGTTCCACCGCCACCTCCAACTTTTCCTTTGTATAAACCGGGGCCCGGTGAGCCATCGGGCTGTCCTTTGTCGCCTGTTTTGTTGATGTCATCGCCTTCGCCACCGGGTTTCCCCACTTGTGTATCCGTTCCCTTCTTTGCATTTGGATTGTACACGGCTGCCGGCTTTACCGGTTCTTTATTCGTTTCCTTAGTATCCGTTTTTTCTTTAACCGGATCGGGCTGCTTCACAGTTTCTTCTTTCTTCTTTACTTCTTTTACCGGCACAGCTGTTTCATCCTTGGAAACCAGTTGTTCTTCAGGTTCCGGCTCGGATGTTGATGTCTGTTCGGTTTGCTCCGGCTGTTGCGTTTCTTCAGGTTGTTTCTCAGGTGTCGTTTGTGCCACCTCTGCACCCACCGGTTGGTCGGGCTGTACATCGCCACTTCCCTCATCGGAAAAACCCAGGTTAATCGCGTAGCCTAACTCGCCCAACGGAGGATCAGGAGCTCGCCATCCCACTACAAAGAAAAAGAACACGAGCAGTGCAGCGTGCAATCCTATTGTTCCGCTTGCTGCAATTCTCCTGTTCTTCTTTTCATCCACTACACTTTCCATACAACCTTCAGTGTGGTGACCACACAACCATCAATATTTTAATACCCAAAGTGCATCGCCATATTCAGCTTTCTTGGCATCCGCCACTTCCTGAGCTGAGGCAAAGGTGTCGCTATCAGCCACTGCCAGACGGAACAGTTTGTACTTGGCAAACGGAGGAATAATTTTACTGCTTACACCCTGACCGCTTAATTTTTTGGCATAATCCATCAGCAAATCATCATCCACGGCACTGGCGATGATTACATAGTAACGCATGGTGCGCTCGCTTAGTGTTTCGATTGCTCCTTCTTTCGGAATGCTGGCTAACGAATCGGCTCTGTGCTTCTCTGCCGCTAAACGTGCTTGTTCAATAACAGCCAGACTATCCTGAACCGCCTTATCTCTGGCTTCTTTGGCAGCCAGTTCTTTCGCTAATTTTTCCTTTTCAAGCTGGCGCGGATTCCACCAAAAGTACCAAACCGCCCCTAATGCTAACGCAATCACCAATAAAATACCCACTACCTTAGGCCATGCTGGCGAACCCTCTTCTTCATCATCATAATTATAGTCAGCAACAGGCTCTTCCGGTTTTTGTTCGTATTCATATTGCTGCTGCTCAGGCTGGCTGGCTTCCGCTTGTGGTTCTTCTTCTACAGGAGTGGATTGCTCCTCTTCGCGGTTCAGCGGTTTATATTCAATATCCGGAAGACCAAAGGTATCATCGGAATCACTTTTGTTTTGAAGATTCTCGTTGTTCTCATCTTCAGTTCCTTTTTTCTTTCTTGCCATGCAGGTTAAAAAGTTGGTATTACTACAAAATTAAGCGAATTTTTGAGGCATACAAATTAAACCGCTTCTGCGTAGGCGACTAACGCCTACCGCTTCGATCAAAACTTCAGGGTCAAACCGGCTGTTGCCTGAAACCCTCGCACCGGGTAGTTCAAAAACACCTGGTACTTGTTTGACGTGATATTATTCAGGTCAACAAATGCCGAGAACTTATCGGAGAATAAATACTCGGTTCTAAAATTGAGATCAAAAGCGGCAGGAATGGTAATTGTTTCTTCGGCTTTCAGGTCGTACGCTTTTGTATTTCCCTGCGCAATCACATCCATAGTAAACACCAGTTTCTTAAAGAGGTTATACGAGGCACCCAGGGTTACACGGTAGCCGGGTTTATGCCAGGCATCGGAAAGTTCATCGGTGTTGTATCCGAAATAATCTCCCTGCAATGATATCCGCGCGATGTCGGCATACGTGTACAACAGCGAGGCATAAAAGTTAAAGCGTTTCACCGCACCATTGTCATACTCAACTATAAATTTCGAAGTGTCTGATTCCGCATTCTTAAAGAAATACAGGTTCTTCAATGTGGCAAACGAAATACCCGCCCCCAACAACCAATTGCTTCCGGCTTTTGCGCGCAATCCCGCCTGCAAATCAATTACTTTATTGGTGTGCGACAACGCAACGGCAGGCGCCAACCACAGGTTTTCATTTGATAATGTTTGCAACGATACTTTCTCCATCCCTCCTGAAAGCGATCCCACAAAGTCGACCGCGTCACTGATCGGATAGGTGACTTTCACATCGGGGTAAAAATGAAAACTCTTGGAGTCGAGTGTGTCGTTCTCCAACGCGATGATGCCACCCACCTGAAGCTTCAGCTTTTCAACAGGAAAAAAAGAATAGTATCCATTCGCCTGAAAAAGATTACGGGCTTTGGCTTCTACATTTTCATCTTTCCGGTTAAAGACAAAATACTCGCCACCGATAAAAACCGATTGATCATCCCCTACTTTATAGGAACCTTTGAAATTAAAACCCACGGTAGTTTCTGCGGCTTTAAACTGATCGTTCAGGTGACTAAAATCACCGCCAACCTGATAGGCGAAATCTGTATTACGCGCATTCGCCAGGGCAAGGCCCAGGTTAAATAATGAGTATGCCTGCTTGATGGTATCCCGCATCACAGCGGTGCCTTCGGGGTATCCATAAAAATGTGTAGAGCGATTTTGATAGCCCATATTACCATTAAATGAAAGGTCTTTACTGAAGGTTTGGGCAAAGGCGGTAATCCCAGAAGTACCTCCTGCTGAGTTCTTTCCATCTACCGGACCCTTTCCCGATTTATTAAAGAACGCATGTGCTCCAATCAGTTTCTTTTTATCCTGCTTACTGGTGATGAAAGCCTCCAGGTAAGGCGATGCATAGTTTCCATAGCCGGCACTCACATATCCACGGTATGTCTCGGATGGTTCTTCTCCTTTTAGTTTCAACGGACGAAGCACAGGGTTTAGTTCCGGTGTGTTGAAATGAAAGGCCCTGAAGTCGTATGCAAAAACCGATTTTGCCGGCTCTACCGGACGAGGAGGAATTTTTTCAAACAACCGGTTTGCTCGCGGTAAAATTATCTGGCGGTCTTTCCGGATTTCGATTTCAACATCTTTAATCTCGCCAGCCGATTCCCAGTCTTTATTCTTTTCCTTGTCCTGCTCCTGCGCATGCCCGATCACAGTCAGAAAAATAAACGATAAGATAAGTAGTTTTTTCATGCTTAATTATCGGTTACCCAGCGTATCGGCTTCTTGTTTTTGTTTCTCTTTCAGTTCCGCATCAGCAATCTGCCTGAGCTTTTCTTTTGCTGCATCCTGAATGGATTGTAACGGGAAATTATTATCGATCAGTGATTGCAGCGTTGTTTTTGCATGGAACATCTGGTTCATGGCTAAATAATTATCTGCGAGCAGCAAAAAGGATTGACCAACCCATTCATCGTAGGATGAAAACTCACCGGTGAGGGCCAGCAGAGTTTCAGAACTTTGCTTGTACTCTTTCGTCAGGTAGAAAATTTCACCGATTCTGTATTTTGCCTCAGCACCGTATTCATCGCGTGCCGAATTCAGGGTATTGAGGAATTCATCCTTCGCGGTTTCGTAATCGCCACGGGCCATTGCCGATTTTCCTAAATACAACGATGCCTTGTTTTGCGCACCGGCATTTACATTTCCTTTCTGGAGGATGAGGTTTGCATATGCGTTCACCGAATCATACCGCGCCAACAGGTAAAATGATTCCATCAATCCGGAAAGTGCCGTATAGATTTCCTTTTTGTTAACCGCCAGCCTTTCTGCCCGGTGGAAGCTGGTAATAGCCTGCTCAAACTTACCCTGCTTAAACTGTATTTCAGCCACACGCGCCACTGCTTTACTCACCCAGGCAGAAGTTGGTTCATTGCTTAACTCCTGGTACAACGGAAGCGCTTTTTCAAAATTCCGAAGCCGGTAGTGCGACTCGGCCATGTAATAGGTTACATCCTGCATTTTCGAACTTTGGGGATATACACTCTGAAAAGTAGCAAACCCTGCTATCGCTTTCTCATACTGCTGATCGAAATACAAATTCTTAGCCGATTCAAATTCTACCACCTCAAGATCTTTGTTCTCAGGGTTAGCCTTCTTATAGGCAGCCAGGTAGCCTTCAAACTCGGCTCCCCGCCCTGCAATGCCAAGCGCTTCCTGCAACGGCAGCAACACCTGTTGTGAAACAGGGTGTGTCGGAAACTGTTTTAGTAAGGACTGATAATCACTGATGGTTTTATCGTATTGCTTCAGGTTGTAATACGATGCCGCCCTGCGCATGTAAGCATACGGCAGGAAGCGTGCACTACTGTTTTCGTTGATCAGTTTCGAAAGTCCGTCAGCTGCAGCCTGGTAGTTACCCTGCTCAATTTCAAATTGTGCCCGTTGAAAAATCGCCTCATCGCGATACTGGGATTTAGGATAGCTTGAGATCAGTGTTGTAAACTGTTGCCGGGCATCCGCGTATTTTCTCAGTACACCATTGATGACTGCTGTTTGAAACATGATATAATCATCATCAGGTGAGTTGAGCTGTCGTGCGCGATTATACTGTGTAATGGCCTCTGTATAATTTTTGCTCACATAGTAACAATCTGCCAGGCGAATCACACCATCTGAATAGGTTTGCCCTTTCGATGCCTTATTCACGAACTCCTTAAAATTAAACTGTGCCTGTTCGTATTGCTGCAAATTGAAATGCGCATAACCAAGTCCGTACCGCGTTCTGTTCAGCACCTCAGGATCAACCGATGAACCCAACGAAACAGTTTTTTGGTACAAAGGAACAGCCTCTTCATATCTTCTTCCTACTGAAAACGCTTCGGCACACCAGAAACTTGCCAGGGCCGTAAACTTTGGATCAGATTGGCTCGCCAGCGACTTTTCAAATGCGTCTACCGCACCCGCATATTCTTCCTTATTAAAAAGCTCTGCCCCTTTAAGGTAAGCGGCTTTTTGATATGCCTGCTGCATGGCAGGGCTGCGCTGTGGAATTGACTCGATATATTCAAGCGCTTTATTATAATTATTGCCATCGACATGAGCCTGAGCCAGTAACTCTCTTACTTCAACCGAATGTTCACTCTTTGGGTAGGCTACCAGAAATTTTTCGAACTCCGTAATGGCTTGTTCAGAATTGCCAAGGTCATACGAAATCTTGGCATACTGAAATACACTCTCCTCGGCAAGCTTTTTATCTTGCTTATTATTTCGGGCATAACCAAACGAATTAAGCGCATACTGCTTATTGCCCTTCTTCAGGTATAAAACACCCAGGTAATAAGAAGCGTAATAACTGGTAGAATCTTGTTTGGCTGCAGATGTTTTCAGGTATTCAATGGCCTTGTCGTCTTTCGATAATGAATAGTAAGAAAAACCAGCCCTGAACAGGAGGGCACTTTCTGCTTTCGCTCCATTTTTTTCGAGGAAATTCTCATACGCCACCACTGCACTTTTATAATCCTTCTTGAAGAAATATGCATCGGCCACCAACATGGATATTTCATCGTAATTCGAAACCTGTGCAGAGCGAGGTTGCAATGAAACGGCATACTGAATCAGCTCATCGTACTTCTTTTGTTTATAATACACGCTGGCGATCAATGAAGGAACTACGGCTGCGTAAGAGCTGTTGCCTTCTGCTCGTTTTAAATCCTGCAATGCCTCATCGTATTTACCTCTCGAGTACTCCACAAACCCGGCATAATAATTTGCAGCCGGTGAATACTGGCTGGTTTGGAGTTTCATGAGATTAAATTGATCGAGGGCTTCGTCCAATTTTTTGAGGTTGAAAAAACTGTACCCCCACTTAAAATGCCCCTCCGTTTGCTGACCTGAGCTTAAGCCTGAAAAATTTACCTTCTTAAAATAGGCAGCCGCCCTGGTGTAATCCTTTTCGTTATAGAAAAATTCAGCCAGATCGTAATAAGCAGTTGCACTCCTGGGGTTGGATGGGTTGGAAGCAATAAACTCTTCGATGAGTTTTTCGCCATCGGAATGACCAAGACTTAAAGCACAGGCTGCGATATAATACTGTGCATCAGCCCTGCGCGCATCGGTTTTGTCGGCCAGTTTTAAAAACTCAGAAAATACATGACGTGCAGCACCAAAATTTGAATGCCCGACAAGCTCAGTACCTTTTTTATATAACCGTTCTTTCTTTCCTGCTGATAGTTGATCCTGGCCCTGAAGTGCAACACTGAAAAGAATGACTATGGTGAATACAACTACAACCCTCACGTTAACCGGATTTTTATTACTACAACCATGGCTTGAACTGAAACAAACCATCTGGAAAAATATTGCAAGAATGAGACCAAAAAGTAAGTTGAAAAAATTATCCTGGGTTTTATTTCCATTGACTCAAAGGTAATAAAAAGTTGCAGTCGCGTACAACTTCAGTTCATCAGACGGTACACCAGTTCTCGAAAGATCTGACCTTCACTAGCCGATCCGCTATTCACTCCCTTCAGTTTCAGGTCTGCTTCTTTTAACAACGAAATATTCTGAAGAATCTTATCAATAGAAAATTGCCGTAAAGCGAGACTATAATCTTTAACCGCATAAGGGCTCACTTTCAATGCAATAGCCAGTTCTTTTTCACCTTTACCTGCGGCTTGGGATGCCGCCAGGGACTTACTGAAAAACGAATACAAATATGCCACCACCGGAATCATGGGATTTCGTTTGGTGTTGCTTTCGAAATAATTCACAATCCTGGCAACCATCAGCGAATTCCGTTGCAGAATTGCTTTCTGCAATTCGAAAATGTTGTACTCTTTGCTCATACCAACCTGGGCCATCACCCGCTCCACGGCAATCGCCTCCCCTGCTGGAAGAGAAATCATCAATTTATCTATTTCGTTGGTTAACCGGCTTAAGTCATTCCCAACCGACTCGCACAGCGCCAGTACAGCCCGGTCATCCATGGTAATCTTCTTCTCACGGGTATATTCCAAAACGAAATCAGGCAACTGGTTATCGTATATCTTTTTAGCTGTAATAGAGGTAGCCAGTTTTTCAATGCTTTTTCCCAATTCCCTTCGTTTATCCAGCGACTTATGTTTGTGGCAAAAAACAAGAATAGTACTGGGTACAGGTTGTTTTAAATAATCCAACAGCAACCGGGCACCCATTTCTTTATTGATATCCTGAATTTCCTGCGCCTCCTTTACAATCACCACCTGAAACTGCGACATCATAGGAAACCTGCGGGCATGGGTTAAAATGGTAGCCATGGCGGCATCTTTTCCATACACCACTACCTGGTTAAATCCCTTTTCAGATTCGGCCAAAGCGTTATTCTCAATGTAGTCAGCGATCACATCAATGAAGTAGCTCTCCTCTCCTTGCAGGAAATAGACAGGACTAAATTTTCGGGCTTTCAGATCGGCCAGTACTTTTTTAATCGCAGCGTCCATCAATCAACTTTTCGTTTTGCACTAAACGTAACGGCTGAGGTAATTCCAACCATGGCCCCTGCAAAGTGAGACTCCCACGAAATTCTGGGATCGGTTGGCAGTACTCCATAAAATACTCCGCCATAAAGAAGCAAAGTAAGAACAGAAATCAACATAGAAAGAAAATCTCTTCGGAATAATCCGAAAAAGATCAGGAAGAAAGCCAGGCTGTACACGAGCCCGCTTGCCCCTATGTGTGGTCCCTGACGAAACGCAAAAAGCCACACTAACGTGTTGGTCCAGAAATAAGATCGAAAGAAAACACGGCCAGCAATACCAGGGTAAAAGAAAAACAGAGCCGAGCCCAGAAATAATAAAGGAAACGTGTTGGACAGAAGATGTGAAAGATTGCCGTGAACAAGCGGAGCTACAACAATACCCAAAAGGCCAACCATCGTTCGGGGTTGAATTCCAAAATTACTTAACGGCCAGCCATACACGTATTCCAGGAAAAATGCCAGCCACATTAAAAACACAATCCGGAAGGGGGCAACTGAACTGCCAAGAATAGAGTGATCGCCCATGTTTACTGAATCAGCGGCCTGCGGGGTCTTTAATCATGCTGAGCTTAACATACTTGGCTTCTTCCGAGCCGATTGTATTATACCCTAATAATCCTCCGGATGAGGTGGCAATGCTTTCGGCTATGCTTAACAGCGTTTTATAATATTCCTGTGCAAAGGAAGGATCAATTCGTTTCAGGATTTGATTAACGGAGGTTAACTCTTCAACCAGCAAAGGGTTTCGCTGGGTTGCTTCATAAGGATAACTTTGGATCAGACTTTTTAGCTTATCCTCAAAGTCGGTGGATATTTCTCTGAATAAAACAGACACAGAAGACAAGGAACGCCTGTGTTTCTTTTCGGCAAAATCGATGGCTTGTTTGATTTCCTTTTTATCAATCTTGCCATCGGCACCCGCAATCAGGATACAAACTAACAGCGGAGTTTTATAAATCAGTTCAGCCTCACTGGCATTCAGACGGTCTAATTCAGGAACCATACCTTCTTTCACTAAACGTATATCAAAAATGGTCAAATAAACCTGCTTTTTAAACTTTTAACTATAAAAAAAACTAACGTATTTTTATCGCTGCCAATGTTTTAGCATGTACGATAAGAACCCCATTAAAATTTTTGTGGTGGAGGATGACCAGGCTTACACCAAGTTTATAAAATATGTAGTAGGGCTGAATCCGGATTACGATGTTGAGTTTTTTGCTACGGGCAAAGAATGCCTGGCTAACCTTCATAAACAACCATCGGTTATCACCTTAGATTACTCGCTGCCCGACATGCCGGGTGAAAAGGTGTTGGAGCAGATTAAAAAGCACGATCCCGGTATTAATGTTATTATTCTTTCGGCACAGGAAAAGATAGGAACGGCCGTAGAACTTTTAAAGGCTGGAGCCTACGACTACATCAGCAAGGATCAGGAAACAAAAGAAAGGCTCTTAAATTCAATCAACAATGCCCATAACAACACCTCCCTCACACGGGAAATCGATCACCTGAAAAAGGAAATATCACAGAAGTACGAATTTGAGAAGAGCATTATTGGAAACAGCCCTGCGCTAAAAAGGGTATTCACCCTGCTAGAAAAGGCAGTAAAAAGTTCCATTTCTGTTTCAATTACAGGTGAAACAGGGACCGGTAAAGAATTGATAGCTAAAGCGATACACTATAATTCTAAACAAAAAAATCAATCCTTTGTTGCGGTTAACATTGCCGCCATTCCATCAGAGTTAATTGAAAGTGAGTTATTTGGTCATGAAAAGGGCGCATTTACCGGTGCCCTGTCCAGGCGCATTGGAAAATTTGAGGAAGCGGAAGGTGGAACTATTTTTCTGGACGAGATTGGCGAAATGAACCCAGGCCTTCAGGCAAAGCTGTTACGGGTTTTGCAGGAACGTGAAGTAACACGCATCGGAAGTAACCAGGTAATTAAACTGGATGTACGCGTGATTACCGCCACGCATCGCGATTTGCAGGAAGAAGTAAAGGCCGGCCGTTTCCGTGAAGATTTATACTACCGATTAATGGGTTTGCCGATTCACCTCCCCCCTTTACGGGAACGAGGCAATGATATCCTACTGATCGCTAAATATTTTCTTGACCTGTACGCAAAGGAAAACCAGCTTCCTAAACTTAAAATGGAGGAAGTCGCACAGAAAAAGTTAATGGAATATCCGTTCCCCGGAAACATTCGCGAACTCAAATCAATTATTGACCTGGCCGCAGTGATGGCCGATGGGCATGAGATCAGAGAGCATGACATCACCTTTAACAACCCTATCCGATCGGAAGCATTTCTTCATCATGAAATGACCATGCAATCGTATATGTACCGGATTATCCGGCACTTTTTAAACAGGTACGACAACAATGTGCTGGAAGTGGCTAAACGATTAGACATCGGCAAATCTTCCTTGTACCGATACCTGAAAGAAATGGAAGATGCCGGGATATGAAACAACTCGAAGCCTATATCAGGAAAGGCAGTTTCTATGAGGCGGTAGTGGAAGATGGTTCCGACATCATTTTTCTGGTCGACTTCGATGGAAAAATCCTGTATCACAATGCTTCCGTACACGAAACACTTGGCTACCGGAAAAAAAGCCTGGTTGGTAAGAGCTTCTTCGATTATATCCTCCCCGATTCATTAGAAATCTTTAAATCCAGCTTCAGGAAAAGCCAGAAGCGGGCCTACACCGAGAAAGTAGAGTTTCAGTTTCTGTGCAAAGACAAGACGTATCGCTTTCTTGAGTTCAATGCCATCAACCTGAAGCATAAAGAAGGCTTACGCGGAATCATCCTGGATTGCAGGGATATAACCGGGCGAAAGCGCGATGCTGAAGAATTGGTGCGACTACAAAAAGCCAAAGAGCAATTCCTGGCCAACATCAGTCATGAAATCAGAACACCAATTAATGGTATTGCGGGCATTGCCGGTCTGCTGAATCAAAAACAAAATCCGGACGAGCAGGAAACTTACCTGAATGCCATCCGCCACTCGGCTGAAAACCTAAAGGTGATCATTAATGACATCCTCGACCTGGCTGCCATCGAATCGGGGAAGTTGAAATTCGAAAAAATTGCCTTTAACCTCACCGACCTTCTCCCTTCTCTTATTTCTACATTTTCTCATCAGGCACAGGAAAAAAAAATTTCGCTTCATTATACCATTGATGAATCATTGAATCGCTTTTTAATAGGCGATCCGGTTCGGTTGAACCAGATTCTTATTAACCTGATCGGAAACGCAGTAAAATTCACACACAGCGGCAATATTCATGTTCGGTGCGTTATTCAAAAAGAAAATAAAACTACCTGCTGGATTGAGATCGCAGTAAGCGATACAGGCGTTGGTATACCGGCCGAAAAATTAACCACCATCTTTGAAAGCTTTAGTCAGGCAGATGAAAGTGTGACCAGACGGTACGGTGGCACAGGACTCGGTCTTACCATTGCCCGGCAACTCATCGACCTTCAAAAAGGAAAAATTGAAGTGGAAAGCAAAGAACATGTTGGTTCCACCTTTAAAATAGCAATTCCATATACCATTGGGAAAGCAACCAAACTTTCGAAGCAGCCAAAGCCTAAGAACCTTGCAGAAATTTCCCGGCAAAATTTGCGCGTATTGCTGGTGGAGGATAACGACATTAACAGGCTTTATGCTAAAAGTATTTTAAAAAATTGGAAGTGTGCAACCGACATTGCCGAAAACGGGTTGGTGGCAGTGGAGAAACTAAAGAGTACCGTATATGATGTCGTGCTGATGGATGTACAAATGCCGGTAATGGACGGGTATGAGGCAACAAAAGCAATTCGCGCCATGCCTTCACCGGCAAACGCTACTCCTGTGGTGGCACTTACTGCGAACGCTACAAAAAAAGATATTGAAAAATGTCTTGAGGCCGGCATGAACGATTTTATTGCCAAGCCCTTCACCCCCGATGACCTGCATCAGAAATTATTTAAGAATCTGAAGATTACTCCTGTTTCCACTTTTGAAAATCAACACAGCGCAAAACTATTCGATTTAGGTCATCTGAGAAAAGTATCCGGAGATAACCACGAGTTTATCCGCGAAATGATGCAAACTTTTGTTCAGTCTATTCCTCTTCTTCTTTCCGATATGGAAAAGGCCATGAACGAAACTAACTGGAGAACCGTTGCCCGGATAGCACACCAGATGAAACCCTCGCTAGCATTGTTAGGCGCACATTCATTGAAAAACATAGCCATCCAGATTGAAACAAAAGCTGATAATCACAGTATGGTAAACAAATTCCTGCAATCGTGTCGGGAATTACTTCGCGAGTTATCGCTCGAACTGTCCACCTTTTAATTTCTGTTCATCACAGCAATTTTCCGGTGCACCAGTGCTCTTCCCCCCCTGCTGATGATCACGAAGTAAATACCATTGGTAACCTTGTCTAATTCTACCTGCTGAGGATTAAAAATATCTTCTTTTAAATCACCTTCCAGAACGGTTATACCCCGCTGATCAACAATGCTGTAGGTATAGCCTTCCATTAGTCTATACTCGGATGCAAAATTTAATTGATTCGAAGCCGGGTTCGGATAAATCTGGATCGACTTTGCGCCACTCAAAACAGGATCTTCAACACCCACAACAACAGCTTCATCTTTAGGAACTGACAATTTTACAAACTCGGTCTGATGAATCCACTTCGTATTCCTGTCCTGAACAAATGCCACAATCCATAAATTATTATTGGCGGTACCAATTGGAACATCAATAATGGACTTTACCGGAACAGTTGTGGCATCATTCGTATTCCAAGTTGTGTTCACCGTTATACCTTCGCCACCCAGCAACATCTTGCGCAGCACGTTAAGATTTCCGCTCACATTGCCATCTACCAGGCCAACATAAAATGTTACCGGATCGGTGTGTGTTGGCAAGGCGATATACTCAAACGATACATCTAACTTAATCGAGTCAGCGGTTGAGGCCAACTCAGCTACCTGTATATCAAACAACGGATCCTCAAGGGCTCTTCTGTCAACCTCAATCGCATCGATTTTTGTTTGATCACCATTAAAATTCGTTCCATAATAGTTTCCCAGAATACCATCCATGATACCAACAGGAGGTTGCGACAAACCATAGTAATTACTTCGTGTTGCAGGGTCAATCGGGTTGTCCTGGTTAATCACATCGGCCGAAGGGTTGGCAATGTGGTATTGGATTTTAACAAAATCAGAACTGTCTTTACCTAACAATGATTCCTGTTCATCGTAGAGGTTATTGAGGTAATCATTCGTGGTCGAGCTGAGTCCGGCATTGGTAAAGTATTCGACCAATACGCCTCTTTGCTTATCGCCAATAAACACATTGTCAAATGCAAAGCCATTAAACGTTTGTGTTGTCACATCATTGTCATCGTTGCTGGCAAAGGCAACCCTGAAAATAACCTCATTCCGTTCGGCAATAGGTATTTGATCAAGATTGTAGCGTGCATTTTTCCAGGCGCCCTGCCTGTCAGACCAACCAAATTGGCCAATCAGCTGTTCACCCGGATTACCCGTGAGTGCCCGTCCGTTATACCAATTGATACCCGCACCTGCATCATTACCGAGCGTTTGCCAACTTGATCCACCATCAACTGAGTATTGTATAACAGCTCCATCAAAGTTATCCTCTGCATCTGACCAATAATCAATTGACATCATCGGCCGCTTAACATTCATCAGGTTCACACAAGGGCCAAGCACTGCCGAATTCTCATTATTATAATAGGTACTGTTGGTTACCGCAAAATTAGGATTGCTGCCTGTCCACCATGCATTTACACCTGATGAAGCGGTGCTAATCGTTGCTCCGCCAGGCGCTCCCCACACCCAACTGGTATCGGTTGGTAACGTAGGAACTCCAAACTGATTGGCAACAGACGAAAACCAGGAACCCTGACTCGCCTCAAAATCTTCAAAGTAGCTTGAAATGGGCGATGGGGTGGTATATGAAAGGATAGAAACCCTTCGCGTTGTATCGTTTAAACAGCCAACATCCGTTAACACACTGAGTTTAACATCTTTCTGGCCAAACAAATCGTATCGGTGCTGCGGATTGTTATACGTTCCTGATGTACGACCACCATTAGTTCCACCCGGTATTGTTCCACCGGCAGGCCCTGAAACCGTAAAGCCGTCAGCAAACTCCCAGGTGTATTGAACGATGATACCGGGATTGGTTGTATCCACAAATTTTGTATCGTTACCATTACAGAATTCGCTCCAGGTAAAGTTTACACCAGGTACTGGTCCTACAACAATCGTTTTTAAGGTGTCGTGTTTACAACCTTCATTTGTTGTTACTTCTAATGTAATATCATAAGCGTTATCTACGCTATACAAATGTGAAGGCTCTTGCGCAGTACTGGTGGCTCCACCATCATCAAAGTTCCAAAACCATTGATTAATTATTGCTCCATTATTCACTGGAATATAGGAGGATTCGGGGAAGAAGACAGCTGATGTTACGCAAGAATTTCCAGCATCAATAATTGCTTTTGGTGCAGCTAACACTTTAATATTTTTAGCGAATTGACTTTGAGCTTCAAATTGATTCGTATAGAAATACGTCACGATATAATTTCCCGGTGGAAGATTTTTTGTGTTAATGTAAAACTGGCCATCAATTTTCTGAAAAATATACGATGGCGCCACATCGGGTGAAATCGTAAAGAAAGGCGGAGTTATAATACTTGCACCTGGGTCTAATACATCGGGTGTACCCTTGAGAAGAACATCACCAGGGCGTATCGTTGCACATACTTGTGGAACCCCTAAAATCTCAGGCACCTGCATTGTTGGGGTTATGTACACATCAAAGCTAATGGTTGTTATAGGGTTGACGATTGTAGCTTTCTTTGGACTGCTTACACAACCTGTAGCAGGATCTGTATAAGAATAGGTGATGTAATTAACACCCAGGTTTGCATTGTCCGGAATAAACTCATTTGTTCCGGCAACAATTCCCGGTCCGGTAAAAATTCCTGCTCCGATAGGTGTATTAGGAACACCAATCAAAAATGAAGATGGGTCATCTTCTTGATAAATAGGATCAAGTGCAGAAAAAGTTACAAAATTTAAAGTATCATTTACGGTTACCTTTACCTGATCTGAGACTGAATTACAAACTCCACTAGGGTTATCCGTTGTTAATGTAAAGGTAATAATCAGTCCACTGGCAGCCCGCTCGGCCGGAGTCATATCATACGAGGTAATTGGTGAAGATATATTACCAAATGCTCCACCTGAACCACCGGACCATGTTACCGATGATGTTGCACCGCTAAACGATCCATTAAGATCAATATCATCATACTCACATACTGCAAAATCAGGTCCTGCAAAAACTTTAGCAGATTCGTCAATGGTTACATCCATATCAATAAAGGCAGGTGTACAAGGGCCTGCACCATCCGGGTCGTTCGAGGTTAAACGGAACACGAGCATAGTACCAACATCAGCTGATACCGTATCATACCTCGCGCGAACAACATTAAGTGCGTCAATGCTGCTGATAGAAAGTGTTCCGCCACCGGTAATTAAACTCCATGCACCCGAAACCGCGCTTCCACTGATGGATCCAGCCAGGTCAATGAATGCAGGCTCACAAACTACTATACTTGTACTGGGCACTGATACAATAGCAGCCCGGTTAACATCAAGATCAAACTGATCCTGATCAATAGGACAAACGGCCGAAGGACTGGTTATGGTTAAGGTGAATGTAATCGTAGTGTTGACATCGCCAACACCAACAGTATAGTTAGGGTTTATATTGGTTGGGTCGTCCAACGTACCGGTACCGTTATGCGTCCAGAAAACTGATCCGTTTAAACTGCTGGCAATTGTTGATCGGCTAGTAAAATTAAAGATAGGCGTTCCTTCACAAACTGCGTCATCACTTCCGGCAATCGCCACCGGTGCGGGCGTGATTGTCAAGGACATGGTATTATTCAAGTTCACACAACTTCCATTACCAATAGCCGTGAGTGTGAAGGTAACCAGTCCGGTCTCTGATGCGGAAGCAAAATAGGTTGGTGCCAACGTATTTGTATTGAACAACGTTCCTGCTCCATTGTGTGTCCATACAAGCGAATTGAAATTTGATGCCGATGCTGGTACCGATTGTGTTCCAAAATTAAAGACTCCTCCCTGGCAAATTTCTTCATCGCTGCCTGCATCAACTGTTACGGAAGGTGTAATCGTCAATACCATCGCATCGTTTACGGCAGCACAACTGCCATTACCAGAAGCGGTTAGTGTAAAGGTTACCAAACCGGTCTCTCCTACTCCCGGAGTATAGGTTGGGGTTAAACTCGTTTGACCCGATATCGATCCTGATCCTGTATGGGTCCACAACAATCCACTGAAATTGCTTGCGCTAGCCAATGTTGTTTGTGTGCTGAAATTGTAACTGATCCCCTGGCATGTTTCAGCATCACTTCCAGCTGACACAACAGGAGAAGGTGTGATCACTAACGTCATCTGATCATTCACACTGGCGCAACTGCCATTACCGGTGGCTGTAAGTGTGAACGTTACATTACCCGCTTCACCAATCCCCGGCTGATACGTTGGTGTAAACGTGGTCGCATTAAATATTGTACCCGTACCAGTTGTTGTCCATAAAACCGCCAAATAATTGGTAGCGCTTGATGGAGTAACCTGTGTACTGAAGTTATAATTTATCCCTTGACATGTCTCTCCATCACTTCCTGCTGTCACGGTAGGTGACGGTGTAATGGTTAACGTCATTTGATCGTTCACACTTACACAGCTACCATTACCCATCGCTGTAAGTGTAAATACTATATTTCCAGTTTCGCCAATTCCTGGTGTGTATGTAGGAGAAAGGGTAGTTGCGTTAGTCAGGGTACCGCTACCGGTGGTAGTCCATAATAGACTTGATTGGTTAGTAGCGCTAGCCAACGTGCCCCTTGTAGCAAAATTGATACTCACGCTTTGGCAAGTTTCAGCATCACTTCCTGCTGCTACTGTTGGTGAAGGAGTGATCACTAAAGTCATCTGGTCATTCACACTGGCACAACTACCGTTACCGGTGGCCGTTAAGGTGAAGGTCACATTGCCAGTCTCTCCTACTCCAGGTGAATACGTAGGTGTGAGGGTATTGGCGTTACTCAATAAGCCTGTACCCGTTGTGGTCCATAAAATAGAATTAAAGTTACTGGCAGAAGCTAATATTGCCTGTCCGCTAAAATTGAAGTTGATACCCTGGCAGGTTTCTGAGTCACTACCAGCCGACACCGTTGGAGAAGGTGTTATGGTTAACGTCATCTGATCATTCACACTTGCGCAACTACCATTACCGGTAGCCGTAAGTGTAAAAATTACATTGCCAGTTTCTCCTGCGCCTGGTGCGTAACTTGGGGTTAGTGTATTTGCATTCGACAAAACACCAGTGCCTGCAGTTGTCCATAACACTCCTGCATAATTAGTTCCGGTGGCAGCAGTACTTTGTGTACTAAAATTAAAGCTCACTCCCTGACATGTTTCCGCGTCACTTCCTGCTGTAATGGTTGGCGATGGTGTAATAGCCAGGATTACCTGATCATTAACACTTGAACAACTACCGTTACCCAATGCTGTAAGGGTAAAGGTTACGTTTCCTGCCTCACCAACACCGGGCAAATAGGTTGGTGTTAATGTGTTGCTATTAAAAATAGTTCCTGTTCCTGAGTGAGTCCATAGCAATGAAGCATAATTACTTGCAGTGGCCGGTGTGGCTTGCGCGCTAAAATTAAAACTGATTCCCTGGCAAGTTTCTGAATCGCTACCTGCTGTTACAATTGGAGCAGGTGTTACGACTAATACCATCTGATCGTTTACACTGGCACAACTACCATTGCCGGTGGCTGTTAGTGTGAAGAGTACATTGCCGGTTTCTCCAACTCCGGGTGCGTAGGTAGGTGATAATGTATTCGCATTAAAAATTGTTCCTGTACCTGAATGAGTCCAAAGTAACGATGCATAGTTAGCTCCGCTGGCAGCGGTTCCCTGCGCGCTAAAGTTGTAACTAATTCCCTGACATGTTTCTTCATCACTTCCGGCCACTATGGTGGGTGAAGGTGTAATGGCCAGCGTCATTTGATCATTTACACTTGCACAGCTACCATTTCCAACAGCCGTTAGCGTGAAAGTTACATTTCCAGTCTCTCCCACACCCGGTGCATAAGTTGGGGTCAACGTAGTTGCATTAAAAATTGTACCTGTACCTGAATGAGTCCAAAGCAGAGATGCATAGTTAGCTCCGCTGGCAAGCGTACTCTGTGTACTAAAATTGTAACTAACTCCCTGGCATGTTTCAGCATCACTTCCAGCTGCCACAACAGGTGAAGGAGTAATTGATAATATCATCTGATCGTTTACACTTGAACAGCTTCCATTACCATTGGCTGTAAGGGTAAAAATTACGTTACCTGTTTCTCCCGCCCCTGGTGCATAACTTGGGGTCAAGGTGTTTGCATTAGTAAGGATGCCTGTTCCCGTGGTTGTCCATGTTATGCTTGCATAATTTGCTGCAGTTGCAGGAGTGACTTGGGTACTGAAGTTATACGTGATTCCCTGGCAAGTTTCAGCATCACTTCCTGCACTCACGGTAGGCGAAGGCGTAATAGCCAACGTCATTTGATCATTCACACTTACACAACTACCATTTCCAACGACTGTCAAGGTAAAAATCACATTACCCGTTTCACCTACTCCGGGTGTGTAAGTTGGTGCAAATGTATTCGCGTTCGTCAGCGTACCCGTTCCAGGAGTTGACCATAATATGCTTGTATAGTTGGTGGCGTTTGCCGGAGTGACTTGTGTACTAAAATTATACGTAATACCCTGGCAGGTTTCCGCATCACTTCCTGCTGCCACGGTAGGCGAAGGTGTAATTGTCAGCGTCATCTGATCATTCAAGGTAGCGCAGCTACCATTACCTGTGGCGGTAAGAGTAAAGGTTACATTACCCGTTTCACCTACTCCAGGTGCATAGCTTGGGGTTAATGTATTTGGATTAGTAAGCACTCCTGTTCCGGTTGTTGACCACACGATGCTGGCATAATTAGTGGCATTGGCCGGGGTAACTTGTGTGCTGAAATTATAGCTAACTCCCTGGCAGGTTTCCGCATCACTTCCGGCAGTCACGGTAGGCGAAGGCGTAATTGTCAATGTCATCTGGTCATTAACATTTACACAGCTACCATTTCCAACTGCCGTAAGCGTAAAGGTGATATTGCCGGTCTCCCCTGCTAACGGAAAATAAGTTGGCGTAAGCGTGTTCGCGTTAAATAAGGTTCCTGTTCCTGTAGTTGTCCAGGTAATTGAATTATAATTTGAGGCAGTAGCCAGTGTTGACTGGGTAGAGAAGTTAAACGTGGAGCCTTCACAAATCTCTTCGTCACTACCTGCGGTGGTTGAAGGACTTGGTGTAATCGAAAGTGTCATGGCATCCTGAATGGATACACAAGAGCCATTTCCTGTAGCCGTCAATGTAAATGTTACATTACCTGTTTCTCCAACACCCGGGGTGTAGATTGGTGTAAGGGTATTGGCAGAAGCAATCGATCCGGATCCAGATGTTGTCCACAGAATGGACAGGAAATTAGTAGCTGAGGCAGCAGGTGATTGAGTTGCAAAGTTGAAGGCTAACCCCTGGCAAATTTCAGCATCTCCACCCGCATTAACTGTAGGAGCAGGTGTTATACTCAATTGCATGGCATCGGTTACACTGGAGCAACTTCCAGTACTATTCGCCTGTAGGGTAAAGGTAACTGATCCTGTTTCGCCCACACCTGGAAGATACGTAGGAGCAATTGTATTCGGATTAAACAATGTACCCGTACCGGTATGAGACCAGCTTATTGTACTGTAGTTTGAAGCGGATGCAGGTGTTACCTGCGTGGTGAAATTAAATAAAATACCGGCACATGTTTCACTATCACTACCTGCGTTCACCACCGGAAGCGGAGTAATATTTAATATCATCTGGTCAACAGCATCGGGACAAGCACCCATACCATCACCCGTTAATGTAAAAGTTACGGGTCCAACTTCACCAACACCTGGAGTATACCCCGGGGTTAATGTAGTAGCATTACTTAATACTCCTGTTCCTGTTGTAGTCCAGAGCAGGGATGCAAAATCAGTAGCGGTTGCAGGTGTACTTTGTGAAGTAAAGTTAAAAGGCAAACCAGAACAAATTTCTTCATCGCTTCCGGCACTCACGACAGGGTTAGGTGCAACCGAAACCACGAAAGGCGCGGTCGTGATATTACATCCTGATGCTGAAATAGTTTCGGATACGATTACTGATCCTGTACCGGCTGATGTCCATGTTACAGAAATTGAGTTTGTTCCTGCGCCCGAATCAATGGTTCCGCCAATAACGGTCCATGAATATGCACGCCCCGCAGCGGGAGGAGTTGAATACGTAATTCCTGTTTGACTTCTGCACACACTATTGCTGCCTGTAATGACAGGAGTAGGATTGGGATTGATGGTTACATTAAAGATGGCAGAAGTTGTTGAACATCCTCCAACGGTTTCGGTGAGGGAAAGGGTGCCGGGGCCGGCCACTCCCCAATCAACGGTAACATTATTCGATGTTGATGAACCATCTATTGTTCCTCCGGTTACACTCCAACTATAGGTGTTTCCTGGCGTGAATGTAGATGTATAGACTTTATCCTGATCACTTTCGCAGACTGAATTATCTCCAGCGATTACAGGAGTAGGTGTCGAGTTAATAGTGACATTATACGGGGCAGTAACGGTTACACAACTGCTTGAGGGGATAAGTTCGGTTAAGGTTATAGAGCCTGAACCGGCAGGGCCCCAATTAACGGTAATTGAGTTAGTCCCTGCACCGGAAGCAACTGTTCCTCCGGTCACACTCCATGAATAGGAGTTTCCAGGGACATTAGGAGTTGAATAAACCACCCCAGCGTCATTGGCACACACAGCATTCAGACCACTGATAACTGGCGTTGGAATATTATTGATATTGACAGAAAAGATCGGTGTTGTTATTAAACATCCAGAAGCAGTAATAGTTTCTGTCAATTGAATTGTGCCTGGCCCGGCAACACCCCAATCCACCAGAATACTATTCCCGGTTGATGACCCGTCAATTGTTCCTCCGGTAACTGTCCACGAATAAGTATGGCCTCCAACAAGCGGTGTAGTATAGGTCTTGTCCTGAACGTTTGCGCAAACCGTATTATCGCCTGTTATCGAAGGCGTTGGAATAGCATTTATTGTAACCGCGTACGGGTTGGTTGTTACTGTACATCCACTTCCAATTATAAACTCAGTAAGGGTTACAGACCCTGCGCCTGCTCCACCCCAATCAACTGTTATTGAATTTGTTCCGCCTCCAGCAGTGATCGATCCTCCAACTACGGTCCATGAATAAATATCGCCTACAACATTTGGTGTTGAGTAAACAACTCCTGTTGTATTCGCACAAACTGTCGCAAGGCCACTAATGGATGGTGTCGGAGTGTTATTGATGGTGATATTATAAATCGGAGTTGTTACAGCACAACCCGTAGCTGTAATAGTCTCTGTTACCTGCAAAGTTCCTGGACCTGCAGCACCCCAATCTACCAGAATACTATTACCTGTTGATGATCCGTCAATTGTACCTCCAGTAACTGACCAGTTGTAGGTGCGACCGGCTACTAAAGAAATAGAATAGACAACATCTTGTTCTGCAGCGCAAACGCTGTTATTTCCGTTGATGGTTTGTGCCACCGGGTTGGCGTTGACTGTAGTGGTAATGCCTGCACTTGTGGCCAGACATCCCGCGGCATTCGTCACCCGTACCGTAACGGTCTGGCCG
>JBAQPU010000036.1:0-22168 GCA_049306095.1 Cyclobacteriaceae bacterium
AAAAGTTGAATCAGGTACTGATTGAACCGGTTAAAAAGTACTTGGAGGGAGACAAGAATCTAATCATCATACCACATCGTGATTTACATTTTCTCCCGTTTCAGGCATTGAAAATGAGTGATGGGAAATTTTTGATCGAACAATTTGTGATAAGTTATGCACCTTCCGCTTCGGTTTTAAACTATTGCCTGGATAAGAAACCACAAGCCGGCAATAAATTCATGGGCCTTGCACTGGGTGAACTTGCAATTGGTAATTTTTCAGGTTTACCGGGCACCGAAGTTGAGATTCAGCAATTGGAAAGTCTTTATCCTGGCATGATTTCAAAGAGTGCTGAAGAATTTTCAGAGACTTATTTTAAAAATAATTCAATAGGGCAAAATTACATTCATGTAGCAACCCATGGGTACTTTGATCGCCAACAGCCGATGTTTTCATATTTATTGATGCAGCCCGGAACGGATGATGACGGACGATTAACGGTAGAGGAAATTTTTAAGATGGATTTGAATTCCAAGTTTGTAACCCTGAGTGCTTGTGAAACAGCCTTAGGCGAAATTGGGGAAGGAGATGAGTTGGTGGGATTAAGCCGTGCATTTATTTATGCTGGAACGCTGGGCGTGGTGGTAAGCCTGTGGCAAGTGGATGACGCCACAACAGCCTGGCTGATGACCAGGTTTCATCAATACATGAATGCCGGCCATAATGTATCGGAAGCGCTTACATTGGCTCAGCGCGATATTATCCAGCGGAATTTTAGTTCTACCAAAAACCGAGGACTGAAAGATATTAAACTTGCTGAATCTGTACAGCAAGCTGTGAACAGGAGAAACAACAGTACGAGCCGTGATCCCTATTATTGGGCACCCTTTGTAATTATAGGAAATGGATTTGTTCACTAAAACCGAAGCGTAAAAGTAGTTTTTACATCAGGCTCAGATTCAACCGTTAAGGTTCCATTGTGCAGTTGCATGATCTGTCGCGATAAACTCAAGCCAATGCCGAAGCCGCTTTTCTTGGTCGTATAAAAAGGAACAAAGATATGGTCGATGGCTTCGGGGATAATGCCGGGCCCGTTATCCATTACTTCAACCTTAACAACATTTCCGTCATACTTGCCAATAAGGTCAATTCGTGGATTGATTTGTGCCACCACTGCTTCCGCAGCATTTTTTACCAGGTTAATCAGCACTTGTTCGATCATTTCCTGATCGGCCTGGATGGTCAGATACTCCGAGCTGCATTCGTAATGAAAGTCAATGCTGTGCTTTTTCATTTCCTGGCGCATCAGCATGGCAACTTTCGGTGCTCAGGCCCCGGGGGTCATCCATTTTGATCAGCTTTATAATCTCTAAATCTGTCATAATTCTTACTTAGTGTTTTGTAGGCCACCATGTAACCCTTGCTAAAGATATTTTTTTGGGTTACATGGGTGACTTTTAGCAAACAGGTGCACTAACTACCAAAGACCCAAAATTTATATCCCCATGAAAAAGAAAACCAAATTCATTCTGGTGCTGGGCTTTATGATAATTGCCTTTGTGACTTCAGGAGTGCCTTTTGGAAGACAAGGCCAAGGGGCGAGTAAAACCGGTGTGCCCGGATGTTATACAGAGCAAGAAGTTGAGTTGCTCATGGAGAAGAATCATTATCAGCGTAATCAGGCAATTGAATTGCTCGAACTTTCGTGCGAGTATGCTATAAAAGCAAAATAAGATGAAAGGAACCATAATGACTCTTCATAGTTTAGGTTGGCAAGTCCGGGTGCAGGTGCAATATCTGCCCCGGATTCTTGCTTTAAATGCTAAAATATTGATTTAAACTTTTGTAGATTCACTATGATTCCACAGCTAACCCCACAGCTATGAGCAGGATTCCAGCAAAATTTCTTAGTGTCGTTCATAACCATAAATGGGTACTTATTATAATGCTGCTCTACGGTGGCGTTATAAATGCCCAGCATTTCAATATTAAAAGAGTTGAACTGGCCGAGCAGAAGGTAGTAGTTCACTACGATTTAACAGACACTGTTAAAGGTCGAACCTATTCTATATCAGTCTACCGGTCGAACGATAATTACCTGAACCCACTACAGCATGTAACAGGCGATATCGGACGTGAAGTAAAGCCGGGAATTAACAAAAAATTAAGCTGGGATGCCCAAACCGAGTTGGGTGCTGATTTCAACGGAAGTGTGTCTCTCGAAATTCGTGGCAAGCTCTATATTCCGTTTGTTCGTTTCGATGGGTTTAATGAATACAAAGTGATTAAGCGACTCAAGCCTTACCAGGTTACCTGGAGTGGAGGCACCTCGCAAAACATCTTAAACTTTGATCTGTATAAAGGAGATAAGAAAGTGTTGACCATTCCCAACATTGCCAACGTTGGGAATTATAAACTCACGCTTCCGAAAGATGTAAAGCCAGGGAAAGATTACAGGTTCCGCATCAGTGATACTAAGAATAAAGATGAGGTGGTGGAAACCGGAAACTTTATTGTAAAGCGTAAAACTCCGTTGCTCTTGAAAATACTACCGATTGTAGCGATTGGTACTGGCGTTGCCTTACTGAGTGGTGGCGATGATGGCCCTGGTAATATTCCCGACCCGGTTAAACCTGATTAAAAACCAATAACCTAAACCCCATGAAAAAGATTTCCTACTCCCTTATTATTCTGCTGCTAAGTTTGCAGTTCATGTTTAATAGGTGTACACGTTGCACACCAAATCAAGTCTGCTTTTCCGGAAAAGTTGTGGACACTGATGGAAAGCCGGTTGCAGGCGCAATCCTTGAATTTGGCGGCAGTAAATCAAAACCAACAGAAACACAAAAAGACGGATCGTTCCGAATCTGCCCTGGTAAGAGTGATCGGTTTGTTTTGAATGTAACAAAACTTGGCTTTGGCTTTGTGTCCAAAATTTATACCGATACCTCCTCCAATATTATCATCACTATGGAGAAAGCCACCGTAAAAGAAAATCTAAATCCAACCGATGATATTGTGATGACTGATACACAGCCAAACACGGCATCTCCGGTTAGCCCCGATGTATCCCGGTTATCAAGTCCGCTTGATACTATACCATTTGTTTACGATGCAGCCGGCAATTTGATTGCTTTCGGTGCGCCACCTGAAATTGTGCAAACCTATGAAGCTGTTGAAAATTTCCAACCACAACAGGTTGGAGCCACAGTAACTGTTGAACCCGATGCGTTGGAAGACCCAACTGCTGATAAGGAGCAGCAGGGTGCTTTACTTCAAGCGAAAGGAAAGCTCGGCCCGGTGACCGGATCGGTTAGTACAGTGGATGTTTACTCACCCGATGGTATGCCCGGAGATTATACCACACGAATGAACAATGAAGAACGTGGCTACATGATTACCTATGGAGCAGTAGATGTAAATTTTTATAGCAACGGAAAACCATTGCAATTAAAGAAAGGAAAATTTGCCACCCTCTCAATTCCTGTTGATACGCTGGCGCTTATTTATGGAGAAAAACTTCCGCGTACTATTCCACTATTGGTGTATGACAAAGAGAAAGGAATCTGGAGGCGCGATGGCAATAATGTTGGTACGCTGAACAAAGCCGGCACTGCGTATGAAGCAAAAGTTTCTCACTTTTCAGTGTTTAACATGGACGAGGAGTTCGATGCAGGAGAGGCGGTCTGTTATAAAATTTGCAGCTTTGACGCAAGGCCTGCCGGTAGTTATCCGAATGGCGCAAGAATTCAGATAACGGGTGATATACCGGGTCATGTTAAAGACCTTCCGTTCGGAAGTACCCAGTGCTCGGGAGATGGCGGATGTACAGGCGGTGAAGCGTTTGCCATTAACAACATGAAACCTAATACACCCATTGGGGTAAGGCTCTTTAACGGAAACACAAGTCAAATTGTGTCAAGCTATGTATTTATAACCGGTAATGCTGGAATTAATGCGATTGACTGTTCAAATCCTGTAAACTATGCCGGATGTGGAGGTCCGGTAAATGTTAGTTGGGGAACCACACCTGCTTATATGAATGCCGATGGAACTATGAACAAACCTATTATTGCCATTGAAAAAGTCGGAACTAATCTGAAAATTTCATGGGTATACATTTCAGGCCCGCCACCAGGTTATATGAATCCTGGGACTGCCTATCATATTGAATGGTCGCACGATAATTTCGCTACCATTCAAGGTACGTTCTCATTGCCTGCGGGTAACACTGCGTTGCATAACTTTCAGGATATCGCCACCACGTTTACAACAGATGATGGATCAAAGGCTCATAAATTCAGAATACGAGTTGGCCCTACGTTAACGGCAATATACAGTGATGCAGCTCCGCGTTGTTATACTCCAGATACAGATCAATTTCAACCTTGTTAAGTTAAACTAATTCGATTCGTGTGAAAATCCTTTGTATTAAATTTTCAACTCTTTTGCTTTTAGCATGGTGCTGTACCAATTTCGGTGAGAACCAGACGAGGGTGGTCGGTAGTAATTCTGAAATTCAGACCCGTATATCGAAAAAGATTCCTTTGGTTAGTCCGAAGTTTGCAATTCAGAAGGCATTGAATAAAATCAAAATTTTGCCTGAAAGTATCGTGCTAAATCACCCTTCATACTCGATTTGTTTTACTGAAAAGGGAATTCAG
This sequence comes from Cyclobacteriaceae bacterium, assembly GCA_049306095.1. GTDB lineage: Bacteria > Bacteroidota > Bacteroidia > Cytophagales > Cyclobacteriaceae > UBA2336. The sequence goes on from JBAQPU010000036.1 coordinate 4,647, forward strand.
GTTGATCCAGCTTCGGGTGCACCTGATTGGGCATGGCAGAATTCTACTCCCATTCAAGCAAAGCCTACCTATATAGATGACAGAGTACTATATGATTACGGTGACTGGACAGAGCAATACCTGATAAAAGAGAGTAGTATTGAGCAACAGTTTATACTAAATAAACCGATGCCTGTTAAAGATAACGTTGTGCGAATTTCAGGACTAATTTTAAGTAAGGGTGAGTTTTCAAAAACAGCAACGGGTTGGCGTTGGTACAATGAGATTGGAGAAGTAACACTAGGAAATGTATTTGCATTTGATGCCAACCAAAGAACTATTCCGGCTGTCATGAAAGTTAATGGCGGTCAATCGGTTATTGAAATACAAGGAGCTGATTTAGAAGGCGTTTTGTACCCTGTAACCATCGACCCTGAAATCGGAACAAATGATTTCAGGATCAGTACGACAGGACCTGATGGTGATGGAACAAACTATAATGCCTCAAGTGCTGCTGTAGCCCATTGTGTTACCAACGATCCAATAACCTATCCTGGTGGAATTTACATGGTAGTTTGGAGTGCCTCAAACTCGGGTAAAGCAGAGATATATGCACAACGCATTAATGGCGCAACCGGTGCATTCATTGGGTCTGAGATCAGGATTAGCTACATGGGCGTGCCAAATACCGATGTAAACTATGATGCGTCCAGCCCGGCTATTACAGCTTCGGCAACCGAATTTTTTATAGTGTGGCATGGCGATGATAACTCGGGCACCCTGGTTGATAACGAAAATGAAATATACGGGCAGCGGCTTGACCCAATTAACGGTACATTATCTGGTACCAGAATTCGAATCAGTACAACCAATTCGGATGGTAACGCAAATTTTGATGCAACTGCTCCTGCTATTGCATACAGTGCTACCACCAACCGATATCTGGTTACCTGGTACTCAGATCATGTTTCTGATAATCAATTCGAGATTTTTTCTCAGGGGGTGCTAACTGATGGCACCTTAATAGGGTCAAATGTGAGAATTTCTAATATGGGCACCGATCCGAATACTTTGTACGATGCATTTAATCCAGATATCGCTTGGAATAGTACAAATAATCAATTTATGATTGCCTGGACCGGTGATATTGACGCGATTGGAGACGGTCAAAATGAAGTGTTTGTCAGGCGAGTAGAAGGTGCAACAACAAACTATGGTAATACAATTGCGTCAACTGTACTGATCAGTGATATGGGACCAGCGGCTAGCACAGCTTATTCGGCATCTGACGCAGCCATTGCATACAATGTTACCAATAATAATTATTTAGTGGTTTGGTCGGGTGATGATAACACAGCTCCCCTGGTAGATGATGAATTTGAAATCTTTGGTCAGTTTGTTGGAAATTTTGGAGCGGTTGCAAATGTGAACGGATTTTTCAGAATCAGCACTATGGGAACGAATGGATCTGCAAGTTTTGGAGCATCGGTTCCGAGCATTGATTTCGATCCTAACCTTAACCAGTTTTTAGTTACCTGGCATGGCGATGATAGTAACGGAGGATTAATTAATGATGAAATCGAAATTTTTGGACAGTTGATTCGGAATACAGGCGTTCTAGAAGGATCGAGAATCAGGATCAGCGATGCAGGAGGTACAGGCAACTCAACATATAATGCTACATTTCCATCAGTCTCGTACAATAATGCTTATCGTGATTACCTCATTGTCTGGCAGGGCGATGACAATTCCACTACAACCATCGATAACGAATTTGAAATTTGGGGACAGCGTTTTGCAGAATTATCAACTGAGCCAACAGCCCAGCCAACCTTGCCGGGAACACCGTACACAAACATAACCTCTTCATCACTGACCGCTGATTTTGTTGCGGCAACCGGCAGCCCGGATGGTTACATCGTGCTCCGCAAATCCGGTTCGTCACCCACTGATGTGCCGGCTGACCATCAGGTTTATGCTGTCAATGATGTAATCGGAACCAGCACTGTAGTTCACGTTGGCAGTGCAGTTACGTTTAACCAAACAGGCTTATCGGCCAACACTACCTATCACTATGATTACTTTTCCTACAATGGCGTAAACTCATCCACCAATTACCGCACAACCACTCCGCTGGAAGGAAGCGCGACAACACTATTTGCTGAACCGGGCACCCAGGGAACATTTTCTGTCACAGGTTTTAGTACAAACTCCATTACCATAAACCTGGCGGCAGGTAACGGGTCAAACCGGTTATTGGTTGCAAAAGCAGGCTCTGCTGTGGATGTTTTTCCAACGGATGGATTTTCTTATACAGTTAATAACACATTTGGCTCAGGGTCCAATCTTGGGTCGTCCAATTTTGTTGTGGGCAGCGGAACAGGAGCTGTAACGGTTACAAGCCTAACTCCCGCCACTGTTTACCATTTCAGGGTATTTGAGTTTAACGGTACAACCTCGCTCACCAATTACAATACTTCGGTTATTACGAACAGCACAGGTTCGCGATCCACGTTATCATTAGAGCCTACTGCCCAGCCTACTGCTCCGGTTAACTTTTCCAGCATCACGAATTCATCATATAGTGTTGGATTTACAGCGGCAGCACCAGTGCCAACGGGTTATATTGCCATCCGTAAATCGGGTTCGGCCCCGGCACAACCTGCTGATCTTCCGGTTGATGGAACCTCGTATGCCGTGAATGATAATATTGGTGGAAGCGTTGTTGCTTCAATTGGAAGCTCAAATCCTTTCAGTCAATCCGGCTTGGGCGCGAATACCGAGTATTATTATCTGATCCTATCCTACAATGGATCAGGGGCCAATATCAATTATCTGACAACAACTCCACTTAGCGGAAATCAGTTTACACTGGCAAATGAACCAACAACGCAGGCAACCACTGTTTCATTCAGTTCATTAGCTACAACATCCATGACAGTTGGATGGACAAACGGGAATGGTAGTGAACGACTGGTGGTAGTGAGGGAGGCGAGTGCAGTAAGTTTTACACCATCTGATGGAACTGCGTATACCGGAAACTCAAACTTTACGGCAGCAACCGATCAGGGTTCCGGTAATAAAGTTGTGTACCGTGGAAATGGTAATTCTGTTTCGCTAACCAACTTAACTGCCGGTGCAGTGTATCATGTGAGAGTTTATGAGTTGAACGGATCAGGTCAGTCGGCTAATTACTTCACATCAACAGCCACAGGCAATCCGGCAAGCAGAACAACATTGGTGAATGAGCCATCCGGCCAGGCATCGGGTATTTCTTTTTCTTCCATAACAATCAATTCCGTTCAGGTAAATTTTACCAACGGTAACGGATCATCGCGTTTATTGGTGGCCAGGCAAGGTTCGGCTGTTGATACCAACCCTGCTGATGGAACTTCGTACACCGCCAACAGTGCTTATGGTACTCCGGCCAGTGAATTAGGAACAGGAAATTATGTAGTAGGCGCTGGATCAGGCCCCATAACAGTAACCGGACTTTCTTCCAACACCACCTATCACTTCCGGGTATATGAATTCAATGGTTCATCAGGCTCGCAAAATTATAATGTGAATACCGCGTCCGGGAATCCGAACAACACGACTACCCTCGTGGGCGAACCAACCACGCAAGCCTCAGGTATTTCGTTCTCCTCTCTGGGGGATAATTCCTATACTGTTAGCTGGACTAATGGAAATGGAAACGAGCGGCTGGTGGTAGCGCGGCAGGGGAGTGCGGTCAATGTTGATCCGGTAGATGGATCAAGCTACACCGGCAATGCAAATTTTTCATCCGCAACGGATTTGGGTTCAGGCAACAAAGTTGTTTTCCGTGGAACCGGTAATTCAGTGAACGTAACAAACTTAACACCAAATACGGTGTATCATTTCCGGGTGTACGAATTAAGCGGCTCAGGTGTATTGAGTAATTACCTGTTAACCACGGCCACCAATAACCCGAATAATAGAACCACACTACAAACCCAACCAGCAGGACAACCAGGCTCCTTAACTTTTTCGCAGCACACAACTACGGGTGTACGGCTGAACTTTACAGCAGCCAGCGGGCCTCCAACAGGGTATTTGATCATCCGCAAAGAAGCCAGCGCGTCCAGCGGAATTCCGCAAAATGGAACTACTTATTCCGTTAGCGCTTCGTTGGATGGAACCATTGTAGCCATTGGAAATTCAACGCAGTTTGATGATACTGGCCTTACTGCGGGAACAACGTATCATTACACGATTTTCTCGTACAACGGAAGCGGACAAGCAATTAATTACCTGACGGCATCACCGCTTACAGGCCCTACTATTACCATTCCGGATGCGCCAACAGCTCAACCGGTTACTGATCCGGAGCAGCTTACTTTTATCGCCACCTGGACAAGTGTGACAGGTGCCACCAATTATAGGTTGGATGTATCAACCGATAATTTTGCAACATTTGTTTCCGGCTATAATTCAAAATCAGTTGCACAACTTTTCGAAACAGTTACTGGATTAAGTGCGGGTGTTACATATCAATATAGAGTAAGAGCAGAGAATGCGAATGGATTGCAATCTGTAAGTTCAAATATGGTTTCAGTAACAACCGACCCCCCCTCAGGTGCGGATATTAGCCTGGGCACTGTTTCCGCCCCTGATTTGGCCACGGGTGAATCATCCATTACCGTTTCAGCTCAGGTAAACAATGGTAATGGAACAAAGACAGTTGAATTGTTTTATCGACAAATTACCAGCACAGGTGCGTATACACTTGTAACGATGAATTTAGAGGGCACTTACAAGGGCGATATCCCGGCATCGGCTTTTGATAATGACTTAGGGGTCGAGTATTATGTACATGCGCAGGATTTGTCAGGCACTGATCAGTCTGATTTGATGTATGCGTATAAGTCATTTACTACATCGTCACAACCTATTCCCAGTATAGTTCGGTTTGGGGGTACCCAAAAAACGTATCAGATGATTTCAATTCCATTTCAGTTAGAAGATGAAGATATTCAGTCGGTGTTTGGCGAAGCGTTGGGTGATTATGTTAAAACAAGGTGGAGATTAGTACAATGGCAAAACAGTACAGAAAAGTATGTAGATCCCCCATTCTTTAATAATGAGATGAAACTAGGAAAGAGTTATTGGTTTAATTCGACAGAGGAGGTAAGTGTGAAGATTCCTGCCGGATCTACCCGCACAAATCCGATTCACAACCAATCATCACCTTTTAAAATGCAATTGTTGGCTGGCTGGAACCAGGTTGCTAATCCGTATCCATTCTCAATTAATTGGGCTGATGTGTTAGCCGCAAACCCAACCGTAACAGATGTTACTAAATATAAAATTTTTAATGCCAATGAATTGAGTTTTGCTGATAATGATGATTTGTTGCCTTACGAAGGTGGATTTGTATTTTCCCAAAGTGCCGTGACCCTGAATATCCCAGTAACTCTCAAAAACTCTTTCAGCAGTGGAGGAAGAAAAGCCAAGGATGTGCTTAGTAAGAACATTGATGGTGAGGAATGGCTTTTGCCAATCACCCTTGTTCAGGGCGATATAAAAAATAGTCAGGGTGGCATCGGTATGCACCAACAAGCCAGCACGAGCAAAGACAAATGGGATGATGTGACCATGCCTCGCTTTATCGAATACTTGGAAACCAATTTTTATCACCCCGAGTTTTTCTGGCCGAAGTTCTCACGCGATGTTGTGCCTACAACCGAGGAACACGAGTGGAGCCTGAGTATTGAGAGCAACGGGGAAGGTAACATCGAACTGCAGTGGGATGCGCAGGCCATCGCAGGCGCACAGGCCAATTTGTTTTTATATGATGAAGCGGAGGGACGACTTGTGGATATGAAAGTGCAGTCGTGGTTTACGATCCCACAGGGAAGCCGGAAGGATTTGAAACTCATCTACACACAAAAGGACGAGTACATTCCAAACAATACCATGCTGGGTAAGGCGTGGCCAAACCCGGCCAGCACTGAAGTAAACATTCCGATTGTATTGTCGGGAAAAGGAGGAGCGTACAATGTGGAGGTGGATGTATATGACCTGAAAGGCGTGAAACAAAAATCAATAGGCGTGGGTAAATACAGCGCAGGAGTTCACACGGCTCAGTGGGATATCAAAGACGTCAACGGTAACGCTGTCACCAGCGGTGTGTACATCGTGAAGTTAAAAGTGAACGGAAGGTATTTACCGGAATTTTCGAAAGTGATTGTGAATCGTAATCGTTAAAGTTATGAGAAGTTTTATGGTGTGTTTGTTCGTGTTGTGCTGGCTGAGTACTGCCGGTCAGGGATTTGTTGGTAAAACCAACGAGGTACACCTTGACTTTAAGAAAGGTGTTCCTAATTCGGCCAATTTGCCTGTTATCAGTTGGGTGACTCCGGGTTTTGAGTATACCACCAGTAAAGAGAATCAAATCAATATTGATGTGCTGGTTTCATCGGTCATTCCATTGAAGTCAGTACAATTAATCATTGGAGACAATACCTCGGGAAATCAACTGGCTAAGAAAAACATCGAGCTTACAGATGAAAAGTCGGCTCATATTAAACAGCAAATTAAACTGCCGAATGGATCAAACTTTGTAAGGGTTTCAGCTGAAAATTCAGACGGAGCGGTGGCCTCAGGAACACGAACCGTTGTTGTGGGCTTGGATGCGGTGGCTTTGTCGATCGACCGAAAGGATTATGTATTGGTATTTGCTACCGATAAATATGATTATTGGGATGACCTGGTAAACCCAATTGAAGATGCACATGCGATTGCGCGTGAGTTGAAGGATAAATACAAGTTTGAAGTGGAAGTTGTTGAAAACCCTGATCAAAACATGGTATTTGAGAAGTTGCGTGAATACAACCAACGCAAATTCAAACCGCAAGACCAGCTGATGGTTTTCTTTGCAGGACACGGAAGTTTTGATGAAACCTTTGGTGAGGGATACGTGGTAGCCAAAAACTCGCTTGCGAATGATAAAGCCAAGACCACCTACATCTCGCACAACCGCCTGCGCGGAATCATCAACAATATACCATGCGAGCATATTTTACTGGCGATGGATGTTTGCTTTGGCGGAACCCTGGATCCTGAAATTGCACGGACAAGAAGCGTGGAGCCGTACGAGGTTAGCGTAAATGAAATGGTAGTACGCAAGCTGAGTCAGAAAACACGCAAGTACCTTACCTCAGGCGGAAAAGAATATGTTTCCGATGGTATACCCGGAAAGCATTCACCCTTCGCCAGCAAGTTTATTGAATCGTTACGCGGTATGGGAGGCACCGATCGCGTGCTAACGCTCCAGGAACTTATTACCAGCATGGAGGTATTGAAGCAAGTGCCGCGCTCGGGTTCGTTTGGTGACGATCAAAAACAAAGCGACTTTGTTTTTATTTTCAAACAATAAACTAAAACCTTAAAGTAAAAACCGTTTTCACCTCAGGCTCAGATTCAACCGTTAAGGTTCCATTGTGCAATTGCATGATCTGTCGCGATAAACTCAGGCCAATGCCTGAGCCGCTTTTCTTGGTCGTATAAAAAGGAACAAAGATATGGTCGATGGCTTCGGGGATAATGCCGGGTCCGTTATCCATTACTTCAACCTTAACAACATTTCCGTCATACTTACCAATAAGGTCAATTCGTGGATTGATTTGTGCCACCACTGCTTCCGCAGCATTTTTTACCAGGTTAATCAGCACTTGTTCGATCATTTCCTGATCGGCCTGGATGGTCAGATATTCCGAGCTGCATTCGTGATGAAAGTCGATGTTGTGCTTTTTCATTTCCTGGCGCATCAGCATGGCAACTTTCTCAATCAGGTCTTTCAGTCGTACCGTTTTAATTTTTGGCGTTGGCAACGATGTGTATTCACGGTATGCATCTATGAATTTGATCAATCCTTTACTTCGGTTTTCAATGGTGCTTAACCCTTCTTTCAGGTCATCAGCACCTTCCTGTTTAAGCTCGTAATGATTCCCTTTTTGTTGAAGGTCATGTTCCAGAATTTCCTTTAGGGTAGAGGTAAGCGAAGAGATCGGTGTAATGGAGTTCATGATCTCGTGACGGAGAACCCGCGTCAGGTTCTGCCAGGCTTCCAGTTCCTGTTTCTGTAATTCCGGCTGGATGTTCTGCAACGTAAGCAATTTTACATCGTTGCCCCTGATGCGCAGTTCGGTAGCCTGAATGGTCAGGTAGAGTTCGTTAGCACCTTTGTATAACAAGCCTTTTCCGGGTTGAACATTCGTCAGGATGTGATGCAGTTTGTAATTTATTTCTTTGAGTTCATGAATGTTTTTCAGATTCTGGGCATCTAAAAATTTGCGGGCATTCATGTTAATAAGCTGAATGTTGCCGTCTGCATCAAACGAGAGAATGCCCGTACGAACCTGCTGCACAACGGTGTTCAGGTATTGCCAGTGTTCTTCCTTTTCAGATCGTGCCCTTCTAAATGCCTCCAGCACTTCATTAAAAGCAAGGTTCAGATCCTTGAAGCTTTTGCCAAGTTTATTGTCGGATGCAAAGCCTGAGATGAAATCGGAATAGCGGACCGATTCAAGAAAACGGGTAAGCTTGCGGTTGGTTTGACTGACAAAACGGAAGAGTTCAGCCAATTGAAGGATGATGATCAGGCTCACAAGAATGGCCGCAAACAGCATATTGGACTTGCCGATCATGAAAATGACTAACGAAAGGCTCAGTCCAAGAAGGACTACCCGAAAAATGACACGCGAGCGGAAATCGTTAAACATTCAATTTGATGATTAGCCAATTTGAAAATTAGCAAATTGAGTTTGAATAATTTGAAGCCATCTCAAAAATACCTTTTGCGAATTTTTTATGTCTATGTCTTTGTCCATTATGCTTCGTTGGCTTTTTCGCCCAGACTACTTCCAGTATGAGCTTCAAAAGCCGCCTTGCCTAATAGCCAAATACTTGAAAATCTACTAAAATCTATTTTTGAGATGGCTTCTTAATAAAGAATTGATGATTTGAGAATTGGTAAAGTTTTAGAAAAGGTAGCATTTCAAACGGCAGCATGAAGTGAAATTTTCATCTTCAAATTAAAGTCCGTACTTCTCTAACCTTCTGTATAACGAAGACCGCGTGAGCCCAAGTTCAGAAGCTGCCTGCGTTATGTTACCGTTGTATTTCTTCAAAACTTTGCGAATGAGCAACTTCTCTACTTCTTCCAGGTTGTATTGTTCCAGGCTTAGTTGTCCGTCTTCTTTAGCGGTAACCGGTGAAAAGTTAAAGTCTTCCGGTTGTAAAACACTGGTATTGCTTAAGATCACCGCCCGTTCAATGGCGTGTTGTAGTTCGCGAATATTTCCGGGCCAGGGGTGTTTGTGCATGCGTGTCATGGCGGCCTCGCTTATTTTATTGACCATCTTTTCATACTTGACCGAATAGTGTTTCAGAAAGTGCGCAGCCAGTAATGGAATATCTTCCAGGCGTTCACGCAAAGGCGGTATCTCCACTTCAATGGTATTAATTCGGTATAACAAGTCCTGACGGAAACGGTTTTCTTTCACCATCTCATACAAGGGCATGTTGGTAGCACAAACCAGTCGGATGTTCACCGGGGTGTCTTTGTTAGCGCCTACGCGACTGACTTTTCGGTTTTGAAGAACGGTTAGAAGTTTGGCCTGAAGCGGCATGGAAAGATTTCCAATCTCATCGAGAAACAAGGTGCCGTTGTTGGCTAATTCAAACCGGCCGGCCCGATCTTCTTTGGCATCGGTAAAGGCACCCTTTTTATGACCGAATAGTTCACTTTCAAAAAGAGTCTCCGTAATCGAACCAAGATCAACACCAACAAAGTTTTCATTCTTGCGGGAAGAATTCCGGTGAATGGCGCGGGCTACCAGTTCTTTTCCGGTTCCGTTTTCGCCCAATAATAATACGTTGGCATCGGTTTGTGCAACGCGATCGATCGTTTGAAAAATTTTTTGCATCGAACTGCTTTGCCCGATGATTTCACTGAAACGATCGTTGAGTGCCTGATTGATTTCCTGATTTTTGAATTTCAGCGTTTCAATCTCATCACGCGATTCGCGTAAGCGCATGGCAGAGAAAAGCGTGGCGAGAAGTTTTTCGTTCTCCCAGGGTTTCAGTACGAAGTCGGTAGCGCCAGCTTTTATGGCTTTTACGGCCATTTGCACATCGCCATACGCTGTAATGAGCACCACAACAGAGGAGGGGTCGAGTTGAAGAATTTTCTCAAGCCAGTAGTACCCTTCACTGCCGCTGCTCACATCTTTTGTAAAGTTCATGTCCAGCAAAATCACATCGTAGTCTTCATTGTTCATGAGTGCAGGAATGGCCTCAGGATTTTTCTCGACATCAACCTGTGCGAAGTGCCGCTTCAGGAACATCTTAGCCGCTTTGAGCAAATCTTCATTATCGTCAACGATGAGAATTTTACCGTGTTTCTGTTCCATGATCGATCAATTACGTCCGTTATCGGGCTGGTTTGCTTTGCCTGAATGGCAAAACTGATACCGATTGCATTTTCTTGCAAGATTGACTTTAAATGGGGTATTGCCTATTGTTTGATCTTAATTTATGTCCGATTGCGAACAAGCACGTTCAAATGTGAACGTAAAACCGGCCCGATTAGGTCATTATTTAGGGTATTGGAAGCCATTCGCCCTGTTGGCACACTTGTTGGCATCGGGTGATGGTCAGAATACTGATGAACCACTACAAAATTGTTTTAACTAGTTCGAATGGATAAGAAGATTGCCAAGAAGAAATGGACACTGAAACGAATTGCAACCTTTGGCGGAATTGCCCTGTTTGTTGTGTTTGTAGCCTATCAGTTCATTTTCGCAGATAGACGCTCACGTGTAAAAGTTGAAAAGGAGAAGCTAACCATATCTACCGTATCACGCGGTGTGTTCCAGGAATTCATTCCGCAAACCGGAACGGTGGAGCCCAGCCGAACGGTGTACCTTGATGCCATCGAAGGCGGTACAATCAAACGGGTTGTGGCCGAGAGTGGTGCGTTGCTGAAAAAAGGTGACGTCATTCTGGAGCTCAGCAACCTGAATCGTGAACTCACGGTACTTCAGCAGGAAGCCCAGTTGAATGAAAGTATTACCCGCCAGCGTGATACCCGATTGGCCATTACGCGAAACGACCTTGAGCAACAGCAAACCCTTGCATTGATTGAAAATCAATTGCAAATTCTGGAACCTCAATACAGCAGGCAGAAGCAACTGTTTGAGAAAAAACTAATCTCCAAACAGGAATTTGAAAAGACTGAAGCGGATTATCGATATAACCTCGAACGCAAGCGCATCACTTACCAGGCATACAAAAACGATTCACTCGACAGGGCCCGGCAGTTACGCGAGTTGGCCTATTCTGAACGTAAAATGAGCCAAAGTTTAGATGGTGTCGGAAAAATTCTTGACAACCTCACGATTCGTGCGCCCATGGATGGACAATTATCCCGACCACAACTGGATGCCGGTCAAAATATTAATCCAGGTCAGCGTCTCGGTCAGGTAGATATTGTGGGGAGTTATAAGGTGCGTGTTGAAATTGATGAATTGTATTATCCACGCATTTCACAAGGGCTGCATGCAACTACCAGCTATAATAATCGTGATTATGAATTGGAGATTTCATATATCTACCCGACCATCCAGAACGGAAGGTTTACAGTTGATATGAATTTTATCGGAGAAACACCGGCAGGAATCCGCAGGGGGCAGTCGCTGCGTTTACGAATTGAACTGGGCCAGTCCTCAGAAGAATTGTTATTGCCGGTTGGCGGTTTCTATAAAGATACCGGGGGTAATTGGGTATTTGTATTGGATGACGGTAACCACGCAAGCCGAAGGAACGTCAAACTGGGAAGAAAGAACTCAGAAAACTTTGAAGTTCTGGAGGGGCTGAAACCGGGAGACAAGGTAATTACCTCTTCGTACGAGAACTTTGGAGACAATGAAGTGCTTGTATTAAACTAGAAATGAAACTTTTATAAAAAAAAGGAGTATAACTCGGCATGACGTGCAACCAAATACGAACAATAAACATCATTAAGCTATTATAAACCAACGTGTAAATACAACCAGCCATGATCAAACTAAAAAATCTTGAGAAAGTCTATACCACCGAAGAGGTGGAAACTACTGCGTTAAACAACATCAACCTCGAAATTAAAGAGGGCGAGTTTGTGGCCATCATGGGCCCATCGGGTTGTGGTAAGTCAACCTTGTTGAATATTCTTGGTTTGCTGGATAATCCATCCAACGGGGAATATCATTTTGGTGAACATGAAGTTTCAAAATATTCTGAGCGTCAGCGTGCTCAATTGCGCAAAGGCTCCATCGGTTTCGTATTTCAGAGCTTTAACCTGATTGACGAGTTAACTGTGTTCGAAAATGTGGAACTGCCGTTGCTGTATATGAAAGTTCCTGCAGCCGAACGCAAACAGCGTGTGGAGGAGGTATTGGAACGCATGAATATTATGCACCGCAGAAACCACTTCCCTCAGCAGTTGTCAGGCGGTCAGCAACAGCGTGTGGCAATTTCTCGTGCCATTGTAGCCAAGCCAAGAGTAATACTGGCCGATGAACCTACCGGTAACCTGGATTCAGCCAATGGTGAAGAAGTAATGAAGCTTCTTTCACAATTGAACGAGGAAGGAACCACCATCATCATGGTAACGCACTCACCGTACGATGCCAACTACGCCCATCGCATTGTGAACTTGTTTGATGGTAAGGTAGTGACCGAAAACATTAAGGAGCATTTTCATATTTAATACGTTTAGGTTTAGGATTAAAACCTGCAGGTGTTTTCGCTTGCAGGTTTTTTTTTGGACTGCACCGTCAGAATGCTTATTCAAATCGTACAGTGTTTGTACGAATATGAACAGATGAATACACGCTGGTATCAATTTCTTTTCTGTTTCTGGGTTTATTACAATGGCATTTACTTTGACGAAGGAGCAACCTGAGTTATTTAATTTGTGTCTATAGGCAAACTTTTACCCACTGATCATGCTTAAAAACCAGCTCCTCATTACCCTTCGAAGCATGATGAAGAACAAGCTATACCTCTTCATCAATATTTTTGGAATGGCTGTCGCGATAGCCTGCTGCATCATTGGTTATTTTAATTACGACTTCAACGCAAGCTTTGATAGCCAGCATAAAAATGCGGCAACCATTTACAGGATAGGTTCCGTTCGGGTATTTCAAAATGAATCAACCGAGTTTGGTTATGTGCCGGTAGCGTTAGGAAACGCCATCAGACAAAATGTTCCTGAGGTTGACGAAGTTATTCGGTATACTCCAGAGGGAGGTAATTTTCGTATTAAGACCGAGTTGTTCAACGGTATGATTACATACGTTGACCCCGCTTTCTTCAAGGTTTTTACTTTTGAATTTATTGAGGGTAATGGCGACCTGAAAAATAGAAGTGCGATTTGCATCAGCGACAAACTGGCCATTAAATATTTCGGGCAGGAAAAAGCATTGGGTAAATCAATTGCCCAGGTGCTCGATAGCGGAAAAATAAAAGAGTATGTGGTGGCGGGCGTGTTTAAAGAACAGCCGGCTAATTCAAGCTTCCCGGCCGAAGCGTATTCGCATTACGACAATACCTTTGAATTTGACAATCTTCCGAAAGGGTACAACGAAAATAGTTGGCAGCATCGGAATACCCTGTTTGTGCAAATTAAAGATCCTTCACGCGTATCCTCCATTCAAAATCAAATTAAAGCGTATACCGAGAATAACAATAAGGTGCGGGAAGATTTTATTATTGATCATTTTCTGGTAGAGTCTTTCGTTGGCATGGCGGTACGCGACAGCTATAACGAGAAGCCCGGTACCTGGACGCGCGATGGGTCGCCAATAGGAGCTGTTGTTGGGCTTGCCCTTATGGGCGGTCTTGTATTATTGATCGCTATTTTCAACTTAACCAATACAGCTGTTGCTATTTCATCGCGCAGGCTGAAAGAAATTGGTATTCGTAAAGTGATGGGAAGTTCAAGGAAACACCTGGTTATCCAGTTTATAGGTGAAACCGCGATCGTCTGTTTCGTAGCCTTACTGTTAGGAGTGCTGATAGAAAAGTTGTTTTTAATGCCGGCCTTTAACAAGCTCTGGCCCGATTTTAACCTCACTGCTGATTATTTTGGAAGACCTAACTTTACAATCTTCCTCATCCTCACGCTGATTTTCACCAGCCTGTTGGCAGGAAGTTACCCTGCTTTCTACATCAGCAGGTTTCAGCCGGTGAGTATTTTAAAAGGAACAGTAAAATTTGGCGGAACGAATATTTTCACGCGCGTACTGCTTTGTCTTCAATTTGCTATTTCGTTGGCCGGCATTGTGTGCAGTTTTGCCTTCACTGATAATGCCAGGTTTCAGCGCGACTTCGACATAGGATTCAACCGGGAGGGCGTAGTTTTCACCAATGTGAACGGCCGATCTGAGTTTGAAACGTATCGAAATGCCCTCAGCGATAACCCCGATATAACGGCCATTACCGGAACGCAATCACATTTATATGCTTCAGGAATAAATGATCCGATCAGGCATGAAGACAAAGAGATTGAGGCCGATATTTTAGACATCAGTGCCGATTATATTGAAACACTGGGTATCAAGTTAAAAGCCGGGAGAAACTTTGAGCCCGATTCCGAAACCGACCGAAAAGAATCCGTCATCATTACGGAAGGGCTGGCCCGCAAGTTTGGGATGACCCAGCCGCTTGGAAAAGAAATTATCTGGATGGATACCGTCAGGTATTTTGTCGTTGGTGTTGTTCAAGACATTTACAACAATGGCATGTGGGAGCAAATGGATCCGATTATGCTGCGGTATGCTTCAAAAGAAAGCGTTAATCATATTCTTGTTAAAGCACCGGCCGATAAACTGGTAGCCGTTAATCAATTTATGGAAGCTACCTGGAAAGAGGTTTTTCCCGATCGGATGTACAATAGCCGATACATGGATGAAGAAATGGTGGAAGCCAATACGGTAAATGTAAATATTGTTAAGATGTTCATCTTCCTGGGAGTTGTGGCGCTTATGTTATCGGCAACGGGGTTGTTTACACTGGTTTCACTCAACATCATTAAAAAGATGAAAGAGATTGGTGTGCGAAAAGTGTTGGGAGCTTCCGTTGGTAACATCACGAAGGTTATCAACACGGAATTTGTAATCATCCTGCTCATAGCGTCAGTTGGTGGGGGAGTCATGGGCTGGTGGATGTCGGCTATGCTCATGGATAGCATTTGGGATTATTATCAGGAAGTGACCGTCACGTCCATGATTATATCAGCATTTATTTTATTTTTTGTTTCTGCTTTATCAATCGGGTATAAGATTTATAAAACAACACGGTTAAATCCTGCACATGTGTTGAGAGATGAATAAAGCACATGATTAAAATTAATCCGGCTGTAACCTTTCATCCGGAACAGTCGTCTAACCGGCACCTTACCTAAAACCTCTGAAGAAGGTAATATCGTTTAACCCCGGATCGACATGTTTAAAAATTATGTTGTCATTGCTATTCGTAGCATTCTCAAGCATCGCACATTTTCGTTCATTAATATTTTTGGACTCGCAGTAGCCATGTCTATTTGCATGGGCATTATTATGCTGGTAGCCGACCAAATGATGGCCGACAGGCATAATCCTAACCGCGATAGGATTTACCGGATTACCTCAACGCCTTATTACAAAGATCAAAACGGTCAACCGGGTAATGAATTTTCTACTACTACCTTACCCATTCGCGATGAGCTTCTTAACAAGTATACAGGCGTTGAGAAAGCGGTACGACTGATGCGTGGCTTTGGTAATAATTGGGTGGAACTAGATCCTGAGAATGACATTAATGTACCCGTTAATGGTTTTTTTGCAGACCCGGAAGTACTTGAATTTTTTGATCACGAGCTTTTATACGGTGATCCGTCAACCGCTTTGGTTGAGCCTTACTCGGTTGTGTTAACTAAAAAAGCTGCTGAAAAAATTTTTAAGGTTGAAAATCCGGTTGGCAAGTCGTTTAAAGTTGGTAACCTGGGCACCTATCAGGTTACAGGTGTTATAAAGGAAACTAAAAAACGCTCACATATCGTGGCTGAAGCCTTTGCCAGTATGACAACAGTAAAGAGCCTGGAAGCAGCTCACGTTTTCGAAAACCGGTTGGATGACTGGAATAACCTGTATCGCGGTTGGGTTTACCTGATGTTGGAAGAAGGGAAAACTGCAGCAGACATTCAGGCTCACCTGGAGAAAATAACAAAGGACCATTACTCAAACTTAGTTGCCCCTAACGAAACGCTGGTGAGATACGGTATGCAAGAGCTGCTGGATATTTCTCCCGGAAAAATGTTGAATAACCCCATTGGGCCGTTTATGCCATGGATGATAATTTATTTTTTATCCGGACTGGCCGGAATTGTCTTGATCACTTCTTGTTTCAACTTCACTAATCTTTCTATCGCTCGTTCATTAAATCGGGCCAGAGAAATTGGCGTTCGTAAAGTGACCGGTGCTACCCGTTGGCAATTGTTTGTTCAATTTTTAAGCGAGTCTGTTATTATTGCTCTGTTCGCACTCGCGTTGGCTATATTCTTAATCTATGCGTTGAAACCGCTGATTGCCGATCTTCCCTTTGCGAGAGTGTTACAATGGAACCTAACTGCAAATTATGTGGTGTATGGTGTGTTTGTAGTGCTGGCTATTGTGGTTGGAATTATTGCCGGCCTTTTCCCTGCGGGTGTGTTATCAGGATTTCAACCAATTAAAGTGCTAAAAGACCTGGGCAATACCAAACTGATGTCAAAAATCGGGTTGAGAAAAGTGCTGCTGGTAGCACAATTTTCGCTGTCCATGATTTTCATTCTTACGGTAATCGTTCTTTACAATCAACTGAATTTGTTTCTCCATAGCGATAACGGTTTTACGATTTCCAACAAGTTGGTGATTCAGAAAGGAGCGGATATCAACACCGAAACATTGAAGACAGAATTATTGAAGCAATCCAATATCGTCAGTGTTTCAGCGGTTTCGCACCTGCCCATGGTGGGGGTAACGTTGGGAGAAGATTTTAAGAAATCGCTTGAGGAGAAGGACTGGAAGAATATGAGTTGCTATTATGTGGATGAAGATTATCGTGAGAACATGAGTTTAAATCTGGTGGCCGGCCAATTCTTTTCAGCCGCAAATGGAACTGCTAAGCAAGATTTTATCGTCATTAATGAATCGGCCGTAGAAGCGTACGGTTTTAAAACGCCAACAGAAGCCGTAGGGCAAATGCTTATTATAGGAAATGATTCAACCCAACGGCAGATTATTGGTGTAGTGGAGAATTACCATTTCGATTTATTCAGTCAGCACCTGGATCCACTCTGTTTAATGAATGTACCGGAGAAATTTTCATTGTTTCAGGTGGAATATTCCGGAGATTTTAAACAAGCTTCGGCAAGCGTTCAACAAGTTTGGTCACAGATAAACCCGGGCTTGAAATTAGAAGTCAAAGATTTCAGGAAAGAACTGGGTGTATTGTAT
>JBAQPU010000037.1:0-67001 GCA_049306095.1 Cyclobacteriaceae bacterium
GAACAGATGGTGTTGTCGCCATCGCTGCTGCTTAGTGTAGGTATCGGGTTTGCATTCACGGTAGTAGTAATTGTATTACTTGAATATGTGCAACCTGCATTTGTTACAACCACTTGCAATTGATCGCCATTGGCTAAAGTCGCGGTTGTATAAACATTCGATGCTCCTGTCTGTACAGGAGATCCAAAATTGCCATTGAGAATAAAATTATAGTTTGTTGAACCAATTGGTGTTGCTGTATATGTTACCGAAGTTCCCTGACAGATCGTGTTATCACCATCACTACTTACCAATGCCGGGGTGAAGCCGGGGTTAATGGTCAGCGTTACAGGCGTAGCAAGACTCCTACAGGTAGCAACGGTTTGTGTAACATACACCGTTGTGGTACCAGAACTTGCAGATGAAAATCCTAACTCTGCCAGCGTAGGGTTGGCAGGGTCTGCTGTCGCAATCGGTACCGTAAGTCCGGCATTGTTCCACCACTGAAGCGCAGTTCCTGAGGTTGTCGGAGGCGTGATGGTTGCACCCTGGCAAAATGTACTTGGAGTAAAGGTTACTGATGGCGCTGAGGGCAACGCTGTAACATTTACCGTAATTCCGTTACTGTGCTGACAACCATTCCCATCGGTTACTGTCAATGTATACAATTGCGATACAGCTCCCGAAGACGAAAAGGTCGGATTACTAACCGAGGTGCTGCTTAATCCTGTAGCCGGACTCCACGAGTATGTATACGATCCGCTTCCACCGGTAGCGGAAGGGCTTCCACCTAGTACGGTTGTTTGCCCATCGCAAATTGTTACGCTTGCCGGGCCGGCATCCGCAGTTGGTTGAGGATTCACAACCGCTACAACAGGTTGTATAGCCGAACAATTGGCTCCGGTAGTTCCCTTTATATAATAAGTTCCTGTAGTTGCAGCACCAGGCGTGGGATAAGATGAGGTCGCGCCTGCATCCGTCCAGTAGGTAAGCGTAAGTCCCCCAGTAGAACCCGAAGTAATGGCAGGTGCCGTCAGGTCAACAGTAGCTGGAGCACACACGGCAGGGGGATTAGTAATTACCAGCGTAGGAATTGCATCTACGGTAATGGTAGTGACATCAGTGTCAGTAATTCCATTCGCATCCGTAATGGTAACAGTATAAGGGGTTGTTGATGCTGGTGATGCAGTTGGGTTTGGTACCGTTGTTGCGCTTAACCCAGCAGCCGGTGACCAAGAATACAGAACTGAACCATCGGCACCAGAAACATTTGTTCCTAAGGCAACTGATTGTCCATTACAAATAGAAACACCCCCTCCAGTAATGGTTACCGTTGGATCGGCCAGTGTAATTCCGGTAAAGAAAGAAGTTAAACCAGAAGTAAGATTTGGTACTGCACCAGTACAGGTAATTGTATTACTTGCGGCAGTAACTATAGCATATTTTATCCAAGGGTTTGAAACCTGGTTAAATGTTCCGGTTAGCTCAGCTCCTTTTATACTTGCTTCCGCGCCATTTATGTCTGAATCCAAGTACACACCTGAAATTGTCGCGATGCAGTTGGTTATCCCGGTCTGGGTAACGTTCCAGTATCGGCTAATAAAATTCACACTGCTGGCGTTGTTGGCATGTTTAGCGTCTGTAACGGATACTCTCACGTCAGCTGGAAATCCTGTGCCGGAAGTTATATTTACTGAAACAGGTGAGTATTCGGTAGAACCCGTATTGTCCCCAATTGGAAAGTCGAACAGACCTGTCGAGGCGAATGATTTGATCACTTCACTGCCCCCGGTGGCAATGATCATTTTGGAAGCTGAAGGTGAAGCAACAGAAATAGTTGCTGAAGGGCCGAGCGTTAAATTGAATCCACTTAGATTAAGTCGGCCAGTGTTCAACGTAAGCACGCCATTGACCGTAACTGCACCTCCAAGTGATGCCTCACCAGAGGATTGACTGATGGTTAAATTCTGATAAATACCTGCTGTTATATCCTGTCCGGCACCATAATACTCAACAGTTCCTGTATTAATGGCCATTCCATTCGAGAGGCCGGAGAAGCGAACTGTTCCACCGGTGTTTGCAATCGTACCTGAAACAGAAAGCGTATTTGTCGACAAGTCAAAGACTGATGTGTTGGTCAAATTTCCAACAACTGAAACATTACCTGATGCATTCTTTTGCCCAGCACCTGAAAAGTTCAGGTGGTTATAAACAACATCCGCTACTGATTGTGAAGATCCACCGTTAAATGTAACTGTACCATTATTATGATTAAAAGTACCGCTACTGGTAAAGTTACCCGATATGGTTAATATCCCTGAAGTTGAAGTTAGAGTACCCGCATTGATCGCCAGGCTATTTATTGTTATAGCACTGCTCCCAAAACTTAAGGTACCTGCACCTGCTTTAGTCAAATTTAATCCAGGGGCAGAAATTGTTCCTCCGACTGTCAGTGTATTTGTATTGATCGTAACCTGACAGTTCGTACTTAATGTTACATTTCCTGTTCCCAAGTTAAGATTCTGCGTACCAGTAAAAGAAAAATCACCGGCCCAGGTTTGTGGATAGTTAAGTGTTGTGATTGATCCTCCTGTTGTATTGTCAATTGTGCCTCCATTAATGGTGAGTGTACCCGCAGCGGTTCCTAGTGCGTTTGAGTTATTAATATTAAGAGTCCCAGCATTCAAGGTTGTCCCTCCTGAAAAAATATTAGCGCCTGTCAACGTAAGGGCACCTGCACCATCTTTTGTAAGTCTAAATCCTCCGGAAATAATCCCCCCCACCGTAAGATTATTTGCGTTGGCAGTGATCAATCTGTCGGCACTCAGCGTAACGGCACCCGTTCCCAGGTTCAGGTTCTGTGTTCCAGTGAATGCAAAATCTCCATTCCAGTTTTGAACGTTGTTGGTGCTCAGTGTAATCCCTCCTCCACTTGTATTGTCGATTGCTCCTCCAGTTAGGGTAAATGTCCCGGTGCCAATGGCGGTTATACTATTGATGTTAACTGTTCCTGCCGATAATGTTGTTGTACCGGAGTAGGTGTTTCCCCCGCTCAATGTCAATGATCCGGTTCCGCTTTTAGATATTGCCGTAATGCCGGCACCTCCATTTTGGATTGTACCTGCGTAGGTACTAGAGCCACTCGTATTGATTGTCAACGTGGAGGTTCCTGCCACTCCGTTTTCGATTACCGGAGTGCCAACGGCAATGTTTGTATTAATATCTGAAACCGTGACGCTGTTTCCGTTCAGTTGCAAAATCCCTGTGCTGGCTGCTCCAAACGAAACGGCATTGGGTATTCCTGAGTTTAATGCTCCGGTATTACCCAATCGCAATGTTCCCGCATCAATGGAAACGCCACCAGTAAACGTATTTGAAGCCGACAATAAAAGTGATCCCGCTCCATTTTTTGTAAGTCCTCCTATGGTACTGATAACGGAAGAAATTGTCAAGTCAGGATTTGCAGCACCATTAGCTACCGTAAATGAACGAGTGGCATTCAGTGCAATGGGCGCACTAATTGTTGCAGTGACTCCACTGCTACTGGTACTTACATTGCCACCAAGTGTTAATGTTCCGGTACCTGTGATGGAGGTTCCAGTCATGCTGACAGAACCCACACCTGTAACATTATTTGCACCAAGTGTAAATACACCGCTATTTACCGTGAGATCATTTGTGATTGAAATATTCGAAGCAAGGGCAACCGTATTATTCCCTCCACCTCCCGTATTCGCAATGGTAAGGCTGGCTACCGTAGCGGGAAGGCCATTGCCAACCCCCTGGTTTGCATTCCCGATGTAAACGTAATTCGCGCCTGTATCATAAATTCTACTGCTTGGTGATCCGGTTGTTTGAATGCTACCCGTTGCTCCGCTTAACGTAATACCTGCTGGTGACCCGATTCTTAATGTTGATCCTGAAGTTGTAGTGAATATACTCTCCCCTAATCCGCTTAACAACCCACCAACCGGAATAGTAAGATCACCATTATTAATAAAAAAACGATCTACTCCGCCAACAAATGCATCCAGAATTGCAGTTCCCGAAATTGTACCAACTGCAGAGGCATTGAGCGTAAAATTCATCCGTGCACCGCTGGCTCCAATGGTAAACGTCTTTCCGGCAGCCACTGTAAAATTGCCGGTAACAATAACGGTATTTCCATTGGTTGCAGCAGCAAATACGCAACTACCGGATATGGTCAGGTTAGTTAAATTAATGGTGGGAATGTTGGTAATATTGCCAGATTGATCGCTGTTAATTACAACGCTGGCACCCGGTACAGGAGCTAATCCTCCACTCCAGTTTGCTCCTACTGTCCAGTCACCACCCCCGGTTGGTAACCAGGTTTGTGCGCTTGTTTGAAAGCCATAAAAAAGGACGAGAAAGACGACTAGTGAAATTGATCGAGAAAGCCCAGATTTAGCAACTCCTTTATAAAGAATATAGAAACGACTAAAAACCGCTAACAATCTAGGAAACGGTCGTAGAGATTCATGCATAGACAGGGAGTTAGCCAACTACAGGTTTTGTATAGCATCCAGAAGTCAAAAGTAACCTTTTTGTCACAAAAACTTAAGTTTCAGTAAAACAAAGCCTCCTCTTCTAAAACTCACCATTTGCCTTTAACTTGATTAATGCAATCTTTTTTTGGTTGACCAGGCTCATGGTACCAACAACAATGATGTCGCCATTCGGCAGTTCGGCCACTGCACTGGCGGTGTCATCATTATTTGTACCCCCGAACTCAATCGGGCCAAGGGTAATAGCCAATGAGGTATTAACCTTGGCTACCCAAATATTTCTGTTGCCCCCTGCCTTAATCTTATTTCCAACTACCAAAAAATTTACACCTGATGAACACGCGGCAACACCTTCTGTATTTTCCTGGATTGCATTTTCACGCGCAACAGTAAAATTGCTATTCAGCAAACTAACGTACAACTTGCTACTGCCACTTATAGTTTGAGTTCCTACCGCGAGGTAATTATTGATGATATTTGATTTTGCCACAAAGGAAAGGTATTCCTGGTCGCTGTCATTTCCTGAATACCCTTTAGGCGTGCCGGGTGGTACAGAGTTAAAGGATCGAAAGCAAAAATTAGATTCATACTGCAAATCCGGACCCATTAAGTCTGTTAGCTCGTCCGAATAACCGGCATAATAAAAAATTCCGCTGCCCTCGAAAATCTTTATCCCAGAACCAATCGATGACGATCCGATTGTGTCTAAACTTGCAACGCTAAGATCACTCTGAAGCCTGACGGCAATTACATCTTCTAAATCTGAAGGCAAGCCCGGGTTAATGGTAACATCCGTTGTGTTTCCGGTCAGAAAATAATCTCCTCCAGATAATGGAGTCACTGACTTTGCACGCTGACTTTGAAGTTGATTAAACAACACACTTTTCACACTATCGCCATTAAGCCCAACAATCGTCAATCTAAACGCGGCCGAATCCTGAGCATTCTTTTTTACGTTTGATACTACGGCTAATCTTCCTGCATCCATTCCCCCTATGATTAACTCAACATCCTGGGCTATCTCCTCAGCGTACATGCTCCCAAAAGTTTTTTCCCATCCCAGGTTTCCTTCCAAATCTGTTTTAGCGAGGTAAATCCGTTTGGTTAAGCCGATTGATGAAGTACCGAGTATTAAAATCGAATCTCCAACAATCAAGACATCCGTTGCTTCCTGGTCACCATCACCACCATAGTACTTAATGAAGTGACTCTTAAACACGGGATCTACACTGCTGGATGTATCACACGCACTGACGAGCACACAAAGCGTAAAGGAAATAATTTGAACAGCCCTGGTCATTGATCTTTCTTTACGCCTTTCAGCACCGTTTTAGTTTTAGCATGCTTTACTTTTCTTGGTTTATAAAATGGTTTTACAAACCCAACCGTTAACGACAGGTTGTCCATCTTAAAATAATCATCCACATGCCCGTATGTAACGGCCGGCCCTTCCGTATCGTAGGTGGATGTTTCCACCACTACATTCCGCAGACCAACGTTATAGCGCAAATCAGCAAACCAAAAATTGATACCTGATTTATAGCGCACCCCCCCACCAAAAAAAACAGATTGATTAATTTTTCTTCTGTAATCACTAAAATTAATACTGGGGCTGGACTCTTCCCTGGTGATAGGGGTTGGTGTGTCGGACTGATCCCGTTTGAAAATTTCAATCTGCCCGTTGTCGGAAAATAGCCAGTGAAATGCATATCCTGCATATCCATACGGTCTGATTTTACCTTTGGAATAGGTGTACTTAACCGATAATGGCAACGTCACCCAATTTTGTTTGTCGGTAAATTCTTCTTCATCTGTCACGCCAACCGGAAACTTAAACTGGTTTTTCCGATACGAAGTAAATACATAGTTAACCTCAGCAGTCAATGCAATTTTTTCATCGATATTCCAGTCGGCTCCAACACCAACCTGAAACCCAGGGCGCATCTTATAGTCATTTCTAATTGGCCCACCTGTTGGGTTAATGGTATGGATTACATTCACAGGTGCGGTGTTACCTCCTGCTTTCCCAAAAACAGAAAAAATAGGAGAAGCAGTAAACCGTTTACTCAAATAAACAACTTCAATCTGATCGCGGGCGGTGTCGGCTAAAAACTCCGGGTTCGCCCTGAGTACTTCCAGGTAACTGTTATCGGCAGCGATTGGATCCTCCAGAAGCAAATAGGTTTGAGTCAATAGCAAAAAAGCCCGTTGACGCTGCTCGCGCGTAAAGCCTTTATCAATACAGGGTTTAAGCATGGCAGGAATACCATAAAACCTGCCTGCATCAAATTCTGCCGTAGCGGCAGCCAACTGCTGTTCGCATAAGTTACTTTGTGCCCACACGGATGCCGTGAGCATACTGGTGACGATCAAGCCAACGATAGATTTCCAGTTGTTCATTTATTCGTAATCCTTAATCAAAAGTGTAGTACAGGTATTTTCAAAGTCAATGTCGTCACCAACATACCTGGTCCATTCTTCCAAGGTCATATTTCGAGTAAGCTTAGGGCAAACCTGGTTGGCCAGTAACTCAGGATTAGTAGGCCATACGCGAATCTCAGAT
Organism: Cyclobacteriaceae bacterium; assembly: GCA_049306095.1. Lineage (GTDB taxonomy): Bacteria > Bacteroidota > Bacteroidia > Cytophagales > Cyclobacteriaceae > UBA2336. The sequence continues at coordinate 7,069 of JBAQPU010000037.1, forward strand.
TCATGGCAAGCGGCAATCAGGTAATCAGAACCTTTGGCAAAGGCGATGTCCCATATAAATCCATTATTATTTTCCATCACGATGGGCAGGTCTTCAGGATAATCCAGCACCCACATCTGCAGTCGCTTATCCGAACCTGCACTGGCTAAAAGTTTACCATCGGGACTAAATTCAATGTCATAGACACCCGCCTTATGGCCGGTAAACTGTCGATCAACCTTTGCGCGTTTTACCATGTCAAACATTTTCACAAGTCCGCGTTTGTCCTTGATTTCATACGTGCCGTAAGCAAGTTTTTTTCCATCAGGACTAAAGCGAACTGAAAGGATTTGAGCAGCAGAATCTTTGAGAACAATTTCAGGCTTCCGCGTTTGCAGGTCAATCAGTACCAACTCGCCTGTCCAGGTTCCACCGGCCAGTAGTCGACCATCCGGACTAACGGAAAGGGATTTCAATTCATACGGTAAGGTTACAAGCGTGCTGGCTTTGCCGGTCAGGTGGTTCACCAGAGAAACAGATTTATCTGACTTGCTTACAACAAATCCTGAATTATCAGGCAGGAATTCGATATCATTGGTTGCCCCGTTCAATCCGGTTACAACAACCGGTTTTGCTTTGGTGTTTTTCAAATTGAAAATCTGAACAGCGGCAGAATCGGTTCCGTTGATCAGGTAATTTTCATCACGGCTTAGTACAACAATTCTGTTGGGGTACGGATTCTCAAATCCTGTTGGTTGCCCCGTCAGGCTTTCATAATTTCCTGAGAAGATTCTACCATCTGCAGCAGCCGCATAAAACAGATTACTTGATTGCGAAACTGTCACGGAATTCATTCTGTTGCGGGCAGGGCCTTTTACCTTTATGGCGTTGTAGGTTGTGCCGGAGATTAATTGATGCGCATGGTACAACCCTGAATAGATGTAGGGATCATAGTTTTTACCATGATGCCTTCTGTGGAAGATATACCCTTGCATGGCTTGTAAACCTGCCAGATTCTTGTCGTCATCTTCCTGTACCGATTTAGCAGCCAGCGACTGCGCTTTGGCCAGCATGTACAGGTCATTTTTATCTTCTAAGGCTCGGTTAGCCAAAGCAGTTTTTTCTTCAGCAACTTTTCTGGCCTCTGATTCTTTTTCACCTGCAGCAATGGCCTTTTGTTCTTCTTGCTGTGCCTTTATCAATGCAGACAAAGCATTGGCCTTTTCAACCTGAAGTTGCTTAAGGGCATCTTGTAATTTAAGGTTCAGTTTTTCCTGTGCCTCACGTGCCTTTTCAGCCTGTTTCGTTTGATACTCGGCTGTTATTCTTTGGTCTTCAGCAAATTTCCGCTGCTTCGTAGCTTCTGCTTTCTCTTCCTGGGCAATTTGTAAGTTCTTTTCAGATGCGATCTTCTGAAGGTTGGCATAAAACAGGAATAGAATTGCAATTAGTGCGGCAATACCCAGGATAACAGCAGTTGCCCTTGCCCTGCGCAGCACGCGCTTCTGTAACATCTCCTGATTCTTGAGTTCGGCCTCGTGGGTAATCCGGCTTGTGTCCAGAAAAACGATGGCACGTTCAAACGCTATGTCGTATCGTTGAGCCCACTCACGGGTTGGGTGCTGTTTCTTTTGCCAGTTCAAGGCAAGTTGTAAATCAGGCGGACGCCACAGACCCGTCTTTCCAATCTGGTACATGGCTGCTGCATCGGAAATACGCTTGTACATGGATGCCGACTCAAACTCTTCTTCTACCCAACCATCCAGCTTATTCCAGATACGCATTAAACTTTCGTGTGAAAGCTCAATCACCGAATCGGTATTCAATGGGATGTAGTGAGCCGGCATTAAAAATGAACGACCAGGCTTACGGAAATGCTCCACCACGCCCATTACTTCCTCAGGGTCAGCATCTGCCAGATCTGCTACAAGCTTGAGTTTGCTCGGCCTGCGCATTCCTTTGTTATCCTGGCTCTTTTCTGTTATGCTCTTGAAGAGTACCTCAGCAATTTCTTTTTCACGGGGCGCCAATTCTTCGTACGATTCATTGGCGTGTTGCGAGAGGGCTTGTGCTATTTTACCAATGGCATTGTAATGGCGGATATCCATGGGTTCACCTTCCTCTCGGTTGTGGATCCAGTAATCCCACGTACGCATCAGGGCATGTTGCAGAATCGGCAGTTGATCCTGATTCTTGCCCATATCGGCTAGCAGTTTCTTAACCAGGCGTTGCGAAATTCTTCCACCACCTACGGCAACAGGCCCTTCGATCACCATCTTTTTTTGTTCGCGCGTCATTTGCGGAACGAGGTAGTTGCTCTTGTTAACTTCTAAGGTAAGTCCTGCGTATTCTGAACAGCGTGCGATAAAATCGGAACGCATGGTAATTGCTGAATAAACCGGAACATCCTTTTGCTGAATTGCCGTGAGCAACAGGTTTACATATTCGTGTGCTTCATTGAAGGAATCGTCCTGGGTAGTATCCTGAAACCGAAACAATTCCTCAAACTGGTCGATCATGAAGAATACGTTTTCGGATTTATGTTCCTGCAGGTACCGCGATACTTCTACCAGACCGTGCGATCCGCTGCGCAACACGGATTGAATAATAGACTGGTGAATACGTTTATCTTCTGCAAGAATTCGATTTGTGGCAACTAAATAGTCAACAATTGATTCGGCCAGATTCTGAATCGGTGAAGCCCCCGGCCGGGTAATGATAATATTCCAATTGGGGCCGGTTTGGGTAACGAATCCACCAAAGAGAACAGGCACCAAACCGCAATGCATCAGAGAAGACTTACCGCTTCCTGAGTAACCCATCACACAAACAAACCGGTTTTGTGAAAGTTTGAGCAGGATTTCATCTACCTGCCCTTCTCTGCCAAAATATAAGTGGCACTCATCAACGGTAAAGGGTCTCAGTCCTGGAAAAGGATTGCCCGTCCCCTGATCCAAAAGTATTTGGGTGTCCGGAGCAATTCCAGCATCTTCAGTCTGTAGCGGATGAGTTAACATAATTTGCTACGAAAAGCCTGAAATTTAATCAATTGAAGCCATATTGCTAAACACACCATTCAAAGAATTAGCCTAAAAAATAACCGATCAGCAAGTTTAAAAAATGAATAACCACACAATTAACTCAAATATCCAGTAATTACCAACATTGCTGGTTCAGGCTACCCGGCCCTCAGGCGTATTCAAGCACTTTATCAGCCAATTTCACATTGTCGGCCAGCAATTCGTAAAACTTGTCTTTATTGAATTTTAGAATATCGGTATCACTTTTTGCAATGATCAGGTTGGTGTTTACAAAATTGGGTTTTGCCAACATTTCTCCAATAAACTGCCCCTTCGAAAATTCAGACACAAAAACACCGCGTTCATAAAAATCTACTACTCCTGATAACTGAACAAAGAAATCGTTGTTCACCTTATCATCCAGTATAAATGTTTCTCCCTCTTTAAGCCTTACCTCCTCGCTTATATCGGCCAGGTAAGAAAGGGTAACGCCTGAAATATCTTTTAACAATTCAATTTGCTGGAAGAACAGCACCTTCTCAAACTTGCTCAGTTTGTTCTTGGTAACGATGATCTCATTCAGTTCACGTTTGTGGTCATCAAACAGTCGGTTAACATTTTGATGGAACTCCTTTTCACTTAACTGATACAACGCCCATGCTGCAACTTCCCTGATTATCGCATCGGGGTTAAACATTTGGGCGATCAGGTCCATTTTAAAGTCGCTGATTTTTTCCAAACCAATCCGATACAAAACACAAGCCTTGGTCCACCGGTTTGACTGCGTGAAATCACGGTTGATCATAAATTTCAGCACCAGTTTGGAATCCAGTTTCACGCGCGGATAGAACACATCCAACCTATTTATTCGATCGCTGTCGGTGATCTCGTCAAGAATTGGAATTACCCGCTGCTTTAATTGGTCAGACAAGAACACATCCAGAAGCTCAATGGCATACGTGATACCCTCGGTGGTTTTACTGTCGATATTCTCCTTAACCAATTGAATGGACCGGGTATCGTACAACATCGCCAACAACATATAAACGTGCTCAATATCATTTTGAATTTCGAGGCGTAATGAACTGGTTATCTGTTGGTTAAACCCATCGTTGCCAACTTCCTGAATAGCGCTTAAGTTCCACCGGATATCGGCAATATCAGCTTCAATAGCATACTTGATGCGTGTAACCTGCGACATTCCGGCTTTAAAACCGCATTCGCCTAACGACAGCAGTACTTGTGAAACTACGATCTTATTCGGGTAATCAATTTTGCCCCACAAAATATCTTTCGCCCGCTGGCCGCCAATTCTTCCAATCACCTGAATGATGCGCAGGATCACCTGCGTACTCTGGCTGCTTCTGTAAAACGCATTGTCAAGCAACGGCAGCGCTTTAGATCCAATCAAAACCAAACTGTTCATGGCCTGGTTGCTGTACACCGGGTTACCCAGGTTTTCAATCAAGGCAATAATTACTTCGGCATTCCATTTTTTGGTAGCCGAACGAATAGCAGTATTCCGAACTTTGGGCTCAGCATCATTCAGAAGTTCGATCAAAAAAGAAATGCACTCTTCTGCTGTAGTATGGAGCAGCAACTCTGCAGCATAATGCCGGTCATCCGGATTGGTGGATCGTGACAAGCGTTGAATTCTGCTTTTGGTGATATCACCGTCATTCTGAATAATCAATTGCAGGTCGCTCTTGCTGAGAATATTTTTTTCGGCTCCATCAACCCTGGTGTCGTCCATGCGGATAACATATTTATCAGAAACTGAAAGGCCTTTTAATTCATTGAGCTTTTCCTGAGCATAGCTATGAATGGTTTCCTCTTCATTTTTAATCAGATTGTTTACCCAGGTAGAGACCTGGCTTGCATCAATTTTCTCCAACAGCTTATAGGAAAAAACCGCCTTTCCTGAATTTCCCTCCACCATCATGGCTTCTAACTTTTTCGTAACCTGAGCAAAGCCCTTTTCAAGCTTATCCTGCTGATTATCAGTACTTTCAAGCTTCAACCGGATTTTTCCGCGGTAACCATTATAGAGCCTGTTAACCACTGCATAATAGAGTACCGACAATACCGCAAGCAGTACGGAAATATGGATAACCTTGAAAAAAGGAAGCAGGGCCATCAGGAAAACAAGTAAGCCTGCAATGAAGCGGGCACTCTCGTTTACAAAACCTTCAACCTTCGCTTGAATGTTGAAGCGCAGCCGGTTATCGAGCGGAATAAAGAAGAGTTTAAAGACCGGTGTTTCCAGTGAATCGCGAAGTGTCCAGTTAAACAACCTGCTCATGGCCACAAACAGGAAGAAATAAATAAAGTATTGTGGTGATGCTGACTTATCGAAACCAAAGACCAACCCCGCGATTACCGATCCGATCGAAAATATTGCCAGAACAAAAGGTAATAACAGCAACGAAATACGCAAGCCATAGTTACCCATGATCCGGTTGTTCACAAACGTCTGCATCAGCAAACTCAATCCGTACACGGCAGCCATGAAAAAGGCATTGAAGTCTGTCAATTCACGTTGATCCGGATACTGAATGCTGACCAACTGCTGGAATGAATACTGATTGAGTACAAATACCGTCATGGAAACAACCAACAGCACCGACATCGTTAGAATGTAACGATCCGAGAAGGTTCTTCGCATGGTGGTTTCCTCCCGAACGCGCTCATCAAATTCACGCGGATCGTTTTTCGATAAGGTAAAACGAGACGAAATGAGGAAAAGCAACACCCCCACCAACAACATACTCACGCTGCAAACCATCAGGTAGTTCGTAGTATCCGGAACCAGCCGCGAGGTTAAAGGAATAAGAAATGAAGCACCAATTGCAGCCACCAACTGGCCGGTATCAATCCATCCGATGATGCTCTTCGACTGTCTGAAATTAAAGAGGCGCCCAAATGTTCCCCAGTAACTCAATAACAGAATAGCGATTACAGGCCCTGAACCGCAATACATCACAAAAATGACTATTTCGTGCCACGCTGGATTGCCGAAATGGAGGAGGTAGTAGACTGCAAGGGTAAAGCTGAAAATCAGCGCCACACTGATTTGTGTTAATGTTGAAAAGCGGATGAGGTTTTGAAACGATGAGAAAATAAAAGTTGATACAATACCCAAAAACCCTGCCGCCAGAAAGGCTTTGTTCAGGTGCTCACCCATCCGGTTCAGAAATATGGAGTCGGCAGTAATCTGGTAGGTGGCAATAAATACCCCCATGAAAAAACCGGTAGTCAGCATCAGCAACACCTGACGTTGCTCGAGTGTCTTAACCTGAAGGAATGCGGGTAAAACTGAAGCCATAGACTAACAAATATAAAAAAAAACCGGCCCCTTCTTACAGGAAACCGGTTTGATGTTCTTTCAGGAAAAATTATTTCTTTGTTGTACTGTCAGCTTTCACACTGCCGCCACTCTTTTCCGTTTTATATTCCTCGTTCAATCCTTTTACGACCACATCGGTTATGTCGAGCGTTTCAACACCATACAGTACATCGCTGGACGGGTCATACTTTAACACAACCTGCAGGCCGTTGTCCTTGCCATACTTCTTTAAGAAGATGGTAATCCGATCATACAATTCTTTATTCAGTTTTGATTCATCGTTCATCAACTCCTGGCTCAGGCTCTGCTGATACATCTGAAGATTCTGTTGCTTTTTAGCCAAGTCCTCTTCCAGGGCACGTGCCTGCCCGATGGTTAAGTTGGAAACATTGCGCTGGTAAGCCGTAATTTCGCTTTGCAAGCCCTGCGCACGGTTACGGTAGTCCGTATCCATTTTCTTGGTTTTCGCTTCCAGAACAACCTTATTGTCTTTCAGGAAATCATAATACTTTAATACTGAATCGGAATTAATGTAGGCGATGGTTAAATCACCAACAGGCACATTGGCCGAACCTGTGCTTTTCGGGCCAGCCGAAAAGTGTAAATAATATAAAACACCTACCGCAACCAGCAGCACCGTGCTTAAAATGAGTGACAAATTCTTCATGAAAAACGGTTATAGTAATGATTTTAGCCCGCAAATATAATCATAGGCTTCAATTTTGGATGAAATTGTAAAACAAAAATGGGTGAGGTTACGCCTCCTCTTCCCTGGTTTGAAAAGAATACAGAGTGGGATCCAGTTGCAGCGCATCGGAGTTAAAGTCGCTGATGAATTTTTCAATTATCCGGGGGGTAATTGACTCCACGTGAATGCCAATGTCCAGGGCTATTCCGAAATCGGCATGTTCGTCCATATCCACATGCTCTTTCACTTTTACAGCCTCTTCTTCTTCCAACTCTACAATTACCTCGGCCATGAACAATCCAATTTCCTCTTCCTGGTCATCCAGCATCTCTAAATTTCCATTCTCATCCTCATCGTATGAAATTTTCTTATAATCAGGGAAGTGTTGAGCAGCTCGGTGTTCGGCAATCTCAAACATTTCACTCTCATGCTGTAAACGTAAGGTGTACATCACCGCATCAAAAATCACTTCACGCCCATCGTCATGTTTACCAGCAAAATAAAAATGAACATACTCATCGGTATTCTCATCGTTGTCGTCAGTCAAAAAATTTGTGCCCAACGCCTTCATTCTTCGCTTGTAGTCACCGATCACATCGGCTTCAAAACCTTGATTACGAATTGCCTGCATTACCCAGTACACTTAAATTTTAAGGAATAGGAATATAGAAATAAATCATGAAAAAATCATCAAGCCAATCAATTTAAAGGTAAGCCAGTTCAGGAAGCAGGTGGCTCCTTAAACCATTCGGCATACATGGGATAGTTTCGGGCTGTCCGTTGGATGACCTCCCGCATTTCATCGCTGATATCCTTCATGCGTTTAGCCGGATTGCCTGCGTACATACTGCCCGACTCCACCCTGGTACCGGGCAAAATAATAGCACCTGCCGCAATTATTGAATGAGCACCAATTACGGCTCCATCCATGACAATCGCTCCCATTCCAATCAGTACGTGATCTTCGATTGTACACCCGTGAATGATGGCATTGTGGGCAATGGAAACATTACTGCCAATAATGGTCTTCGCTTTTTGATAGGTACAATGAATAACCGCTCCATCCTGAATGTTCGTGTTGTCGCCAATGGTGATGGAGTGAACATCACCGCGCACCACGGCATTAAACCAAACTGTACAGTTATTGCCCATGGTCACTTCACCCACCACTACCGCGGTGTCGGCAAAGAAACAATTGCTTCCAAAGGTTGGAGTAAAACCCTTTACTGATTTTATGATTGCCATGCTCAAATCTCGATAAACAGCTTCAAATCCCACTGACAAGATGTCACAAAAAAACACTAAAAGTTGTATTTTTGTGTCTTTGATAGAAGAAGAATGGCGGATATTATAGCAGATTTGGGTATTTTGAAGGAATCCGAAGGCGAGTCGTGCGAGACCTATAAGACGTCACCGGACTCCAATACTGGAAAAAGCCGAAAACTTTATATTGAAAGCTACGGATGTCAAATGAATTTCTCCGACAGTGAGATTGTAGCTTCTATCCTTGAAAAAGAAGGTTTTGATACCACTTCGGATATCGCGCAGGCCGATGTTGTGTTTCTGAATACATGTTCTATTCGCGAAAAGGCTGAGCAAACCGTTCGCAACCGACTTACCCATATCAATGGATTGAAGAAACAAAAGCCGGAAATACTGGTTGGTGTACTCGGCTGCATGGCCGAGCGATTGAAATCAAAATTTCTTGAAGAAGAAAAGATCGTTGACCTCGTGGCAGGCCCGGATGCCTACCGCGACCTCCCGAAACTGATCACCCAGGTGGATGAAGGTGGAAAGGCTATCAACACATTTTTATCGCGCGAAGAAACCTACGCAGACATAAGTCCGGTAAGACTCAACTCAAACGGTATCACCGCCTTTATTTCTATTATGCGCGGATGCGATAACATGTGTACCTTTTGTGTGGTGCCTTTCACCCGTGGGCGCGAACGTAGCCGCGATCCGCATTCAATCGTTGCAGAAGCTAAAGACCTTTTTGCACGTGGATATCGTGAAGTCACTCTGCTTGGACAAAATGTTGACTCCTATAAGTGGAGCGCGGAGGAAAACAACAAAGCGAGGCTGGAAAAAAGAGAAGCAGGTGACGTTATCAATTTTGCTCACCTGCTGGAGATGGTGGCAACTATTCATCCCGACCTGCGCGTACGATTCTCAACTTCGCATCCAAAGGATATTACCGATGAGGTACTTTTCACAATGGCCCGGCATGAAAACATTTGCAACAATATTCACCTGCCAGCACAAAGCGGAAGCTCCCGTATTCTCGAATTGATGAATCGTGGGTATACCCGCGAATGGTATATCAATAAAGCATTACGTGTTCGCGAAGTTTTGGGTGAGGATTGCGGCATCTCATGCGACATGATCACGGGTTTTTGTTCTGAAACTGAAGAAGAACATAGGGAAACACTTTCATTGATGGATATTGTCCGGTATGATTTCGCCTACATGTTCATTTACTCGGAGCGACCCGGAACCCTGGCTGAGAAAAAATTTAAAGATGACATTCCTATTGAGCTTAAAAAGAAAAGGTTAGAAGAAATAATTAGCAGGCAAACTTCACATTCAATTGAACGGAACAAAAGAGATGTTGGCAAGGTGCATCAGGTTTTGATTGAAGGTTTTTCAAAACGCTCCAATGATTTCCTTCAGGGGCGAAACACAGCAAACAAGGTAATCGTTTTCCCGAAGGAGAGTTTTAAAAAAGGTCAGTATGTAAACGTGTTGGTAGAAAGCTACACCCGCGGAACACTATTAGGCAAAGCAGTTTAATGAGCATTACAGATTCAGAAATACAAAGCGTCAAACAACGGTTCGGTATCATGGGGGTATCGCCCTTACTGAACAATGCGGTGCGGGTAGCCATGCAGGTGGCTCCTACCGATATGTCGGTGTTGATTACAGGCGAAAGCGGAAGCGGTAAAGAATCATTTTCTAAAATTATCCACCACCTGAGTTCACGCAAGCATGGCCAGTTTATTGCCATCAACTGCGGATCTATTCCGGAAGGAACAATCGATTCAGAACTTTTCGGCCACGAGAAGGGATCTTTTACCGGAGCACACGAAGCGCGCAAAGGCTATTTTGAAGTAACCAATGGCGGAACAATTTTTTTGGATGAAATTGGTGAAATGCCCCTGGGAACCCAAGCCCGTTTGCTGCGCGTACTGGAAAACGGTGAGTTCATCAAAGTAGGTTCATCGAAAGTAATCAAAACCGATGTGCGGGTGGTGGCGGCCACTAATGTAAACCTCATGCGCAAGGTTGAAGAGGGAAAATTCAGGGAAGACTTGTATTACAGGCTTAGTACCGTACCCATTTTTGTGCCTCCGTTGCGCGATCGCGGAAAGGATGCTGAATTACTGTTCAGAAAATTTGCCACCGACTTTGCCGAGAAATACAAAGTAAAACCTATTTCATTGACCGAGGACGCAAAAGAAGTTTTGCTAAAATATCGTTTTCCTGGAAATATTCGTCAGCTGAAAAATCTGGTTGAACAAATTTCAGTTCTTTCAACAGACGACAAAGATGTTTCGGCTGAAAGACTTCGGCAGTACCTTCCTCAGGAAACAAGTTTACCAACGTTGTACCGAAATGGCAGCACTCCTTCCGATTCCTTTTCGGAACGGGATATTCTTTATAAGGTTCTTTTCGATATGAAAAAGGACATGGTTGATTTAAAGAAAATCGTTCTTGATAATTTAGGGCATCAGGGTAACCTTATGAAAGAACATCCGGGTTTGTTTGAAGGGATTGATACTCCTGTACAAACAGGAGAACCGGTTATGCTGAATTACAATCCAGCGGTTTCCACCCATGCCGACCCGGAACCGGTAGAAGAAGTGCAGGATATTTCACACGAAACGGAAGAAGATTCACTTTCGATAGAAAAGAAAGAAAAAGAGTTGATTCAGCGAGCACTTCAAAAAAATAACAACAAACGAAAATACGCGGCACGGGATTTGGGCATATCGGAAAGAACGCTGTATCGAAAAATAAAACAATATGACCTTGATGAGTAAATTACCTGCACTGGCCGCAAGTTTCCTGTTGGTATTGGTTACATCATCGTGCGGGGTTTATTCTTTTACCGGCTCCAATACTACTGCAAAAAATATATCCGTAGATGAATTCTATAACAATACCGATTTAGGTCCTGCCAATTTAGGGCAGACTTTCACCAACCGATTAAAAGATTACTTTATTCAAAACAGTAGCTTAAGCGTTGTGCAAAGCAATGGCGAACTTCAATTTGAAGGAACAATTGCAGACTACCGGATTACACCTATTGCTCCAACCTCTACCGGAGATCCCAACAAAATCAATTCAGCATCCTCTACCCGGCTAACAATTGTCGTAAAAGTAAACTATGTGAACACGCAGGATGAGGCCATGAGTTTTAAGGACAAAAGTTTTTCTTTTTATAAAGATTTCAGTAACGATCAAACCCTGGCCGACATTGAAGAACAATTGATCCGACAGATATTCGATCAAATCTGCCTCGACATCTTCAACGCCTCAATTGCCAATTGGTAAAAATTTTCTATTTTTACTTAGGGCAAAAATCTGCGTGGAAAAAAAACAACTTGTTGACTTGCTTCAGCACTATTCAGGGTCATCTTCAGCAGAAGCTGAGGAAGTGCTCTCGCTTGTTCATACCTATCCGTACAGCCAGGTACTGCAGGCGCTTTCGGCCCGTGTAAGCAAAGACCATAACTTCGAAAATCAGCAGTCATTACTGCAATCTGCTGCGGTTTATAGTACCGATCGCTCTGTACTCAAAGAGATCATGTCGAAAGCATATGCGGCTGTCAACATAAAAGAGAAAGCCGGTTTACCTGCTGTGGTCGTGCCCGATAGCCACATTCATGAAGCCATCGATTCAATCGATTATGCAGAAGAGGTTATTCATGACCTGGAACGATTGAACGAATTAAAACACAATTTTGAAACACTGGCTGCAGGCTTGCCAGCATTAGAAAAGCCTAAACGAAAACCACCGGGAAGACCAAAAAAAAATAGTGAATCTTCGGCAGACCCGCTCATCGAGAATATCAAGACCACTAAAAAAAAAATTGATCCTGAGAGCGTAAAGGCAAAAGAACAGATTGCCATTATCGATCAGTTTATAAAGGCGCAGCCTTCTATTAAACCAAAGCCATCCGAGACCCCATCGCAGGGTGATTTATCGGAAATAAAAAGTGGTGAATTTGCCGACAACATCATCTCCGAAACATTGGCAACTATCCTTATCCAACAGGGTAAGAAAGAAAAGGCAATTGAGGTGTACAAAAAGCTGATTTGGAAGTTTCCACAAAAAAAGGCTTACTTTGCGGCTCGAATTGACGAACTGAAAAAATAACATGTTTACTTTAATAGTCGGAATCATCATTTTTGTAGCAGTTTTGCTTGTATTGGTTGTATTAGCTCAAAACTCAAAAGGCGGAGGTTTATCAAACCAATTTGGAGGCTCAGGAGCCAGTAACATCATTGGCGTAAAAAAAACGGGCGATTTATTGGAAAAATTAACGTGGGGATTTGTGATCACCATCATGATCCTGGCGTTGTCCACAAATTTTGTTACACAAAATACAGGCTCGAGCAATGAACTGTTGGATCGTGCCGGTGAGTCGACTCAGGCGCCTCAAATGCCGGTACCCTCTTCAACCGATGCACCTGCCGATACGGCCAAGTAATCAATACTTAACGTCTTAAAAAAAGCCTCACAACCATGTGGGGCTTTTTTTTAACTATGGAGTGCGTTTCGTAGTACCTCCTGAGGTTTTCTTCGTGCCTGGGCTATGTACATTCTCAGTACATTAACTAATGCGTCTTTTGATTTAGCATTCAACGGATAGAAGAGAGACAGTTTAAAGTAAAAATGATCACCCAACTGCTCGGCATTGAACAGGTTTACTTTATATACTCCTCCAAGGGTGGCAATTTCAACCGATTCAATGCTTTCCAGTGGAATAAGAATATCCTGATTCTTCCGCAACACGTATAAAAAGTTTGGATCAAATTCTACCCGATACAATTTTGCTGTAACCCGCATCAGCCGGTAAAAGAGGTAACCATATGAACCCGCCATCATCAAACCAAAGAACCAATCCGCCACATTGTGAACATCATCGATAAACGACCAAGAAATTAAGAGGTATAATCCTGAATAGATTACAAAGAGTACGATCTTAAAAGGTGTTAACCACCTGGTAGATAAATTCTTGATCCTATTTTTTTCTGCCACCATTCAACTTTTATCTTTGAGCATTCTAAACTAATGAAAAGCATGAAGAATATAACGGTTATTGGTTCGGGCACGATGGGCAACGGAATTGCCCACGTTTTTGCACAGTATGGCTACCTGGTTTCGCTCGTAGATATCGCGGAAGAGCCCCTCAAAAAAGCGTTAGCTACGATTGAAAAAAATATGGAGCGGCAGGTATCCAAACAACTGATAACAGAGGCGACCAAAAATCAGGCATTAGCCAATATTAAAACCTATACCTTCCTTGCAGAAGGTGTTAAAAACTCAGAACTGGTGGTAGAGGCTGCAACTGAAAATGTTACGTTAAAGCTCAACCTGTTTAAAGACCTTGATAGCTTATGCAAACCCGAAGCAATTCTGGCCTCCAATACGTCTTCTATTTCCATTACAAAAATTGCATCCGTTACTAAGCGTCCCTCACAGGTTATTGGTATGCACTTTATGAATCCTGTTCCGGTAATGAAGCTGGTGGAAGTGATCAGGGGGTATGATACTTCCGATTCTGTTACATCCACCATTATGCAACTCTCCAAAATGCTGGAGAAAATTCCGGTGGAGGTGAACGATTACCCTGGGTTTGTTGCCAATCGAATTCTCATGCCCATGATCAATGAGGCGATTTACTCCTTATACGAAGGTGTAGCAGGGGTTCATGAAATTGATACCGTGATGAAACTTGGCATGGCCCACCCGATGGGGCCGTTACAACTTGCCGATTTTATTGGGCTGGATGTCTGCCTGTCCATCCTTCACGTTTTGCACGATGGGTTTGGTAACCCGAAATATGCTCCGTGTCCGTTGCTGGTTAACATGGTGCAGGCAGGACATAAGGGGGTAAAAACCGGAAGCGGATTTTACCAATACACTGCGGGCAGTAAAGACCTGGTGGTAGCCGAAAGATTTAAACAAAAAAGTCAATAGTCCATTAACGATGGCCAATGGACCATTGACTGTCCTTTATTTTTTCAGCAAGTCCCTGATCTCAGTTAGCAGTTGGATATCTGCCGGAGGTGGCGCAGGAGCCGCTGCAGCTTTTTCCTCTTTCTTTTTCAATGCGGCATTCATGCCTTTCACCAGCAGGAAAAGAACAAAGGCAATTACAGCAAATGAAATGACGGAAGATATAAATTTACCCAACAACATTCCACCGGGTTTCCAGGAGGCTATGTCGGCCGCACCGGCTGCCTCTAATGCCGGTTGAAGCATGATAGGAGTAATAATGTCGGCTACCAGCGAGTTGACAATAGCACCAAACGCCCCGCCAATGATAACACCAACCGCCAGGTCAACTACATTGCCCCGCAGAATAAAAGCTTTGAATTCACTTAACATAGGTATAAGAGGTTTTAAAAATCCTAATATACCGAACTATGAAATTACTTTACAAGATTAAGTGGATTTCTCAATCCGTGGTAAGCGGTTAACTCCACCCCTGCGCTTCCAATAAACATGTTGGCGCTCACCTTAATGGGAATCCTGTTTTTGTCATCAGAAAACCAGGCCGTAATGGAGTCTTTACCATCAAAGAGTGAGTTTTGGGGCATGTGAGGTTTAAACACAAGAGCGCGGATTTTTCCTGCTTTTGTTTTCACGACATCTTTTCCCTTATAGATCACTTTCAGTTTGTAGAGGGTATCTTCAAAAAATGCTGAAATGGTAACGGTATCTCCAACCTTTACTTTGCTTAAATCCTGCGTGCGCAAATACATAAATCCCGAAATCATGTCACGAACCTGAAGGGGAGCATCATAATGCTTAGGTTCTTTGAACTTGCCTGTTTTATGATTAAAGACTTTCGCCTCAATTTTTCCGTTTGGGTGGTCGAATGTTATGATTTCATCTTTCTTGTATTTTCCTTCTCGTATCTTCCTGTACGAAACATGGGGTAACAGGGCAGCGGTATCGATGTACGATCCCCACTGGTCATTCACATCGGCTACCCAGTCGACCATACCCACGGTTCTGCCAAACACATCTATCTTAAAACAATCGCGGTTATTAACCCGGTAGTATTGCTTATCAATTCGGGTACTTCCTTTTCCCACTGTAAAAATTCCGTAACTCATTTTGTACTCCAACACCTCTCCCTTTCCAAAGCTTTCATTCTTAACAGCCGGGTAAATCTCTATCCGCTCGGACGTAAACCCTGAAAAAATAAAAGTGATCAAGAACCAGAAAGCCAGGTGTTTCATATCAGGAAGAAGTCAAAATACTCAATTCATTTATTTCCTGCTCAAGTAACATTCAAAGGGAGTGCCAACCTATACCGAAACACTATTATCGCGTAAGGCGTCATTTAACGAGGTCTTTTTATCGGTACTCTCCTTTCGTTGCCCAATGATTAAGGCGCACGACACAGCATACTCACCCGCACCAAACTTTTTCGCATACGACCCCGGAATCACAACTGATCGCTCCGGTACAAATCCCTTATACTCTTTTGGCTCATTTCCGGTTACATCAATAATTTTTGAGCTGGCCGTTAAAACAACATTTGCGCCCAAAACGGCCTCACGGCCTACCCGAATGCCTTCCACCACGATACAACGCGATCCAATAAAAGCATTGTCTTCAATAATAACCGGGGCGGCCTGCACCGGCTCTAATACACCACCAATACCTACCCCACCGCTGAGGTGAACATTTTTCCCTATCTGTGCACAACTCCCTACTGTAGCCCAGGTATCAACCATCGTTCCTTCATCTACATAGGCACCAATATTCACATACGAAGGCATCATAATTACCCCTTTATTCAGGAACGAACCATATCGTGCAATAGCATGTGGTACCACTCTAACTCCCAGCGACTTATAATTCTTCTTTAAAGCTATTTTATCATGAAATTCAAGAGGTCCAACTTCGATGGTTTCCATCTGTTGGATAGGGAAATACAGGATCACTGCCTTTTTAATCCACTCATTTACCTGCCAGGCCGGGCCGACTGGTTCAGCCACCCGAAGTTCGCCCCTATCCAGTTGAGCGATTACTTCCCGAACTGCTTCCTGTGTTTCTGCCTGCTGTAGCAGCGCACGATCCTCCCAAGCCTTTTCTATTCGTAGTTTTAATTCCATTTTAGGGTTTTGTTTTATCGACTCAATACATTTCAATTTGCCGCAAGTAATAAAAAAAAGGAGAATTGTTCTGGCTTCTGTCCTAAAGCCGGTCGATGATACCCGTATGTTTGAGAAAATCGGGATGACCCTTGCAAAAAGCGGTGAATACGAAGTTCATATTATTGGATTCCCGTCCATCAACGCACCGACTGAAAATGCTATTACGGTACATCCAATGGTGTCCTTTAGCCGATTCAGTTTCAAACGATTTGTGGCCGGTTTTCAAATTTTGAGAAGAACACTGGACATCAAGCCAGACGTGATCATCATTAACACACCTGAATTACTGCCCGTGGCAATTGTCAACAGGCTGTTCTTCGGAAGAAAAATTATTTATGACGTTTTAGAAAACTATTTCCGCAACATTCGTTACACAACCGCATACCCAGCGTTTGCCCGGTGGCCGCTGGCGCTGATGGTCAGACTGCTGGAAAAAATTACTGCACCTCTTATTCATCATTTCTTTCTGGCCGAAACGGGGTATCGACAGGAAATTGGTTTTGCCAGATCTTACACCATTCTTGAAAATAAGTTGCCCAAATCAATCATACAGTCGTACAAAAGTAATCAGCCCCGGGAAAATCACCGTCTGCTCTTTTCCGGAACCCTGGCAGAAAGTACAGGTGTTTTTGAGGCCATTGAACTGTGTAAAGAATTACACAAGATTGACACTGCTTACTCACTCACCCTTATCGGCTATTGTGCCATGCCTGATACGCTTGCAGAGATAAAAAGAAACATAGCAGACAAACCCTTCATTACCCTGGTGGGTGGAGATCAACTTGTACCGCACGAACAAATTCTTCATGAAATCAGTCGGGCAGGTTGGGGAATTGTTATTTATCCTCCAAATCCGAGTACTGAAAGCTCCATACCAACCAAAGTATATGAATACCTGGCTTTTCAACTGCCCATGATTATTCGGCATACTACACCCTCACATGCCATGGTTCAAGAATATAAGGGTGGAATTATTCTTCCGGCCAAGCCGGATTTTCAAGTATTAATCGGTCAACTGAAAACTTTCCCCAAAAACCCAGACGCACCAGCAGATATCTTCTGGGAATCTGAGGGCCTACGACTCATCGAGTGTCTAAGAAAATTATAATTTTTATAGAAATTATTTTTTAGACTTGTCTAAACTTTATAGCTTACACTGCCGTTGTATTACCGGATATGCTGAGCTATACAGAAGAAAACTACTTAAAAACAATCTACCACCTTTCAGAAGCAGGGCAACAGGCCGTTCTGACAAACGAACTGGCCATCGCCTTAAACACCAAGCCCGCTTCGGTTACGGATATGGTTAAAAAGCTTTCGCTAAAAAAATTAATTGAATATGAGAAGTACTACGGTGTTACCCTGACCAAACCAGGAAAAGCGAACGCGTTAACGATTATCCGGAAGCACCGACTTTGGGAAACATTCCTGGTAGAAAAACTCAACTTTACCTGGGACGAGGTTCACGAAGTTGCCGAGCAACTGGAACATATTCAGTCGCCATTGCTCATAGAAAAGCTGGATACTTTTCTTGGTCATCCAACAGCCGATCCGCATGGCCATCCTATTCCGGATAAATCCGGAAGAATTCCTCTGACACAACAAATTCCATTAGGTGAAATAACAGAAAAGAAAACGGCAACGGTTCGGGCCATAAAAAGAGGGTCACCCTCCTTCCTTCAATACCTCAGCAAAATTGGTGTGTACATTGGTGCGCATATTTCAATATTAGAAAAAACAGAATTTGATGGTTCCGTTGAAATTCTGATCGACAAGAAGAAGAAGGCCTTCATATCAAAGGAGGCATCACAAAACATTTTAGTAACCCAGTAGATCGGCATCATGGCTAACCCAACGCATTCCTCCAAATCACTCAGCGAAGTTCATGCCTCAGTTGACCCTTCGTCCAGAAAAGGATTGCGCAGGCTGTTTGCCTTTATGGGACCAGCATATTTGGTGAGTGTTGGTTACATGGATCCGGGCAACTGGGCCACCGATATTGCCGGTGGAAGTCAGTTTGGCTACACCCTGATTTGGGTATTGCTGATGTCGAACATGATGGCGCTCTTACTGCAAAGTTTAAGTGCAAGGCTAGGAATTGTCCGTCAGTTAGATTTAGCACAGGCATCGCGAAAAACATACAACCCGGTAGTTAATTTTTCCTTGTGGATTTTGGCGGAGATTGCCATCGCAGCGTGTGATCTTGCCGAGGTGCTGGGCATGGCCATCGGTTTAAATTTATTATTCGGGTTGCCATTGATCTGGGGGGTTTCGCTTACCGTGTTGGACACCCTCTTACTGTTAGTCCTTCAAAGCTATGGCATCCGAAAAATAGAAGCCTTTATTATTGCATTGGTTGCCATCATAGGGGGTGCATTTTTTATTGAAATGGTTTTGGCCAAACCCGACATGGGTGAATTGGTGAAGGGTTTTGTACCGTCCTTACCTAATGACCAGGCCCTTTATATCGCCATCGGAATTATTGGTGCCACGGTGATGCCCCATAATTTGTATCTGCATTCATCGCTGGTGCAAACCCGAAGGATCGAGGCAAATGACAGGGGAATTTGGAGCGCGATTAAATACAATTTCATCGATTCGGCAATAGCACTCAATGCGGCCTTCTTTGTAAACGCGGCCATCCTCGTGTTGGCTGCTTCAACATTCTTTCAAGCCGGCATGTACGAAGTTTCTGAAATTCAGGATGCGTATAAATTTCTCACACCGTTGCTGGGCACCGAATGGGCCTCGATACTTTTTGGTATCGCACTGATTTGTGCCGGACAGAGTTCTACCATTACCGGAACGCTGGCAGGACAAATTGTGATGGAAGGATATTTGAACTTGCGAATTGCCCCGTGGCTAAGGCGGTTAATTACCCGGCTCATCGCCATTATTCCTGCGTATATTGTTATTCTGGTGTATGGCGAAAGTGAGACAGGCGCCCTGCTGGTTTTCAGTCAGGTCGTATTGAGTTTGCAATTAGGCTTTGCCATTATTCCGCTGATTCACTTCACCAGTGATAAAGAAAAAATGGGTGCTTTTGTTATTAAACCATGGGTTCGAATAGCAGCGTGGGTCATCGCAACGATTATTGTTTCCCTGAATGTGAAATTAGTTTTCTCTGAAATACAAGGATGGATTGCGGATGCGGGGGAACAGGCATGGATACTTTGGGTAACCGTTGTTCCGGTTTGTCTTGCCGCAGGTGCACTCTTGCTTTACATCGTGTTCAAACCATTTATCGAAAAGCGCAGCGCAGAGAAGATGGCACGACTGCCGCATGGTACGGCAAAAGAACTTCCGGCAATTGAAAAATCTGCCTTTAAACACGTGGTTATTTGTGTCGACTTCTCATCAGTAGACACCCTGGCAATTGGAACTGCCCTGGCACAAGGAGGAAAAGATGCAAAGTATGTGTTGATCCACGTAGTAGAGACGGCAGGCGCCATGGTGTATGGATCCGAAATTGCAGATTTGGAATCCAGTGAGGACGCGGCAGCATTGGAAATATACCTGAAACAAATTCGGGAAAAAGGATTTACAGCCTCTTCCAGGATTGGGTTCGGAAATCCAAGGCGCGTTATCCCCCAACTTGTGAAAGAGTATCATGCTGATTTACTGGTGATGGGCGCCCACGGGCATGAATGGTTTAAAGACCTGATTTTCGGAACAACGCTGAACACCGTTCGTCACCGCGTTAACATTCCGGTTTTAATTGTAAAAGAAAAGTAAAAGTGTATGTGGAATATCAACACCATTTGGTTCGACATCAGCCTCATTACAGGTCTATTCGCTTTTGGTCATATCTTCTTCGGGCATTTTGAAGTGCATACACCAAACTGGCGAAAGGCCCTTAAGCTGGTCTTGTTTATTGGTCTGGCTGTTGCGATCACTTTAACCATAGGAAGAATCTGGACGCTAGGTTTCCTGGGAGTGATGACACTGGCTGTATTGATCATTCACGCCATTGTACTTCCTGCTAAAGGAATAAATGGCTGGACGGGAGAACCAAAAGAAAAATATTATAAAATGAGAGGTTGGGAAAAATACCTCAAGCAAGATTAAGCGGCAATGATGTAATTTAGCGCGGTAAAATTCCATTCCATGACCGACACTATAGTCGCACTTGCAACAGCCCAAGGGATTTCTGCCATTGCAGTCATACGACTATCCGGTAAAGACGCCATTGATATCACGCAAAAGGTTTTTAAAGGGAGAGACCTTCGTTATGTACCGTCACATACCATACACTTTGGTACCATTCAGCACGAAGGAAAAATTATTGATGAGGTCTTGGTTTCAGTTTTTAAGGAACCAAACTCTTTCACCCGGGAAAATGCTGTTGAAATTTCGTGTCATGGTTCACCCGTAATTGTAAAAGAGATCATTAAAGCCTTATTACAACAAGGCGCCCGCTTAGCCACACCCGGTGAATTTACCAAGCGTGCCTTTTTGAATGGCCGATTCGACCTGGCCCAGGCCGAGGCCGTGGCCGACCTGATTAACGCAGAAACAGAAAATGCGAGACAAGCCGCCATCAACCAAATGCGTGGCGGATTTTCAAAAGAGATCAATCACCTTCGTGAAGAACTGATTCATTTTGCATCGTTGATTGAATTGGAATTGGATTTTGGCGAAGAAGATGTTGAGTTTGCCAAACGTGATGACCTGAAGAACCTAATCCTGAAGATTCAATCCTATTTAAAAGCATTGATACAATCCTTTGATCAGGGGAATGTGATTAAGAACGGAGTGCCCACCGTTATTGCAGGAAAGCCAAATGCCGGCAAATCAACCTTGCTGAATGTTCTACTAAATGAAGAGAAAGCAATTGTCTCAGACATTCCCGGCACCACCCGCGATGTGATTGAAGATGAAATCGTGCTGGGCGGAATAAATTTTCGATTCATTGATACTGCCGGATTGCGCGAAACAAAAGATGTCATTGAGGCGATGGGCGTTGAGCGTACACGTGACCGGATGAAAAAGGCCTCCTTAATCATTTACCTGTTTGATCTGACCAATACAACCTTTGAAGAGGTTCGCGAAGAGATACAAGAGCTTGAGGCTCTAAACATTCCTTATGTAAAGGTGGGCAACAAAATAGATCAGGCAGATCCGGCCCTCTTAAAAAAACTGGGGCGCGAAGGCTTTATTTTTATTTCAGCCGCGCAGCACACCAACATTGATCAACTGAAAGAAAAGCTTCTCTCCTTCTTTCATATTGCCACTGTTAAATCTGGTGATGTAGTCGTTACCAATTTGCGTCACTATCAAAATTTGCTGCAAACCAACGAATCGTTAGGTCGTGTGCTGAAAAGCATGGAAGATGGCATCACCGGAGATTTCCTGGCGATGGATATCAGACAATCGCTTCATTACCTGGGTGAAATCACCGGGGCTATCACAACTGATGATCTGTTGGAAAACATCTTTTCGAAGTTTTGTATCGGGAAGTAAAGAAACTCACGTTAACTGCACATTTCTTTGAGATATATCCCGAATGGAATGTGGCACGAAGCAAACTCCAATAATTTATAAATGACCTTACATGGGTAATAATTGAAACCTCCCCCGGTTTTGATCGTTCTAAAATATGTTTGTAGTTTTGCCGCTCAAATGTTCAAAAGAAGAGAAAATAGGGTTCATATCTGCACTGAAAAGGCGTATTCCTCAACCTGTTATATCACAGCTTACTTCTTCTTAGCGATTTTTGTTCATTTCGCAGCGCAGGCTGGCTTTAGCACAACGGTTACCAGCACAGGGCAAATTCTTGGTTTTCAAGCCAAGCATAACAGCGCTCCATTTTACCAGCCCATTAACAATGAAACTCAGAGTGGTCATGTATTTGTAACCGAATTTCTGAAAGAAACCGAAGGACAGGAAAAGCCCCATTTTAGTAAGGTCTTTGATTTTCATGCCAGCCAATCGGTAATTAAAAACGCCACCTCTGGTGCATTAGAAAAATTTCGCCCCGAGTTTTTACGGTCGTTACAAAACCGACCATCATTATCACTCATCATTCTGCACCATTCCTGGAAAAGCTTCTTAAGCTGATTTCCCATTCTTGAATTAAGTAAAGTCGTGTTATAGCTTCCGCGTGTTTGCTTTGACACTAAGTTTATTCAATTACCGAAACCGCGGTTTTTTTTAAATCAGTTTCATTTTTAACAAATCATTTTATGAAGAGAATTCATATTCTCACAATGGCAGCAACTTTTTGCATGTTGGCCAGTTGCAAACATGGTGAAGAGAAAAGTCATGAAGAAACTAAGTTTATTGTAACTACACCCATAAAAAAAGACACAGTCGTATTCAACGAATACGTTTGTCAGATCCGGTCGATCCAACACATCGAACTCAGAGCGCTTGAGAAAGGATACCTCCAGCACATTTATGTGGACGAAGGTCAGTTTGTAAAAAAAGGACAAATGATGTTTCAGGTAATGCCCCTGATTTACCAGGCCGAATTTCAACGGGCCCAGGCCGAAGTAAACTATGCTGAAATTGAGTACCTGAATACAAAAAGTCTTGCCGACAGCAACATTGTTTCACAAAATGAACTCGCGCTTGCCAAGGCTACGCTTGATAAGGCTAAAGCCGAGGTGTCGTTGGCTGAAGCTCACTTAAACTTTACAAAAATTTCGGCACCCTTTGACGGCATCATGGACCGGTTCCATGTCCGCCTGGGAAGTCTCGTAGATGAAGGTGAACTGCTGACTACCCTTTCCGACAACAGCAAAATGTGGATTTACTTCAACGTTCCGGAATCGGAATACCTCGATTACATTACGCGGTCAAAATCGGATGAGGACAAAAAAGTAAAACTCCAGATGGCCAATCATAAGCTGTACGAATATCCCGGCTTTGTAGAAACCATTGAAGCTGATTTTAATAACGAAACCGGAAACATCGCTTTTCGGGCTACCTTCCCTAACCCCAAAGGCATTTTACGCCACGGTGAAACCGGGAATATTCTGATGCCGGTTTATCTTCACAATGCCCTCATCATTCCTCAAAAGGCAACCTTTGAAATCCTGGATAAGAAATATGTTTTCGTTGTGGACGACAAAGGCGTGATTCAGTCAAGGCAAATTACGGTTGAGACTGAGATCCCTCACCTGTACGCTATCAAAAACGGACTTGATGAGCATGATAAAATTCTGGTAGACGGTTTGCGAAAGGTTAAAAACAACGAGCATATTCAATACGAAGTGCACGACCCACGGCAAATTATTGCGCAGCTATACGCATTACACGCTGAATAAATAACCTAAAATCCATCTAACATGTTTAGTAAATTTATTCAACGGCCAGTACTGGCGATCGCCATTTCTGTTGCCATTATTTTCCTGGGAATTCTGGCCATCAATACAAGGCCCATATCCCAGTTTCCGCAAATTGCACCTCCCCGTGTTAACATCTTCATCGCCTATCCAGGCTCCAGTGCCCAGGTATTGGTAGAATCAACATTGATTCCGCTCGAACGGGCCATCAACGGTGTACAGGGAATGCAGTACATCATCTCTGATGCGACCAGTGCCGGAGAAGCAACCGTTCAGATCGTCTTCGAACCTGGAACAGATCCTAATGCTGCGGTTGTAAACGTAAAAACCCGTGTCGACCAGGTGATGAACAAACTCCCTGCACTGGTGCAACTGGAAGGTGTGATTATTACCCCTATTCAACCCAGCATGCTCATGTATGTCAACTTATATAGTACAGACAAACATGCTGACGAGAAGTTTTTGTACAACTATGCCAACGTTCACATTTTGCCAGAGCTTCAACGCATCAGCGGAATGGGTCGCGCCCAGATTTTAGGTAGCCGCCAGTATGCCATGCGTATTTGGTTGAAGCCCGATC
This sequence comes from Cyclobacteriaceae bacterium, assembly GCA_049306095.1. Classification (GTDB taxonomy): domain Bacteria; phylum Bacteroidota; class Bacteroidia; order Cytophagales; family Cyclobacteriaceae; genus UBA2336. The sequence continues at coordinate 31,376 of JBAQPU010000037.1, forward strand.
GTATGCGCGCGTACAACATCTCTACTGAAGAAGTGATGGAGGCCATTAATGAACAAAGCGTAATCGGCAGACCGGGCCGCCTGGGTCAGGCTTCCGGAAAAACTCCACAATCGCTTGAATATGTACTAACCTACAAAGGCAGATTTAATAAACCGGAGGAGTATGAAAATATTATTGTACGCGCCAATGCCGAAGGAGAAACATTGAAACTAAAAGATCTTGCTGAGGTTGAACTAGGTAGTGAATTCTTTGATATCTATTCCAATAAGGATGGATATCCTGCAGCATCTATTGTACTAAAACAAAACTTCGGCAGTAATGCCAGTAAAGTAATTGATGGCGTAAAAACAAAACTAAAAGAACTGGAAAGGGATTTCCCTCCGGGCATGAGTTACGAAATCAACTACGATGTTTCAAAATTTGTAAACGCTTCCATCGACAAAGTAATACACACACTGGTTGAGGCATTCGTGCTGGTGGCTCTTGTCGTTTTCCTCTTTTTGGGTGATTGGCGATCAACTCTAATTCCTACACTGGCCGTTCCGGTCTCGCTCATCGGGGCGTTTGTATTTATGCAGATATTTGACTTAACCATCAACCTGATTACCCTCTTTGCACTCGTACTGGCCATTGGTATTGTGGTGGATAATGCGATTGTGGTGGTGGAAGCTGTACACACCAAAATGGAAGAAGAAAATCTTTCACCCTTTCTCGCCACCAAGAAAGTATTAGGTGAAATCAGCGGAGCCATTATTGCCATTACGTTAATTATGACGGCCGTATTTGTTCCGGTAGCATTCATGACAGGCCCGGTGGGAATTTTTTACCGGCAATTCTCCATCACCATGGCAAGTTCTATTGTGCTCTCAGGTGTGGTGGCGCTAACGCTAACCCCTGTGTTGTGTGCCATGATCTTGAAAAATCAGCACGGCAAGCCAAAGAAAAAATCACCAGTAGATATGTTTATTGGCTGGTTCAACAGAAAATTTGAAAAGCTTACTGGTCGGTACACCTCCTTATTGAACCTGATTGTCAACCGCAGGGTAGTAACCTTCGGCATTCTGATTCTGTTCGGGTTTGGCATTTTCGCAGTGGATAAAATACTACCTGCCGGGTTTATACCGAATGAAGATCAGGGGATGATTTACGCCATCATTCAAACCCCTCCGGGCAGTACTTTGGAAACCACAAACGATGTTTCCAGAAAACTTCAGGCGATTGCGGAAGAGGTTGAAGGAATCCAATCGGTTTCGTCACTGGCCGGTTATGAAATTCTGACGGAAGGCCGGGGCTCCAATGCCGGAACGTGTATCATCAACCTGAAAGATTGGTCGGAAAGGAAACAGTCGGTGACTGAAATTGTGGAAGAACTGGAAGAGAAAACAAAAGAGATGGGCGCCATTGTTGAATTCTTTGAACCTCCTGCTGTTCCAGGTTACGGCTCTTCCGATGGTTTTTCGTTGCGCATGCTGGATAAGAACAGTACGATCGACTACCAGGAATTTGCCAAAGTAAACGATGAATTTATGCATGCCCTTGGCAAGCGAAAGGAGTTGACGGGCCTGTTCACATTTTTTGCGGCTAACTATCCGCAATATGAATTGATCATCGATAACGAGCTGGCCATGCAAAAAGGTGTTTCCATTGGGAAAGCAATGGACAACCTCGACATCTTAATTGGCAGTACCTACGAGCAGGGTTTCATCCGCTTTGGAAATTTCTTTAAAGTGTATACCCAGGCAGCACCGGAATACCGCAAATTCCCTTCCGATATCCTGGACTTATTCATTAAGAACGATCGCGATGAAATGGTGCCCTACTCGGCTTTCATGAAAATGAAAAAAACACAAGGACCAAATGAGATTACCCGTTTCAACTTGTACACTTCTTCCTCCATCAGGGGAATTCCAGCGCCAGGGTATACCAGTGGCGATGCTATTCAAGCCATACAAGAAGTTGCAGCGCAAACCCTTCCACAAGGCTATGATATTGCATGGGAAGGACTCTCCTTTGATGAGGCTAACAGAGGCAATGAAGCGCTGTATATTTTTGTGGTCGTGCTCATTTTTGTTTACCTGATTTTAGCGGGTCAATATGAAAGTTTCATCATACCGCTTTCGGTAATTCTTTCGCTTCCGGTTGGTGTATTAGGTTCATTCTTACTGCTCAAGTTTATGGGGCTTGCCAATGACGTATACGCGCAAATTGGTGTGATCATGCTGCTGGGGTTGTTGGGGAAAAACGCAGTATTGATTGTTGAGTTTGCCGTTCAAAAACATCAGCAGGGCTCAACCGTTCTGGCAGCAGCCATTGAAGGTGCGCGTGTACGGTTTCGCCCGATCCTGATGACTTCCTTTGCGTTCATCGCTGGGTTGCTTCCGCTTGTTATTGCAACGGGTGCCGGTGCTGTTGGTAACCGTACCATTGGTGCATCGGCCCTGGGCGGTATGCTGTTCGGAACTGTTTTCGGAGTAATCATCGTACCGGGTCTCTACTTTGTTTTTGGCACCCTTGCTGAGGGTAGAAAACTAATCCAGGATGAAGATGAGAAACCGTTGAGTGAAGAGTATGTAGAAAACAACGATGAAGTATCGCTGATTAAAAAAGTATTGAAAAAAATCCGATTTAAAAATGAAAAGAAGGATAATATATAAATCCGTTGCAACCATCGGCTTATCGGTATTTCTGTGGAGTTGCATCACACCACCGGTAACCGTTAAAACGGAAAGCAAGGCTGTCCCGGTGAGTTACGCACAAACGCAGGATACCGTTAATATGGTTAACCACAACTGGAAGCAATATTTCTCTGATGCCAATCTGATTGCCCTCATCGACACAGCCCTGAAAAATAATCAGGAGTTAAACATCATGATGCAGGAGATTGAAATCAGTAAAAATGAAATCCAGGCGCGCAAAGGAGAATACCTCCCCTTTGTTGGTTTTGGTGCCGGTGCAGGCCTCGAAAAACCAGGAAGGTATACACGCGATGGATCCGTTGAGGAAAACCTGGAGATCAAACCCGGAACAGAGTTTCCGGAACCGCTTGGCGACTACCGGTTTGGTTTACAGGCATCGTGGGAAGTGGACATCTGGAAAAAACTTCGGAATGCCAAAAAAGCCGCGGTGGTCAGGTACCTGGGTACAACAGAAGGTAAAAATTTCATGGTGACCAACCTGATTGCAGAGATCGCTAATAGCTATTACGAGTTAATGGCCCTCGATAACCAGCTCAACATCGTTGAACAGAATATTGAAATTCAAACGGATGGACTGAGGATTGTCAAGCAACAGAAAGATGCCGCCAAAGCGACTCAACTGGCTGTAAACCGATTTGAAGCGCTGTTACTGAATACGCAGAACCGTCAGTATGAAATCAGGCAGCAAATTATTGAAACCGAAAACAGGATACATTTTCTAACGGGAGGATTTCATGAAAGCGTACCGCGAAACTCCGTTAACTTCAGTTCCATTGTATTGGACTCAGCGCAAGCCGGAATTCCTTCTCAGTTGCTATCCAACCGGCCGGATATCCGGCAGGCTGAATTAGAACTGGAAGCAGCCAAACTTGATGTGAAAGTGGCGCGCGCTAATTTCTATCCATCGTTGAGCATCGAAGCGGGAATTGGCTACCAGGCGTTTAATCCTGCGTACCTGATTAAACCCGAATCGATCCTGTATAATTTAGCTGGTGATTTAATGGCTCCGTTGATCAACCGGAACGCGATTAGCGCGGCTTATAAAAATGCCAATGCAGCACAAACGCAGCAAGTCTATAATTATGAACGTACTATCTTAAACGCTTACCTGGAAGTTGTGAATCAACTTTCGAAAGTTGATAACTTTAAAAAAAGTTATCAAACGAAAGAACAGGAAGTGGATATCCTGATGCACTCCATCACAATTTCAAATAATTTGTTTAAATCGGCCAGGGCCGATTATTTGGAGGTTCTGCTGACTCAACGCGAAGCGTTGGAATCAAAAATGGATCTGATTGAAATCAAGTTGAAACAAATGAATGCCCATGTGGATATTTATAAATCGCTGGGCGGTGGCTGGAAGTAAGCCGTTGGTTTGTTAGGATGATTTACAAAACTCCATTTGTTGTTCGCAGCAAATGGAGTTTTTATTTTTCTAGAAGCCATCTCAAAAATATTTCTATGTCTTTGTCCATTATGCTTCGTTGGCTTTTTCGCCCAGACTACTTCCAGTATGAGCTTCAAAAGCCGCCTTGCCTAATGGCCAAATACTTGAAAATCCACTAAAATCTATTTTTGAGATGGCTTCTAAGTAAAATCGCAAAAGTCATTCCACATAAATCGTGGCAAGCAAGTCCGCAATAACCAGGATAATTTAATCCTTTGATACCGGATCAATCATAATATGCGCACGGTGTGTACCGGGGTCCATAATCCATGGCATCCCCGGGGCTTCCGGCTTGGTTGGAAGACCTGTGCTTTCGGCTGTAGCCCACGGAATATACACCACGTACCTGAATTTACCTTTTGTTACTTCACCGGTGGTGGCATTGTAGGCCTCTGCCGGTGCTGAGAATACCTGTAAATTGGAAGCCTGTTTGGGCATTACCAATTTGCCCGACTTCACTTCTTCCTCCCGAATGGTAAATATTTCCTGGAATGTTTTCCCTACTGCCTTCAATTCTCTTCCTCTTGCCATAAACGGCTCAAGATCTTTATGATAACACGATACACTGAATCCATCTTGTTTGGGGTTATCGGCCAGGCACACCATTTCATTCGTACCCTTTCGAAGCAATACAAACTCACCTTTCGCATTGTAACCGTACACTGCGGCCCCTGCCCGCTTGTCGTCAGGTGCAGCCAAAACAGCCGTTTTAATTTGAACTTCTACTGATGGAATCTGAGCCCACAATGGTGTGCTGATCAATGCCAGGATAAAAGCACCTTTATATTTCAAAATTGGTCGTTTAATTTTCGCTTAAGCAATTTATACAATTCTTATCATTTCAGGACAATGGTTTGACATTGCAACTATTTTACGTGCAGCATGAACCTCCGGTTTCAAATTTTTACCTGGGCCATACATTGTCTTTTGGATCGTTATCCGGAAATCGGTTATTCGGATCGAATGTTATTTTTTTGATTTTGCGCGAGCCAAATGCCAGATCTGCTTCAAAGGTTTTGCTTCCTGAAAACCACACATCCACAGGCCATGTAACAATGGCTGTATTTTTATCAATCATTTTTGCATTCGGCATTGTCCCAATCGGTTGCTCTCCTTCTTCAAACTCTACTTTCAGGACGACCGGTGAAGGCATTTGGCCTTGCTGGTAAATGGTAACACGATTCTTCTTCCCCACAACCTTCACATCGCGGATAGAACCATTCACCGACTCGGTAGTCCATAACCAATAATACCAAAACCACTCCAGGTTCTGACCAAGTTCATTATTCATGAAAAAGATGTAATCCCATGGTGAGGGATGTTTGAATGCCCAGGCAGCGGTGTATTTTTTCATGGCTTTTATAACCGCATCATCACCCACCATACCACCCAACATCGAAAGCATTAACGGGGTTTTTCCATACGTTTGAAAACCATATCCTGTACCCGCATCATTGGCGTTCCACATCATGGTGGCTTCATTTTCATTTCCGCTCATCATCCCATACCGTTGCCCCTCGCCATCTAGGCTGGCAGGCTTTCCTTCCGCATCCGCATCGGAGAGGATATTCATATATTGATTAAAGCCTTCATCCATCCAGCCATACCGGGTTTCATTGTTACCCACCATCATGGGCCACCACTGATGACCTGTTTCATGGTCGGCCGCTCCCTGGTTGGAATTGATCACCATCGGATATTCCATCCCTGCGCTGGGGCCATCTTGCAGGGTTAATTGCGGGAAAGGATAAGGAGCCCATAGCGCAGAATAAAATTCCAGTGCATGGCGTGTTACTTGTCCCGCCTTTTCAAAATATTTAGCACGGCTCGGTAAATAAACCATGTGAATGGGTACCGGGCCTTTTCCGGGAATGTTCGCACGCGTTGCCTTCCAGATAAAATTTGCCGAAGAGGCCCAGGCAAAATCATTAACCTGATCGGCAACAAAATGCCACGCCAATGTTTTACCGGTGGCGGTTGCCTTTCCAGGGCCACGCTCGTCTTCTCCTACAATGGTTATTTCATCATTGGAGTTGAGCACAGTGGCCAGTCGCTGACGAACCGTTTCGGTCAGTACTTCTTTCGGATTTTGTAAAACGCCAGTGCCGCTCACCAGCCATCCTGCAGGAACAGTAATGGTCACATCGAAGCGGCCAAAATTATTGTAAAATTCAGACGGCCCTAGGTAAACACTGGTCTCCCACCCGCGCAGGTCATCATACTTAGCCAATCGCGGAAACCATTGCGTTGGTTGAAACAGGGTGCTGTCCCATCGCTGGGTCATGCGGTGGCCAATGCCACCGCTACCTCCGGGAAGTTTCGTATTCCAGGCTATTTCAAGCTCAACTTTTTTTCCTGCTGCAATGGGCGTGTCCAGTGTAATGGTAGCCACCGTTTTTGTAAGTCCCGTAATGGCCAGTTTAGGAGGCGCACCCCAGGCTGCCGGTGGTTCAGTTAAGTTAACTTTTCTTCCGCCCACTACTAAACTGGTAACCACCATGCCCGATGTTGTTTCGGCAGGTGTGGAAGATCCGCGCGGAACATCGGCTCGAAATATATTGTGATCGAGGCGCAAGACAATTCTTGTCAGTTCCTCAGGACTGTTATTGTAAACATCAATCTTCTCAGTTCCTGAAATGGTTTGGGTGTGCGGGTCAAGGCTCGCCTGAATTGTGTAGTCGGTTTGCAACTGCCAGTAACGCGGGCCCGGTTTACCCGTAAAATCACGGGTTCCATCCTTCATGGCCTTACGAATGGAGTTTGTTAAAGGAACATCTCTTCTGATCGCTCGTTCTTGTGTGTCAACCGCTTTACGCTGGAGTGTTGTTTGTTGGGCATAAAGCAACGTACCGCAAATAATGAGAAGGAATAGGGTTAGCCGTGCTTGCATAGGTTTCGTGATTTTTTGATGGAGGCTCTAGTATACAGGAATTATACTAAAGGAAGTAACCGTTAATATAAAGTTTGATTTCCTACTGCCCTTTTCGGATCAGGATGTCTAACTTCTCTTTAACCACCCGGCTATCGGCATGACCAAACCATTGGGTAAGAATTTCCATAGTATCTGTAAATAGGAAAAACGAAGGCGTACCCCGCATCAGGTTGGCAGCAAAGGTATACCCACATTGCGGTATTTGCCCAAAATACGTGCTCAGCGCAGTCCGCATACTTACTAAATCAGCAGGCGATGCGGCAGGTGTGCCTTCTCTGATGTTTTCAATTACCCGATCAATAAATTCCAATTGAAGTAACCCGGCCTGACCGATTACCTCATCCATCAAAACAGGGAAAGTGATGGTTTGAGCATCCCACTCAAGTAAACCTGCCTGTTGCGCTTTTAAAGTTTCACCCAGAAGCTGGTTTTCGCTAAACAATAGCCTTGCATTTTCCGGTGTATTAAGCTCGAAATCTTCAAAGGCAGTAGAAAGGGCAAAACAGGAAAGTTTATCACCAAAATATAATTGCAATTCCTTCATCAATGGAAAACCATGGATAAAGCACCCCGGGCAATTCACCTGAAAAACCATCATCAGGTTGAGGTGCCCCAAAATAAACTCCCCGGTTATGCTTTTGTGGTGGCGCAGCAGTAGTTTCATTCTGAACTTTTAACGTGCAGCTAAATTACAATTTTTAAAAAACGCTGGCGCAAACAGCATTAGTCAGGTATTTTCAGCGAAGAAGGTTACTAAAGACCGGTAATAAAGCATTTTTCATTGCTACACTTTACGTAACTTAAAAGAAAAATCGTAATGAAACCCTCGCTAATTCTGATTGCGGCTCTACTGCTTTGTGTCCGCCCCTATTCCCAGGCTCAGGATAAACCGTACTATGTAGTGATTGGCGCTTTCGCGAAAGAAAGTAACGCCAAAAAATTCAGCGGGTTCGTTCGAAGTCGTTTTTTTAAGGCTACGTATGAAATGAACACCAACAGGAATCTCTATTATGTTTATGCCATAAAAACCAACAGCAAAAAAGAAGCCTTTGATCAGGTAAGGCTATTGCAAAAAGAAGCAGCTTTCCGGGATAGTTGGGTTTTCAAAGGCTCGCTCGGAAGTTCACAACCTTCCGTTGCTGTTGAACAAAAACCACCGGTAATCACCGAACCGGAACCCACCACTAACCCACAACCCGAACCACCTCCAACTGAAATAACTCCACCGGTTGCTGAAACAAAAATTGACACTCCGGCAGTGGTCACGGAGATAGTCCCCTCTGCACCAGAGGCGAAACCCAAGCGTGTTGTAAAAGGAAAGTTATTCAAGTTTACCATTCTCACACCCGATGGTGCGGCCTATGCCGGAAACGTTCATCATGTTGACCTTCAGAGAGGGCGTGACCTGGCGACTTATTCCAGCACCGATTACAGCGATGTTCCTAAACCGGCAGAGGAACCCATGACATTGGTTTGCGGCATCTTCGGATATAAAGAAATAACCCTAATGGTCGACTATGGAAATCCAACGCTTACAGAAGGAGCCACACAGGATGAAGAAAATGCCTGGGTTATACCGTTTAAACTCGAACGGTTAAAAAAAGGCGATGTATCTGTGATGTACGATGTGTCTTTTTATAAAGATGCTGTTATTATGCTGCCGCGATCACAGGAGGAATTGGATGAGTTGGTGAATCTGATGAATGCCAACCCGGCTTACAAAATTAAAATTCATGGCCACTGCAACGGCACCAACAAACGAAAAATTATCGCACTCGGAAAAAGCCACAACTATTTTGACATGAAAGGTTCTGATGAACAAAACGGAACCGCAAAAGAACTGTCTGAAAAGCGGGCAGAAGCCGTTCGCGACTATCTTGTTGAACACGGCATTGACCAAAAGCGAATGGAGACATTTGCCTGGGGCGGAACCAATATGCTGGTAGCCGAAACCAGCGCCAGTGCAAAGCTGAATGACAGGATTGAAATTGAAATATTAGAAGACTAAACTATCGCAGCTACAAAAAAAACCAGGGACTTTCGTCCCTGGCTAAACCAACCCATCAACCAATTAAATTAATCTTCGTAGTAGGTATATGACCATGATTCACTAAACGTTCCACCACTGCCAGTTCCATTTTTAGTCTGAGTTGCCACCCGGTTTTTACTATCAAAGGTATAATCAAACGTTGCACCAAATGAACTTGTTGGATCATCGGTTATGTGACGCACATATTCTTCAGCAAGTTTTTTACTTTGCTTGCCAAACAATCCTCCAATGTGCTTCCATTCAGAATCTACCGCGTAAATCTGGTGAATGCCACTCGCATTGTCAGCTATAGTGTAAGTAAATTCACGATCCTCTTTTACCGTTACTCCATCATCCTCATAACGAATACGGTGGGTAAAATTGCCATCTTCAATTGTTAAATCATATTTCAAATGATCAGTACCGCTATAATGCTCAACAATTTTTATCATTCTGCCATCAGCATCGTACTGGTATCCTTCCCATTCTGTTTTATCTACATCCCAGAATTCCTTTATTATTCGGCCATCACCATCAAGTGCATATACCGTCTCCTCGCCTTCTTTTGTAATGGTAAGTTCATTAGCCACCGAATAATCGTAAGAAATTGTAGTTGGAGCTTGACCGTCATAAATATTCTCTATGCTGATAACACGGTCTTCAGCATCATATGTAAACTCCCAGCTTTCAATTTCCGAACCATTATCAAACGTAACTGTCTTGATTACAGCAGGAGGAACCTTTGCTCCTCCTCCGCCTTCGTCATCTCCACATGAGCTGATAAACATTGTGCTTAATGCCAGCACAAGGGCGCTTAAAAACATCAGACTTCTTTTCATAATTTAATTTGTTTAAGGTTAAATAGTTAGACTACATTATTTAGTTGCCGCCTGACACAATAATGAGTGCGAGGCCCGATATAAAAAGTAAAAACATCAAGAACAGTAAGATGTTAACTCCCTTACTTGCTCCCTTAAATTCTTTCCAGATAAACACTCCCCAAAATGCAGCCACCATGGTTGCCCCCTGGCCAAGCGCATACGAAATGGCTGCACCGGCTTTCCCAGCTGACATATAACTGAGCACCGTTCCAAGTCCCCAAATCAAGCCACCCACAACACCCACCATGTGTGTTGAAAAACCTCCGTTGAAATAATCTTTGTACGATACCGGTGTTCCTACAAAAGGCTTCTTCATAATAAGCGTGTTAAATAAAAAGTTGCTGATTAACATTCCGATTGCGAACACGAAGAAAGCAGTATAGGGTGTCATCATTCCCGGTGTTGGCGACTCAAAATTGTTCACATCCATGGCGTCAGCGACAAAGCGGTAAAAGAACGACATCAGAATACCGGCTATAACTGCCAACCAGATTCCTTTTGATGAAGATTGCTTTTCACCTACCGACATCTTTCCTGAGGCAACGCCATTAAAAACGATGGCCACGGCAATCAGCGCAACACCGGTAAACAGCATAACGGGGTCGTCATTCGATGCACTGCTGTAATTGAGAATAACCCCCAGCACCAATGCAATGCCAACCCCTACCGGAAACGCCACGGCCATACCGGCAATAGAAATGGAGGCCGACAAGAGAATATTTGAAGCATTGAAAATGATGCCGCCAACAATTGCGCTAAATAAATTTGCACTGCTCACCTGCGCCAGGTCATTTGTAAAACTTCTTCCTTGTTCGCCTGTACTGCCCAGGGTGAACCCAAAAATTAATGACAACAACACAATACCAATTACATAATCCCAATAAAATAATTCATATCTCCAGGATTTAGCTGCCAGCTTTTGAGTATTCCCCCATGAGCCCCAGCACAGCATGGTGATGACGCAAAAAAAGACTGCTAATGAATAACTGCTAATGATGTACATATTTAGATTTTAGATTTTAGATTTTAGATTTTATTATTTACCGGTGAATTTTTCGTTGCGTAAAATCAAGTGCCTCTTTCAAATTATCAATCATCCATTTTTCTCCTCCTGTTCCTTCCTGAACACGGTATTCATGGCGCAAGTCTTCATCGCGAAGGAAAACATGAGCCTGTCCATTGCTCTGGTAATTTTTACTCATGTCGGTTGTAAAAATCATAAACCAGGTTCTTGTAAGCAGCTTCTTATTGGAAGCGTAAGCTGATTTCAATTCTTCAAAATCAATAGGCGAATCAAATAATACACAGGAGGTAAATGTTTCTGGAGTCAAAGCACTTTTCACTGCCGGTAATCCGCCACTTTCAAATCCCATAAGCGAGCGAAAACGCCAGCCATTTCGGGCTCTGTATTTCTTTTCAAAATCAGGTAGCAGAGAAATTATGTCGTTAACATCACGGTTGACATACACTACTATCAATGGTATTAGGGTTCCGTTGTTGATGGATGACGACACAAAACCAGAAATCCCAGCTTTAGTTGCCGCGTTTAAATCACCTACAATAAACAAAGTGGGATACAGGCGTTGTGTCTGGCTATACTCATCCGGTAACAACACTTCATAACTGGCTTCACGAATAAGTTTACTTACTGCGGAAGTACCGGTTTTTTGAGTATTGATTTTAATATCACCCCGATAGGGTTTCCCTTCAAACGCATCACTAATGAATCGCAAGCCATTGGGTAAGGCATCGCGCCAGTATTGAAATTCATGACCGCCATTGCGCACACGAAACTCGTGCGGAAAATCTATGTCGCGCATCAGCATATGCAACTCTTCATTACTACGGCAAAGAGTCCCTTCATCATCGCCATTATCGATATAGATTTTAAGGTTTTTCAACTTGCTGAGATCGTTTTGGGTGAAGATGTGAAACGGAGAATGCTGTTTATAATAATCTGTAATTCTATCTTTCCCTACCAAGCCTACTGCCCCAAACAATCTTCCCCACTGTTCATCCCATTCAGAGCCGTCTTCTACCTCGTACTGAGCATCCGTGCGTACAGAAATACTCAATGGCACACTAACGGAAATAACCTCCGGGTTTCGCAACGGTAAAACTAACGCTCCAAACCCACCCATCGAGTACCCGAGGGTTGCACGGTGTTTGCCGTCAGCTATTGTTCTGTACTGCTGATCAACAAAAGGTACCAACTCTTTTATAAACATATCCTCATACATGAACTTGCCCGCATAATCATTCACATAATAGTTACGAAAGCCCTGAGGCATGATATAGATCATGGGAAGAATTTCACCATTCTTAATTTGGGCGTCTACAATCTGACTTACCTGGCCGTATTCAAGCCATGAAAATTCATTATCGCCCAATCCGTGAAGGAGGTACACGACAGGATATCGCTTCCCTGATGTATAATAATCTTCAGGAAGCACAACAGCATACTTGATATTCTGCGACAGAATTTTACTGCTCATGGAAAGCCCTTCAATGATGCGCGGTTTCTCCTGCGCACATGCAACCGATGTGGTTACCAAAATGAAAAATCCAATCAGTTTCAAAGGTCTCATCTGCTCAAACTCTCTTTTAAGAATGAAAAGGAATCATTCAAACCATTTAAAAATGCCTGATATGACTCGGCCCCCTGCCGAACTCTGTACTCATAACCATCGGTACCATCATTTCTGATTTTTGAATAAAGGTTTTCATAACCTCTATAACTATCGCTTTTATCAGTGCCATCTACATAATAAAAGACAGTAGGTGAAACCTCGGGTGCAACATCGGCCAGGGTTGCATTGAAAATAAAGCAATCGCTGAAAAGATCGGTTTCATCTGCAAATCCCAGGGTGCTCGTGGCTCCTTCACCATTTGCCATGATTACACGGTTATCGCGAATCGCTTTGGTGCGGAAATTGTCATCCATATAAGTAACCACCTGCTGAAGCAGGTCAGCATCAACTCCAATCGCTTCAGCTTCTACCTCAACAAGAATTGATTTGGCGATCTTGGAGGCGGTCATGCCATTACGCAACAAAGAAAATGTATTAATCAGGTTATCATGATGATTGTCTTCTGCATCGTGAATAAAATATAGCACCGGGTAATCTAAACTGCTCGATTCATAATCAACTGGCTTCAGGATATTTACATCAATTCCGCCAACCTCCGTTTCCGATATGTCGCTATCGGTAATCAGTGTACCAATTGTTGCGGGCGTTGGCTCTGCTGGGTACGGTATGCCTTTGAAAGCATCGCTGATGAATTTTAACGCTTCGGGATAAGATTTCTTCCAGTAGTCGAACGAATGGCCGCCACTGCGTACACGATATTCATGTGCGACTTCATTTTCGCGCATCAGTGAATGCAAGTTATTACTGGTGAAGATTAGCGCATCTTCATCATCTCCGCAGTCGATCAGGAATTTCAGATTACTGTAAACCGTTAAGTCACCTTCGTTGAAAAAATAAAACGGACTTCGTTCCTTAAAATAATCAGAAAGCCTGGCTGTGCCGGAAACTCCCAAGCCGGGACCAAAATTGGGAGCCCACTGGTTATCGAATGATGATTGAGATTCTGCAATATACTGGTCATCGGTACGGAAAGACATACTTAAGGGAATGCCCACTGAAAATACTTCGGGATTCATTGCCGGGAGGATAAGCGCCCCATAGCCACCCATAGAATATCCCATAACGGCACGCTGTGTCTTATCCGCTTTCGTACGAAAACGTGAGTCGATTTCAGGCACAAGCTCCTCAACAAACATTTCCATATAAGGGAAATTTCCATTGTATTTGTCGATGTAATAGGTTTGAAAACCCTGGGGCATGACAAAGATCATCGGGCCGGTTTCCGCTACATACTTGTCGGTATAATATTGCAACCCGCCATACGTATACCAAGCTGTTTCGTCATCGCCATAGCCATGTAAAAGATAAACCACGGGGTAAGTTTCATCTGATTGATCGTAACCTTCCGGCAGCAAGACAGCATAATCTACTGATCTGTTAAGTATCTGACTTTGTAATTTCTGATCTTCCCATAACCGCATGAACGGAACTTCAACCGGTTTGGGGTTGTCCTCTCCGCAACCTGCAAGCAGGCCTGTTATGATCATCATCAAATAAAATCTCCCCTTCATATCAGCTTTTTACTTCAGGATTTATTGATGTTGCCGGTGACTCGCTATACGTGACAACCGACTTCAAATACATTCTGAAATCAGGATTTTGATTCACCCACTTGATTTCTACTTTATGAGTACCCTGAGGCAATAAATATTTATGATAGATATCGTATTTCCTGATAATGTAATCGAACGGCATCTTAATTTGTTCTGTTTTTTCACCATCCACATACACATCCAGCAATGCCACATAGTCACTTTTAGAAACACCGCAAACGCTCCGGAGGTTTCCTAAAACAACTACACCATTGCCGGTGAAATTCACTACTATCGGTTCTTCCAGATGATCTTTCCTGATTAACAGTTCAGAAGCAGGGTACAATCCTTGGAATGATTGCTCAAGTTTCAATGTCTCGGGTATTTGAACCGGAATTGAAATATTCGTTTCTGTAACGCTTCCTCCATTTTTCTCAATTACTTGTAAAGCATGTTTGTAACTGAGACCGTATATATCGCGCAGGGAAATATTCATGTATGGAAATTTCAAATCCTCTGCTTCCTCAAGTGCGGGTTTCCAGTAAGCAGGAATGTTTTTATAGCCAACCATTACACCCAAAATTCCTGCCGCTGTAGCTGGGTTGCAGTCAGAATCCTGACCACAGCGGGTTGCAACATCTATTGTTTTAAAAAAATCTTTTTTGCCATACAGTAAGCCCATCACCACATACGCAGCATTGAGGCTCGCATCAATGTTAAATGCGTTAAACACACCTTCTGAACATCCTTTGTCGGACGAGTGTTTCTTCTCAATTTCAAACCAGGCCTTTTTCCAGTCGTCAGGATATTGTTTGTGCCACTGAATAACATCAGCTATAGTTTTATAAAATTTACTTTCCGATGGCACAACTTTCAGCGCGGAATTGATAACCAGATTCAGATCATCGGTTACATAGGCTGCAGAATACATAGCTGAAATAAATGCCCCTCCATAGAAACCGTCACCATAATTCATGATATGGCCAATGCTATCACAAATAGTAGATGACGCATTGATCATACCCGGTGTCATCATTCCGGCAAAGTCGGCTTCGATTTGAAAATCAATATCATCAGCATGCGGGTTGTTCATCCAATGTCCGGAAGCAGGCGGCATGATACCGTTCAGAATATTGTACCGGGCGGCCTGATTGGCATGCCACAATTTGTAGTCGTCTTTGGCAAAGGCTATCGCAAATGAATCCACAGGCGCATCCAGGCCATACTTCTCCAATATTTCAACAAACGTCATATCAATGTAGATGTCGTCATACAGACCAGGGTCTAATTCAAAAGTTTCCTTGATGTAATGATCATGCCAGATGATTGGTTGATAATCCTGGATCAATGTTCCTTTGAATTTGAATTCAGTTGGGCCACCATATGTACACCCAATGGTTTGGCCTGCCCACCCTCCTCTAATTTTGTCTTTCAATGCTTCGGTAGAAATCGAAAAATCTTTCGGTAATGACGTGGTTGCTACCTCCGGGTTTACGCAGGCTGTTGTGAGGGTGATTACAGTTACATATAATAGACTCTTTCTCATTTTTTATTGCTTACGGGAAGATTGCTCTTTGGTTCGTTTTCTGAATACACAATCATGTCGTTGATCCGGTATTCATAACCGGGGTCGGGGTTAATCCATTTCAATCGGATCGTGTGTTTACCTTCCTGCATTTGATAGTTCCACGATGGTTCAAGTCTGCGGGCTGTGTTCATCATAGGTAACGACAGCGTATCGGTAACAACATCATCGGTATAAACCAACATCCTGGCCACATAGGTGTCGTTCAGTTCTGCAAGGCCTAATGGTTCTGATCCATAGGTCCTTTTAGAAATCCGGTCGATATAATTCGGATCTATCTTCGACCTTTTGGCCATGTTTCCGTACAGCAGGTATCCATTGCCGGTAAATTCAAAAGATATTTCATCCGTAAACGACTGGTCAATTTTGCTACGCTCAACAAGAAATGTTTTCTCAAAATTTTGTTCGAATGCGACTGGCTCAGGTTTCGTTAAGGGAATAGTTACTTCCTCACCCGCTGTTTTACCGCCTTGCAATTCAATCATTGCCATCGCATGCTTGAAACTCCACTCATAGGCTTTTGCCAGCGATACATCGGTGTTTTCAAAATTGTCATTTTCAATTTCCTTCAACGGGTTAAGCCAGAAATCTGGAATATTATTATACCCCAGCATAACGCCTAACACACCACCAACGGTTGCGGGGTTACAGTCTGCATCCTGACCGCAACGTGCAGCAATGTCGACCGACTTTGTAAAATCACCTTGCCCGTACAACATGCCAATAGCTACATAGGCTGAGTTAA
The DNA here is from genome assembly GCA_049306095.1 of Cyclobacteriaceae bacterium. Lineage (GTDB taxonomy): Bacteria > Bacteroidota > Bacteroidia > Cytophagales > Cyclobacteriaceae > UBA2336. Next base: position 47,874 of record JBAQPU010000037.1, read on the forward strand.
TTTTTGCATCAATGTTAAATCCAAGGAACGCACCTTTGGGGCATCCTATGTCGAGATTCCATTTCTTCTGCACTTCAAACCAGGTTTGTTTCCAGTCGTTGGGGAACTGCTTGTGCCAGGCAATAACATCTGCAATGCAATCGTGAAATTTTGTTCCTGCTGGAATTGTTTTGATCGCCTGCTCAACTATATACACCGGATCATCTGATACGAAAGCAAGTGAGTACATGGCTGAAACAAACACTCCGCCATACCAGCCATCTCCGCTGTTCATGATGTGACCCACCCTATCGGCCACATCGGTTGCGGCATTTACCATGCCGGGCGTCATAAACCCTATGAAATCTGCTTCAATCTGAAAATCGATATCATCGGCATGAGGATTATTTTTCCAATAGCCCGATGCCGGTGGCATGATTCCGTTTAAAATATTGTAACGTGATGCCTGATTCGCATGTGCAAGGTGATACGCAGTGTTTGACCAATGGTGCGCTATTGAATCAGAGCTTGCATTCAGACCATGCTTTTCAAACGCTTTTACAAAATTGAGATCGGTATAAATATCATCGAACAAGCCGGGTTTTTTATCCCACCAATACTTCACGTAATGCTCGTTCCAGGGTATATTCATTTTATCGTCAATCAACGACCCATTGTATTTGAATTCTATAGGAGCGCCATATACCACACCAATGGTTTGACCGGCCCAACCACCCTTAATTTTATCTTGAAGCGCTTCCTTGGAAATTTTAAATGACCCGTCTGAGAGCACATCACTTCCTGCTTTTTCAGAACCACAAGCCGAAACCAGAAATGCTACTATTAAAAATTGTATTGTTACCTTCATTCTCATCACTTTCCATTTGCTTTGTAAACACTTAATTCACTGATGGATGTAAATCCAGAAACTTTTTTGGTGTATTTATTCCAATGATCCTGAATGGCAGCATCGCCAATGATGCGGATGGCTTTTGTCTTCACGGGCACAAAACTGATGACGTACTCCACAAAATGTGGCTGAAAGAAAACAATATCTGTTTTGGGTAAGGGCGGGTTGATCAAGGTTTTTTCAGCAGACACCCACTTTCCTTCTGAATTTTTGTATTGAACGTTCAACGAAGTAAACCATCCGCCAAACTCTTCCATACCACCTGTAAAAAAGCCCAGCATGTCTATGGTTTGTTCGTCTTTCCACTCATATCCATAATAATCAACCTTCGGTATTTTTGCTTTTGCAGCAAGACTGTAGAACACAGAACCAGTGCCATTAAACTTACCATCGCGCAGAACAGGATCTGGTGTTGTAGCATACATGGATTTCCCAAACGTTACCCAGGCTGAATCAATAACTCCCCAATTCAACTGATTTACATTTGACAGCACACTTGTAGCAGTGGAAGCAATGTTTTCAGTTCGTACGAGCAGTTCAAAATCCTTCTTCAGATTTTTTTTGCCGTTGTCAAGTTGTACCGTGATGTTATATTTACCAGGTGTTGTTGGTATTCCTGTTAATTTTCCTTTATCGAAAGTGATTCCCTCCGGAAGTTTTCCGCCAACAAGATTCCAGTTATATTTTTTGTTGGCATCGCTGTAAAAGACAAAGTCGACAGGTTTATTAACTTCCATTCTTGGTGCCGGCCCAACATAAAATTCTACCGGCACATCAAAAGTAGCTGAGGTGTTAATCGTTATTTTTTCTGCACCAGCCTTACCAGAAATCTTTCCACCTTCAGACAGAATAAGGTCAAGAGCAACTTTTAGTGTGCGATCAATCATATCCTGAATACTCGCATCCGGTAACTCATGACGCGTGATGTTGATGTAGGTGTCGTTAAAGGGTTTTGTCCATCCTTCAATTGGCAAATACAGATTTGCTGGCAAGCCCTTAAATCCGTAAACAATTCCCAATAACCCGGCAACGGTGGCCGCCTGGTTGTCGGCATCAAAACCCATTGCACATGAAAGGTCAAGCGTGCGTTGAAAATCTCCGTTACCATATAGTATCGCCAGTATTCCGCAAGCGCCATTCAGGTTTGCATTCCAGATTGTTTTTGTCAGGTCAGGCTCATTGATATAATATTTCTCAGCCAATTCCTTCCAGGCATCCTGCCACTTGTTGGGATACTTTTGATGAAGCGCAATCATGTCGCGTACCGTTTGCGCATATCTCCCATTCACCGGAAGTTCTTTCAATCCAATATCAATCAGCTTTCGAACATCCTTTTCAAAAAATGCTGCGGCATACATTGCCCCATAATGAACCGTAGGTTCGGCACCCCATTCATCGCTGGTAATCAATGCAGCCCAATCAGATTTCTGTGCTGCATATTTTATCATACCCGGGGCAGTGTAAGCCCAAATTTCATTGATCAACTGCGGGTCGATTTGAAACCAGTGTGGGTTAATATTTTTGTCGCCTGTAAACGGAGGTGTATATCCGAAATGCATGAGCCCCAATGCCCCGCGATTCGCGAGCCACACACGATCGCGGATGTGATACATCCATGCCTCACGCATTTGTTCATACGTTGGTTCGTATCCAAACTTTTCCATTGTGAGCAGGTACATGTACTCAACATCTGTATCATCATCAGAAAAAGCGCCTTTATATTGCTTAAGCTTGTCGAGGTTTTTTGTGTAACCGTAAGGCCACTTACTTTCATCGCCCGGTGCGTTTACGTATTTATTTTCATGCGGAAGTCCGTAGATATTTCCAATCATTTGTCCGATCCAGGCTCCTGCTATCTTATCGCGCAATTCAGATTTTGAAATAACTCGCGTTTTTTGCCCACTAACAGTCTGGACAGCAAAGAATATTACCAGAACAATCGCTATTAAGGATTTACACTTCATTTAATCAGGGTTTTGAACCAGGTTCGGATTTGATGTTAACGCACTTGCAGGTATTGGAAATAATTTCTTGTTAGGGCCTGAAGCAGGTTTTTCCCACCATGAATTTCCCCAAACTCCAAAACGTATTTGATCTTGCCGTCTATGACCTTCCCATGCAAACTCACGACCGAGCTCGTCTAATAATTCGGCATCAGTTATGTCTCCAAGAGTATAGGGAGCAAGCCCGGCCCGGGTTCTGATTTTCTGAAGGTCAGGATCACTGATAAAGTCACTAACAGAGCCACCTCCGCGATGCAATGCTTCCAACTTAGTGTACAGTACATCTGCATACCGGAAAAGAACAAAGTCATTCTCCATATCAACTACATCGTATTTAAGTCCTTCCTGATATTCATACTTGGCGCAGCGAACTCCTTCCCATTTCTTTCTGGCCTGATAGTTAACGATCGTAGGTGAGTAAATAAAATTTTCACCACCTACAATGATCGGGGCTCCGCTCTTGTCATACTGTTGACCGAACAGAAATGAGTTTCTCCTAATATCATTTGCTTCATACCGGTTAAAAGCTTCTTCAGGCATGATAAATCCATCCCATGGTTTTTCGGCCATGTTAAAAGTTGGCATACTGGCTTCATTTAGGGTGAGGTGCGCCCAATAGAAATGTTCATCAGTAAGTTGCGAGTGAAAAGGAATTACAAATATGTTCTCGGTTGAATTCTCGTTGTGTACTGCAAAATTTGTAAAGTAATTGTCCTCAATTTCATACGCGTTTAGAGCTATGATGTTATCACAGGCAGCTACTGCTTCAGCATATTTATCCTGCCCTATCCATTCCTCAGCATTCAAATACATTTTAGCCAAAAGCATGTATGCCATCGGTTTTGTAACTCTGCCGTAGTACTCAGGTGTTGGCAATTCCTGAAGCTCATCAATGTTCTCCTCTATCTCTTGAATGATGAAATCATAAATAAACTGTCGGTTTTTTTGCTCAGGCAATTCAGAACTCCCATACACAATCGAGAATGGAATATTTCCCCAGTAATCTAGAGCCCAATAGTAATAGAAGGCACGTAATATCCTGATCTCAGCCAGAACTCTTTCCTTATTATCAAATTGAACAGGCGCGATCACTAACAATATCTCGTTGCAGGATGATATGCCTTCAAAAACCATATCCCAAGACTTTGTAAGAATTTTATTGGTTGCTGTGGTGCTTCCAAGTGTATGTTTGTCGATCACCTGCCACCGATCTCCCTCCTTCCATTCGTTGTTATCCTTTGCAGGTATAGCCATTTCATCAGAAGCATTTTGGCCCAGCGACCAAAGGCGTTGCTCTTCAGGATAAGGCTGGAGGCCGATATACGCACGACCAGCATAAGCAATAATATCTTTTTCACTGCTAAAGAAATTTTCAACGGGAATTTCTGAGTACACAGTTTCAGAAAGATCAAAACAGGAAATTGTCATGAACATCAATGCAATTGCCAGTGTATATTTTAATATGTGATTTTTCATGATCTTCGTCCTTTAAAATGTTGCATTTACACCAAGGGTAATACTTGTTGTTCTTGGATAATAGGATGCCCTGTCAATACCCGGCTCCAATCCGGAAAGGTTCACTTCCGGATCAATTCCTTTGTATCCCGTAATCCAAAAAACATTTTGAGCAGAGCCAAATACATTCAACCTGGATATATATTTTGAATCCAGATTAAAATTGTAACTCAGCGTAACGTTGTCGAGCTTAAGAAATGTTGCATCTTCAACATACTTCGATGAGTAAACGATACCTCCCATAAATTCAGGATTTTCATATTGTGTATGAACAATGTTGGTGAGCCCCATACGTTGCCATGACTCATAATAAAGCCTGTACAAATTCAATACCTTACCTCCAATTCCTGCCCGAAAGTTTACATTCAGGCTCCAGTTCTTATAAGTGAAATCATTACTCCAGCCTATTATGGCAAAAGGGTTTGCCTGGCCAATATCTTCCCATTTATCCTCACTCACCTGACCAATAGGGTTTTGATTTTTAAATACATCGTTGCCGCTTTCATCAACACCTAGCCAAACCGGGCCATAAAAAGTTCCCAATGCTTCGCCCTCTTGAATTCGTTGAGTATAGGTCACGAGGATGCCAGAAGTAGTAGCCCATGGATAGGAGGTTCTTGGAAACTCATTATTTGATATTTTTTCCAGTATGTTTTTATTATGACTGGCAGTAAGTGTAGAATTCCACTGGAATACTCTTTTGTCGATCAAATTACTATTCAGCGTAATTTCAATTCCAGTGTTGCTGATTGTGCCTACATTGGTAAACAAGGTTTTATACAAGTAAGGCGGAACGGGAACGTCAAAAGTCCACAGCAGATCTTCTGACTTCCTTTCATAAACCTCAATGCTTCCTTTAAGCCTCTGCCTTAGCACTGAGAAATCAATTCCAAAATTGAATTCTTTTTTCTTCTCCCACCGTAAGTCGGGATTTGGATTTTGTGCCGGTCCGTACGAATTAATCCATTCCTGATTATAGAATAAACTACCAACTCTTTCCAATAAAATAAGAGACTGATAAGGGGCAAAATCCTGATTACCGGTAACGCCATATCCAACGCGCAGTTTTAAATCGTTAACCCAGGAAACATTATCCTTAAAAAAATCTTCCTCTGTTAACCTCCAGCCCACACTTACTGCTGGGAACCATCCCCATTTATTATTGTCTCCAAATTTTGATGAACCTTCCCTTCTGATGGAGGCAGATGCCAGGTACTTCTCATTATAGTTATAAGCGACTCTCCCAAATAAAGCTATGAGTGTACTGGATGACTTACCTGAGCCTATTTCACCCGAGCCTTCATAAAAGGCATATCCTGCACCAATATTATTGTACAGAAAAACGTCAGTGTCAAACTTAGAATTTCCTATATAAGAACTGTTTTGTTCAAATTCCTGGAAAGAATATCCGGCCACGGCTTGCATATTGTGGCTGCCAAATGATGTTTCATAATTAAATACACTTTCAAACTGATTATTATTATTTCTACCGTTTGCTATTTCTGCTTCCCCCCTCCCCAAAGTAGTAGGGTAGTATCGAGATTTATAAGAATTTTCCTCCCACTCAGATCGTTGCGTTGAAATAAAATTATCCCAGGTAAGATTATCAATGATCTTCAGCGTTGCCCGTAAGTTCATGACGATATCATTGGTTTTGCCATCGCGCGTTCGCTCTTTGATCATAGCGACCGGATTGTAATATTCTAAACCTTGCTTGTAGGAATATCCGCCCGTGGTTGGGTCTGAGTCATCGTAAACCGGTTGAGTCGGATTTTGAATAAATGCCTGACGAAAAATATCATAGTTTGCAGGATTGTAGTTTCTAATATTATTTGTCAGATTAAAGTTTAGAGTCAATCTGTCGTTCAGAACTTTTTGCTGGATGTTTGTTTTAAACAGGAGTCGTTTTGATTCGTTTCCTAACAAAAGGCCCTGACCTATACTATGGGTTAGCGAGGTACGATGCGAGAACTTTTCTGTTCCGCCAGAAAGTGCAATATTCTGCTGATAACTAATCGGAGCATCGCGCGTTATCTCTTCAAACCAATCAGTTTCACTTCCAAATAGACTTCCAGATGCTAAATCAGGTCGGTAGGTTTCAACTGCATGCTTGAATTCTTTAGCATTTAAATTTTGAACTCCACGTGGTGCCACTTGCGTTGACACCTGTGCCGAATATTCAAAAGTTCCTTTTCCGGTTTTCGCTGCCTTTGTTGTAATGATGATTACCCCATTGGTACCCCTTGTTCCGTAAATGGCTGCCGCAGAACCATCCTTTAATACATCAAAAGATTCAACATCCTGAAAATTTACATTCTTTAAATCAGCACCAATGACACCATCAATGATGATTAATGGACTCTGACCAGATGTAAGGGTATTTGCTCCGCGTAAAAGTATTTGATAACCAGCCATCGGGTCGGCACCATTTGGCTTTGTAATTGTTAGTCCGGCCACTTTTCCCTGAACCAGTCCCATAGGATCATTGAATGACCCTGTGTTAAAATCCTTCTCTTTAATTGATGATACTGCGCCAGTTACTTCCTTCTTGGTTGTAGTGCCATACCCAATCAACACCACTTCATCCAGAACAGTTGTTGATTCTTTCAATATAATATCAATTGTTGTAGCTCCGGTAAAAGCTTGTTCAACGGTTTCATAACCTATAAAAGAAAATATCAGCGTTGACCCTTCGGGTACGCTTAATGTGTAGTTTCCGTCAGCATCGGCTATTACACCAATATTTGAACCCTTAACAGTGACACTCACACCCGGTATTCCTTCACCTGCCTGACTTTTAACAACGCCTTTTATGGCAACCTGTGCTGAGACTGTAATAGTCAGCAACATGATTACGCATATTAACTGGGTCCTTAAATTTCTTTTTGTTTGGTAAATGTTTCGCTTCATATCAATCATCCGTTTTCTACATCTAATAATGCCAATTCATTTTTAAAAGGAATGGATGACTGAGCACCCATTCGCGTAACTGTAATAGCAGCAACCCGGGTTGCACCTATAACAGCCTCCTTTATTGTCTTACCTTCTGCGAGACCAACACAAAATGCACCACTGAAGGAATCACCTGCAGCAGTTGTATCTATAGCAACTACCTTTGTAGCATCCACGGTATAGTATTGGTCTTTCTCTTTTACGAATGCACCTTGTGCACCCATCGTAATCACTACGTTATCAACTCCTTTATCACTAATAATATCAGCGGCCTTTCGGGCGCTTGCCCAATCCGTAACCTTTATTCCTGAAAGCATTTCTGCTTCGTGCTCATTAGGCGTTATCACATACAAGCATTTCAAAAGTTTTTCTGATAACGTTCTGGCAGGAGCAGGATTCAAAATTACAGGGATGCCCTTTTTGTTGGCGAGATCAGCGGCATACTCAACAGTTTCAATTGGTATTTCCAATTGCATGAGCACAAAATTACCGCTCTCAATTTCTGCTTTAGCACTTTCGATATCAGCTGGTGATAAACTTCCATTTGCTCCGGAAGCAACCACAATACAGTTCTCACCGTGAGAGTCAACCGTGATCAATGCAACACCTGACGGGTTTTTGGCATCGGAAAAAATATAGTCGGTATTGATGCCTTCAGAATTATAAAGTTCAACCGACTGCTTTCCGAAAACATCATTACCTGTTTTTGAAATAAATGTGACATTTGCGCCCTGGCGCGCAGCGGTTACAGCCTGGTTTGCGCCTTTACCTCCGGCATTCATCAGGAATGTTCCACCCAAAACAGTTTCACCGGGTGTAGGAAGTCGATCGGTCTTTATAACCATATCAGTATTACAACTTCCGATTACAATGATCTTTTTCATAACTCGAGGATAGGTATTCCAAACCTATGCACTTCAAACGATTGAATTCTTATAAAAATGTACCTATATAATAATTATAAAACATGATAAATATTTGTAACATGTTGATTATATAGCATTTAGATATAGTAAAAATAAAGAAATTGAGTATATACACATTACAAGCACATAGGGCTCTTGAATCTGTCAAAATTGAGTGAGGGGGAATGGGAAAGACTAGAATCAACCTGGGATTCCAGCAATAAAGAGGGGGTTAAAAACTAAAGACTGCAAAATGCAGCCTCCAGTATCATTTAATAGCCGTTCAGGTAATATCAGGAAGAAACCTTCCTCACCACATCCAACACGGTTCCATCCACCCACTTTACAACAGCCACGATGTCGTTTTCAAATTTTTGTTTTGCCGGAACACCGCAAATTTTTTCAGCTTCAGCTTTTAATTGCTCAATTGTCTTAATCGGAAGATCACTGTTCTTTACTTTCTCAAGTAAATCTTTACGAAGAGGATTGATTGCAATGCCTCTTTCTGTAACGATTACATCAATGAGTTCACCAGGGCCGCAAACGGTGGTTACTTCATCGCGGATTACCGGAATGCGATCTCTGAAAAGCGGTATGGGAAGAATGGTGCACTTTGCGAATAAGCAATTTTGCCATCCTCCTATTCCATGAAGCAATACGCCATCTGAGTGTGTAACAACATTCGCATTAAAATTGACATCTACTTCGGTTGCCCCCAGGATCACCACATCAAGCATGGATGCAAAGTTGCCCTTGCCATGATAATTATAACTCGTGAAAGGACTGGTATTAACATGATTTGAATTTTCGCGCATGGAGCGAACACCTTCCAAATCGAAAGTTTGGCCATCTAAAATATATTCTACCAAACCTTCTTCGAGCATATTAACCAGATATTTATTGCTACCTCCCCTCGCGAATCTTGCCTTCATGCCTTTTGCTTTCAGCATCTCAGCGAAATAAATCCCGATTGAAAGTGCTGTGCCACCTGCCCCCGCCTGAAATGAAAATCCATCTTTAATAATTCCAGCCTGATCGCAAAATTTAGCCGTCATCTCAGCCAGCAATAATCGATCTGGGCTCTTTGTAACCTCGGTTGTTCCTGAAACAATCTTCGATGGAATCCCAACCTGGTCAACTTTCACCACATAATCAACGTAATTACCTTGTATCTGCCACGGAATACACGGGAAAGGAACGAGGTTATCGGTAACGACAATAACTTTATCAGCATATTGAGAATCTGCCAAGGCAAAACCCAACAAGCCACAGGCAGCAGGCCCATCCACTCCATTAGCATTTCCAAAAAAATCTGCCGATGGTGCCGCAATTACTGCGATGTCAATTTCAACTTCGCCATCCTGCACAGCCTGGTACCGTCCGCCATGCGAACGTAAAACACCAACCCCTTTCATTTTACCTTCAGAAGTAAATCTTCCAAGCTGGCCATTCATGCTCCCTTCGATGTGATGAATCGTTCCGTCTTCCAAATACTTGGTTAGAGGCGCGTGACATTCAAAAGATGCTGAAGGAAACCAAATAAGATCTTTGACACCCAATTGCTTAGCTATATCAAATATCTGAACCGCAACGAGATCACCATTTCTAAAATGATGGTGAGTAGAAACCGTCATACCGTTCTTCAATCCAGCCTTTACCAATGCATCTTTTAACGAAGCAACCAGCTTGTTTCCATCTTCAGGAAAATCTGTACATGAACTAATTCTAGGAGCATATTTCCTCCCATCAGGCTTATGTTTACCAACACCTGTATACGGAATAACAGACTTGCCATTCACGTGCGTTGGAACGGAGCGACCAATTGCGTTCGTTACAAGTTTGTCAGTTTTACTCATACCTGTTCTCCTGAATTATAACCTTCCTTCCAATTCTCATTCAATATCCCCATGGAAACCGTAAGATCAATTGTACGTTGCGCCCGCTTCACTACCGGAGCATCAATCATTTTAGTTCCAAGTGACACCACCCCTAATCCCTTTTTTGATGCCTCTTCAAACGCCATCACAATTCTTTTTGCTTTATTGATATCCTGCTCATCAGGAGCAAAGTTTTCATGAATGACCTTTATCTGTCTCGGATGGATGCAACCCATTCCTTCGAAGCCAAGCGCTTTCGAATGAAGTACATTTTTCTTCAAACCTTCCATATCACCCACATCAGAAAAAACAGAATCAATTGGCTGTACTCCTGAAGCTTTGCAAGCATTGACTATCATGGAACGTGCGAAGAGCGATTCTGTACCTCCCAATGTGCGATTCACTCCTAAATCAGCCGTGTAGTCTTCTAAGCCAATGGCAACAGCCACCACATTATCAGCTGCCTGCGCAATTTCAAATGCCTTCATTATTCCTAATGCACTTTCAACAATGGGCATCAGCCAAATCTGGCTTTTTTGCTGAACACGATTTTGAATTTCGAGTATACGATTATTCACTTCATGTACCTGCTGAGCACCTTCACATTTAGGAATGAGTATTACATGAACATGATGAAGAACAATAAAATCAAGATCTTGTAATCCAGCAGGCAGTTGGTTAATCCTCACCATTCTTTCGGCACCCATGAAGTCTAACGCACGTAAAGCGTTTCTAACTAAAATTTTTGCTTCGTCTTTCTTATCAATAGCAACCGCATCTTCCAAATCGAGTATAACACCATTTGGCTTATGAACTCCTGCATTAATCATCAGGCTTGGCGTGTTACCCGGCAAGTACAATCTTGAAAAACGATGTCTGTTTTTTGTTGTTGTGTACTGATTCCCTGACAGAGCCTCAGGTAAATATTCCATTTCCGATGGTAAAACTTTTTTAATCGCAGCTTCAAGTCGGGCCGCTATTACAAAAGGCAACGCTCCTTTATCTTCAATGTTGACTTTCGCATTCTTAATTTCAAAATACTTTAGAACATCTTTAGTCAGGGTAACAATACTATCTCCATAAAGCGACTTTACTTTACTTTTCAATTCAATTGTTATTCCGCCTGATGTTGCCAGATCAAGGCTAACAAAACAGTCTGACCTGTCTTTATCACCATTATTACCCGCTGAAGCTGTTGTGCTCATATTTATAAAAACACTTAAATATACTATCCCGAAAGGTTATTGTGCCCAAGCCGGGAGAGTTGTTTCAAAATTCAACCAGGGCATAATAATAAAGTACATGAGGATTGTCAGTAATACGAGGCTTATCAAATTCAACCAAGCTCCACACTTCACCATATCAGAAACCTCAACCCGTTCACTTCCAAAGATTACGGTGTTAGGCCCGGTACCGGCAGGCATCATAAATCCAAGAGATGAAGCAACTGTAGCTGGAATCAACAACAAAAATGGATTCATTCCTGCTGCTACCGCTAAACTTGCGAGTACCGGTAACAATATATTTGCGGTAGCGGTGTTTGAATTAAACTCGGTGAATATCATCACAAAGCCAATGACCAAAACAAGCACCACAAAGAACGGGTAACTGCTAATGAATGCCATTTGTGCTCCAAGCCAATCAGCAAGTCCGGTAGATTCAAAACCTGCAGCTATTGCGTAGCCTCCTCCGACAATCATGACAACACCCCACGGTACCTGACTAGCCTGTTTCCAATCTAATAATCTTTTTTCACGATCGGCAGGCAAGGCAAACAAAAGAAGTGATGCCGCAATTGCTACTGTGCTGTCATGCACAAAAGCATCTAATCCCAGCAATTCACTCCACCCAGGAATAACAAAATCTCCAAACACCAGGTTTTCGCGAAACACCCAACCGAAAATTGCGAACATGCATACATAAATAACTCTTCGTTCACCTGCCGTTGTTCTACCGAGTGCCTTCAATTCATTTTTTATCATTGAATCGCTGTTGCTAAGGTTACCTTCAACCTTAAAGTATTTAACCAGATAAATCGCAAATACAGGCAAAAACACAAACACAATAGGCAGCCCGACTTTCAGCCATGTGAAAAAAGTAATGGGAGGGGCTTCCGGAAAAAGGTTTTCAATAATACCAACCATGATCAGGTTAGTAGGCGTTCCAATTAAAGTAGTAAGCCCACCCAGTGTTGCAGAATAGGCTATTCCAAGCATCAATGCTTTTGCAAATGTGCTCTGCTTTCCTTTAATTTCTTCCTCTTCTTTCGTAACAATCGAAAGTGCTATAGGAAACATCATCACAGCAGCAGTAACGTTAGCGATCCACATGGAAAGAAACGCGGTGGCGAGCATCATACTAAAAATGATTCGCTTACGGCTGATGCCAAAGGTATTAATAATGACAAGCGCAATGCGCTTATGCAAATTTTGCGTTTCGATGGCTTTACCCAGAAAAAAACCGCCCAACATCATGAGCACATAATTGTGTCCGTAATTGGCTGCCGTTTTGGATGCAGGTAAAATTTCAAGAATCGGATAAAGGGCCAGTGGTAAAAAGGCTGTTGCAAAAACCGGAATAGCCTCGGTAATCCACCAGATACTCATTAATACAACTACCGCTGCCGCACTTTTCCCTTGCGGAGAGAGCCCTGCCGGCTCGGGCAACAACATGATAACAATGAAGGCAAGAATTCCGGTGAATAATCCAATGTAGCGTTTCGACATCCCCTTTGAGTTGGTTCTACTGCAAGCGCAGAAATCAAAGCTAATTTTTCAATCGTTTGTGTTAATCAAAAAATTACTCGAAAATAGTAATGATAACAAACTAATGAAATATTTAACTTATTGTATTTCACATATTTAAATATATCACAATCTATTACTATAATTAAGTACAATGTTAAAATCATCTGCGCTCATATCACTTGTTCAATCCATGTCGAAGCCTGAGAAAAAGGCATTCAAAATGTATGCTCCCAGAACAGGTTCGGTTCCTCATTATAGGAGTCTCTACAATTTGATCAGCAGCGATAAGACAATTACACCGGAGGTCATGCGTGCCAAATACCTCAAGCAATATTCTAGCGCATCGTTCGACACCACAGTAAAGTACCTATATCAGGTATTGCTTGATACCATGCTTGAGCTTCGCACGAATCAAGACAGTTACTATTCCTTATTCGACAAAATCCTGAAAGCCAGAATACTTTTTGAAAAATCCCTTTTTGAAGACTGTTTTGATTTGTTAAACAAAGTAATTCTGAGCGCCAGAAAACTCGAGAACTATTATGCACTACTAATTGCATCACGACTTGAGCTTGAATATCTACTGGCACTCAACTTCCCACACATCGATGAAAAGGCATTGCTACATAAGCAATTCAAGATTAATGAAGTCATGCGCATCACACAAAAGATCAATCAACAATCTGCATTATATGAATTACTGAAACATCGTGTTTTGAACAAAGGAAATATCCGATCGGAACAGCAAAAGAATGAACTGAATGATCTTGTGGTAAGTGAAATGAGTATTGTTTCCTCTTCGAATGTGAACAACTTTGAAATTCAAAAACTTCACCAACTCTTCCAGGCTAATTACTTAATCAGTGTTGGAGATTACAAATCGGCATTGCATTCATTCTATGAGTTAAATAATTTACTGGAAAACAATAAACATCTTTGGTCTAACCCTCCTATCTACTATCTCTTAACACTGGAGGGAATTCTCGATAGCTTGCGAAGCCTCAAGAATTATAAAGGCATGACACACTTCATTATTCAGCTTAAGAAACTTAGCAACCCTTCCTTGAATTTCAGTGCCAATGTTACTTGTTTGGTTTTCCTGTATGAATTGTTTCCTCATTTAGACACCGGTGATTTTCTTACATCCGAAGTTCTCATGAAACAATATGCTGATGATTTATTCAAGAAAGCTCATAATCTTAGCCTGGCCAGAAATGCTGAACTCAGCTTGTACACCGCGCTCGTTTATTTTGGACTGCGTGATTATACTAAAGCTCAGAAGGCGTTAAGTAAAATCATTTTTGTTGGTAAAAATTATTCTTACCTCCCACTCTACAGAACCATCAGACTAGCAAACTTGATGATCCTATACGAAAAGAAAGAATTTGATCTGATCAAATCCGAAACACGTTCTATAAAACGTGATATGAATGTGGTTGGAAAGGAATATAAAATTGAAAGAAGCATCCTGAGTTTTGTTAATAAACAAAACCTACCAATTTCAAGCGCGAAGCGAAAAATACTATGGGAAAAAATTCAGGCCGATATTACTAAAATGCACCACGATATTTTTGAACAGCAAATAATCAGGTTGTTTGATTTCCCTGCGTGGATTGAAAGTAAGGTTAGAAAAATACCATTATCTGAGGTAATAAAAACTAACCATTTAAATTCTTAGGTAGTCCACCATCGTAAAAATTTTCCAAACCAGGTTGTTGGTACAGGTCGTTTATCGAACGATGTACGTGCTTCCGGTTGTTCTTTAACAGGCTTCACACGCTTCGGCTGAAAAGCAGCTTTGCGCCTTTCCTCATAATGCTTTTTACGCTTTTCTTTTTCATTGGCAATGGTTGCCTGCCTTTTAGCTTCAGCCTCCCGTGCTTCCCGCTCCCGTTGCACCTCAATCGGGTTTCTGGAAGGGCGCTGGTAAGATCGCTCTTTCCCTCTGCGATCAGTTTTCTTTTTTGAATGCAGCGGCTTAGTTCCCGCATCTGAAGATTGACTTTCTGGCTGTTGCGCAGTTGCAGGCTCTTTTTTCTTTGGCTCAGGCAAGTCTATTTTACCCAATACCTTTAACCCAGACAGTTCGACCTTTTGTACCCTGATTACTTCCGGCTCACCCTCACCAACAGGTAAGTCACTTTTTTCAACCTCGTCAACAACCGTATTCGATTCTTCAACAACTGACGCTGTTGCGTTAGCCGTAGTAATTTCCGGTTCATCAGCTTCCTGAACGATCTGCTCCAGAATTTCAGGGGCATAATGACGAACAACTAATTCAACATGGCCTTCATCCATCCTGGTATTTGATCCATCCTCAATTTGGATGTTTTGCTGCGCAAGGAAATCCACAATTTGTGATGGTCGCAACGAAAGTTTTCTGGCAAGTTGTCCGAGTCTCATGTATCTGAAAATTTTCGGGGACAAATATATTCAAACCCCGTCAAATTTTCTGGCGCCATTTCTTCTTATCGCCATGACGTTTCTTATGCTGCAACCGCTCTTGAACAGCACTTTTAGATGGCTTCGATGCCTTTCTCACCTTCCTTTTGGTAAAAGCTTTAGACAACAATCGGTCAAACTTTTGGAGCACCGCTTCCTTGTTGGCCAGTTGCGAACGACTTTCCTGTGCCGATAATATAAGTTCACCATCCTGGCTCATACTGGCAGCCAGTTTTTGCCTGATCACCTCCTTTTCGACCGATGTTAGAATCTCCGACCGTTCCACATCAAAACGCAGGGTAACTTTGCTGTTTACCTTATTTACATTCTGGCCGCCCGGTCCGCTGCTACGCGATACCCGAAACACCAACTCTTTTTCCAAACGATTAGCAAATGACATACGTCAAAATCTTTAGGAAAGATACAACCGCATGTTTTATCTTCATCATAAAATTTCAGTCCATGAGCCTTCGTTACAAAACGCTAGTTGTTTACATGCTAAAATGTGTAACCGGCATTGTGCTTTGCTATGGTGTATCACTCTTCCTGCAACAGTGGGTGGATTACACCTGGTGTCTGATATCGGTTGTGCTGGTCTTGTCGCCAGAAGGAAAAGATGCTATGGATCTGGCGCTTACCCGCATCAAAGCTAACCTGGTAGGTGCCGGCACCGGTATTTTTATTCTGTTGCTGCAACTTGCCACTCCGTGGAATATCGCAACCGGGGCTGCTCTTTCACTTTTTTTGTGCGACCAATTCAAGTTAAATGCCGGAGCCCGCTCAACACTGGCAGCGGTTATCATCATCCTTCTGCATCCGGGTGGGCACATTTGGGATTCGGCTTTAAGCCGCATTACTGCTGTTATTCTCGGATGCATCCTCGGCCTGATCATTACATTTTTGTTCCACTCGGTAATTAAGATTAACGAACCCGCACTAAACTCCGAAGCAATAAAAAAGGAACGGGAAGGATAGCTGATGCATTTGAACTATATGAATTAAGGTGCTTTATATTGTGGTCGGTCAGAAAACAATTCTAATCTTTCGTTATTGCATGCTTTTGCAATACAATTCCTCTTATTGACTGGTCACCTGCCGACTAACCAATAATTAAACGTACCTTTGCCTTCAGATCGAAATACGAGATTGCAACGTCATCCATCACCGTACCGATAGCCCATCGGAAAAATCGGAAGTCAGGATCTCCTCGCAATGACGTTGTTTCATAAAACATATTTAAAATACATTCATGAAAACTTTTCAAACACTTGGTTTATCCAAGGGGTTAGCAGATGCTGTTCAATTGATCGGCTTCGAGCGCCCCACTCCCATCCAGGAAAAAGCAATACCCATGTTGCTCACCGGCAACCGCGATTTCATTGGCCTTGCGCAAACCGGAACCGGAAAAACAGCAGCCTTTGGCTTGCCTTTACTGGACCTGGTAGATGACGACTCAAAAGAAACGCAAGCCCTTGTACTCGCACCCACCCGCGAACTCGGCTTACAAATTGTAAGCGACCTCGAAAACTTTACCGAGCGATTCAAGAAACTAAACATTGTTGCTGTTTATGGAGGTGCCAGCATCAGCGAGCAGATAAGAAAAGTAAAACGGGGAGCTCAAATCATCGTAGCCACACCCGGCCGGTTAATTGACCTCATCGGAAAGAAAGCCGTCAACCTGTCTACCATTCGATTCGTGGTATTGGATGAAGCCGATGAAATGCTGAACATGGGCTTCAAGGAAGACATTGACGAGATTCTATCAACCACACCCGATACAAAAATTACCTGGCTTTTTTCTGCTACCATGCCGAAAGAAGTGCGTGCCATTGCCAAAAACTACATGAGTGATCCGGAAGAGATAACCGTAGGTGATAAGAACGCAGGCAATACAAACATTGAACACCAGTATGTTGTTGTACACGAGCGCGATAAGTATAGTGCCCTTAAGCGCATCCTTGATTTTAATCCCGACATCTTCGGATTAATTTTTTGCCGCACCCGGATTGACACCCAGCGGGTAGCCGAAAATCTGATGAAAGACGGCTACAATGCCGATGCCCTCCATGGCGACCTGAACCAGGCTCAGCGCGATCGCGTGATGATGAAATTTCGCCAGCGTTCTGTTCAGATACTGGTTGCCACCGATGTGGCCGCCAGGGGTATTGATGTCGATAATATTACCCATGTTATCCACCTGAACATCCCAGACGAAATGGAATTTTATACTCACCGCAGCGGGCGAACAGCCCGTGCCGGCAGGAAAGGCATTTCCATCGCCATGGTAACCAGTCGCGAAACAGGTAAACTCAGGCAGATAGAGAAAATCTTAAAAACCACCTTTGTGAAGATTGCTGTACCCACCGGTCAGGAGGTATGTCAAAAACAATTGCTAGCCCTCATGCACAGGGTGCATGAAGTGAAGGTAAATGAAAAAGAAATTGCCGAGTTTTTACCAGCTGTTTATGAGGAACTTAAGGATCTATCGAAGGACGAATTGATTAAGCGATTTGCGTCCATAGAATTCAACCGATTCCTGGAATATTACCGCAACGCCCCCGATTTGAATGGTGAAAGTAAAGGCAACGACCGCGGATCAGAACGATATTCAACCGGTGATCGATTCTTCATTAACCTGGGCAAAATGGATGACCTGGATGTACCAACTCTGCTGGAGTTACTAGACGATTGCTGTGGAGTAACCAAGAAAAATGTAGGTAAAATTGACCTGAAGGGTGCCTACTCCTTCTTTGAAATTGATAAGGAAAAAAGCCAGGATATCAACAAAGGTTTTGAAGGAATGGAGTTTGGCGGACGATCCGTACGGGTTGAGCTAACCGAACAAAAATCAGGTGGCAGAAGCCGGGAACGTGGCGATTTGGGCAGAGAGAACCGTGGCAGAAATGAACGCGGACATGGCTCTTCACGTGACCGCAGTGTAAGCGGTCAGCGAAGTGGTGGTCGGGGAAGAAACGAAAGAAAAGGTTCGGGGGAGCGCGGCAACAGAGGCGGGTATGGTAGCGAGGGCAAGTCGGAAGGCTACCCACGAAGAAACGCGGGAAGAAATCGCTAACCAAAAATCGAGTTAAAAAATTTTCGTTGTAACCCTTGCTTTGGTACGTATAGAATTGCGTAACTTTTCGCCCTTAAATAAACTTTGCTATGGCTAAGAAGAAAAAAGTTGCTAAAAAATCAAAAGCAAAACCAGCTAAGAAGGCTGCGAAGAAATCTGCTAAAAAGGCAGGCAAAAAATCGGTAAAGAAGGCTGCTCCTAAAAAGAAAAAGGCTGCACCTAAGAAAAAGGTTGCCGCTAAAAAAGTGGTGAAGCCAGCTCCGGCACCGGCTCCACAGCCTGTGGCCCCTGCTCCTGCTCCAACCCTGTTTGGTGGTGGCGAAGGAAGCGGATCAGGCATGTAATGGCCGGCTTTAAACAAAGCTTAACAATAAGCCCCCCGGTAACCCAGGGGGTTTTTTGTTGGTATTTTCTGTAATTTAATCCAGGCAATCAGCAGGATCAAACCAATTGTGCAGTTGCTTAAGTAAGAATGCTTCACCAATAAAAGACCAAACCATGATGACACAAAAATCAGCAACTGACCTAGTTAAGGAAGCTAAAAAGGAAATCGAAAATCTTTCCCCGCTTCAGGTTAAGGAAGAACTATCAAAAAAAGGAACTGTACTCATTGACATTCGGGAAAGCGAGGAATTACAGCAAAATGGAAAAATTTCAGGCTCGGTTCATGCCCCTCGGGGAATGATTGAGTTCTATGCAGACCCGACTCTTCCCTACCACAAACC
>JBAQPU010000038.1:0-14881 GCA_049306095.1 Cyclobacteriaceae bacterium
GAAGAATCGGGCTCACCGGCATCGTGGAATGCGATGTTCCAAAACGTGGAAACAAACTTTGCTCCCTGGAAATTTTCTCCCAGCGATCGCTTCAACTGGTCTAAAGATTAAGTAACGAATTTATACCCTGAATAAAATGAACGTATCAACAGTAGCTGAGCTAAGCGCAAAGGGAGAATCACCCGAAATATTGTTCTGGGTTGGTTGTGCCGGTTCTTTTGATGATCGCTACAAACGAGTAACAAGAGCTTTTGTTAAAATTCTGAACGAAGTAAAGGTGAAATTTGCCGTGCTGGGAACAGAAGAAAGTTGCACCGGAGATCCTGCGCGCAGGGCCGGCAACGAATTTCTATTTCAAATGCAGGCCATGAGCAACATTCAGGTATTGAATGGGTATGGAATAAAGAAAATCGTAACTGCTTGTCCACATTGTTTTAATACGCTGAAGAATGAATATCCGGAGCTGGGCGGAAACTATGAAGTGATCCATCACTCAACCTTTTTGCAACAATTGATCAACGATGGAAAAATAAAACTGGAGGGAGGAGGATCGTTCAAAGGAAAGAAAATTACCTACCACGATTCCTGTTATCTCGGCAGGGCCAACAATATTTATGAAGCACCGCGCGCTGTCTTAGAAGCACTGGATGCCGACCTGGTTGAAATGAAACGTTGCCGCACAACCGGACTGTGCTGTGGTGCGGGAGGAGCCCAGATGTTTAAGGATGCCGAGAAAGGAAAAAAAGAAATTAATGTGGAGCGCACCGAGGAAGCCCTGGCAACGGGCGCCACGACCATTGCTGTTGCTTGTCCATTTTGTATGACGATGATGAGCGATGGAGTGAAAAGCAAGGAACGAGAAAGCGATGTAACGGTAAAAGACCTGGCCGAACTAATAGCCGAGGCAAAAGGTTTGGGTTAATGTGCTGATTTGCCAATTAGCCTATGACGACTATAATTGGCTAATTGTCCATTGATAATTGATAATTAAGCGATGTACGTACCATTTGATTCATTAGAGGACTCCTCACGGATATGGGTTTACCAGGCAGGCAGGAAGTTTACAGAATCCGAGAGAAATACAATTTCAGAAATGCTTTTAGCGTTTACACACCAGTGGGCAGCGCATGGTGTTCCGCTTAAAACATCATTCAGGATCTTTCACGATCAGTTTATTGTACTGGCGGCTGATGAGAGTTTTGAACAGGCAAGTGGATGTTCTATTGACGGAGCGATGAGAACGATGCAACAAATAGACAGACAATTTAAGTTGGATCTGTTCGATCGAACGAAGGTTGCATTTTTCAAAGACCCAGTTTTGGTTGTGAATCAAAGTGATCTTTTGAAGACTCTTGAACAGGGAATCTGGAAACGGGATACGCTTACCTTTAATAATGTGCTCAATACTAAAGGTGAATTAGCGACCAAGTGGATAGTTCCGGCCAGTCAAACCTGGCTGAAGCGCTACTTGCCTACTGCCATGCAGGCCTGATCAAAATTGCGGTATAATTAAAAAGGTACTTTTTTGTAGCTTTAAGATTGATGGACAGAGTAAGCATAACGATCGGATTTTTAGTTCTCGGTGCACTGATAGCCTCCTGCAGTACCGAAAGAAAGGCCACTAAAGCTTTTAATAATGGAGAATATCAAAATGCGATAGGGTTGTTCAAAAGGGCGAAAGGCCGCGAACCCAAAAAGACCAACTATTTTATTGCTGAATCGTACCGGCTCTCCAATCGCCTGAAAGAGGCGGAAGAGTATTATGCGAAAGCAGGCGGAAGCGGAATTGATAAGGACACAATCCAGTATTACTATGCGCAATCATTAAAGGCAAACGCGAAATATGAAGAGGCTAAAAAAGTACTGCAAGAACTGCAAGGCCGAACTACGAATGAGGCAATTAAAGATCGCGCCAACGCAGAGCTGAACGGACTGGAATACCTCAGCACATTAAGGCAGCACCCAAATTATTACAGGATCAAAAACCTTGAATTGCTGAACACACCGGCCAGCGAATATGCACCCTCTTTCCTCAACAATGAACTATACTATACCTCCTCTCGCGGCAACGGAAAGATTTACGAAGCAACAGGTACACCGTTTACAAATTTGTACAAGGTTTCATCACGCGGAGCCAATGTAGATATGGCCACCCTGGCACAGCTTCCGTCTAACATTAATTCAGAAAATGTAAACAATGGCTGCATCACTTTTTCTCCTGACGGGAAAATTATGGTGTTTGGAAAAGGCAATACCGGCAAGCGCAAAGGCGGTGACGATGTTGATTTGTACCTGGCCCGGTACAGAAACGGAGTTTGGGGAGAACCCCAAATTATTACCGGAAGCGTGAACAGCCCAAAGTCGTGGGATTCTACCCCGGCCTTTAGTCCGGATGGCCGCACCTTGTACTTTGCTTCCAACCGAGCGGGGGGGTATGGCGGTACCGATATTTATGCAGCCCAAATGGATTCGCGCGGGAGATTTTCACGGGTTCGCAACCTGGGCCCCGAAATCAATACATCAGGAAATGAACTCTTCCCGTATGTTGCCGAAGACGCCAAACTTTATTTCTCTTCCGATACCCATCCGGGTTTTGGCGGCCTCGATTTGTTTGTTGTGAAACGTGCAAGCGGGAAAACGTCCATTGAAAATTTGGGAGAGCCGGTGAATTCAACCGGAGATGATTTTGGAATTTTTTTGGTGAAACCCGATCGCGGATTCTTTACCTCCAATCGTGAAGGAGGAAAAGGAGATGATGACGTATACACCTTTGTGAATGAAGATCCTGACCTGAGGGTTGTCAACTACTATTTGGCAGGAGTGACCTACACCCCCGATAAGGAAGGGAAGCTTCAGATACTTCCCAACACAAAAGTGGCACTGATTGATGCCAATAATAATGTTATGCTGGATTATGTTACCGGAACAGATGGAAAGTTTTTGTTTCGTGTATACGAAAATGAAGATTATAATCTGACGGGAGAGGTAGACGGATACCTGGTGAAGCGCCAGGGATATACTACTAAGGGGAAATCGGTTGATCCCAAAACATTAAAAGACCTGGTAACGAACATTACCCTGGATACGATTCTGGTGCTGGATAAGATTGAGCTCAACAAAATTTTCGTGTTAGAAAACATTTATTATGATTTCAACAAATTTGATATCCGGCAGGATGCGGCCACTGAACTGGACAAACTTGTTCAGTTGTTAATTGATAATCCGGAAATTAAAATTGAACTGAGTTCTCACACCGACAGCGTAGATACTGAAGAGTATAACGACTGGCTTTCACAAAAGCGTGCCGATGCCGCAGTGGAGTATATCGTTCGCCACGGAATTGCGCCCGATCGCCTGGTGGCAAAAGGATACGGTGAACGAAAACCAATCGCCCGCAACACAAATCCAAACGGTACCGATAATCCGGTTGGCCGTCAGAAGAACAGACGTACCGAATTTAAAATTTTAGAGATAGCCGATATTCCAAAGTCCATTGAAGAAGAGGAGGGTGAGGTGTTTGATGAAGACAAGTATTTTAAAAAGGACGGGAATAATTGAATTGTTCATTTGCCAATGAGCTGATTCGGGTATGTGCAAAAGAAATATCTGAGGTATACACTTTTGAACTGACCATGTTCAGCCTGAGACCATCCGACTCGTAAATCATAAACGAATCCCTTCACGCAATCAGGTTAAAATTGGTGAATCGGCTAATTGACCATCAACACATTAGAAGCCATCTCAAAAATACCTTTTGCGGATTTTCTATGTCTTTGTCCATTATGCTTCGTTGGCTTTTTTGCCCAGACTACTTCCAGTATGAGCTTCAAAAGCCGCCTTGCCTAATGGCCAAATACTTGAAAATCCACTAAAATCTATTTTTGAGATGGCTTCTAGCATTACCTTTGGCTACACAATTAATAATAGCAACATGAGTTACCGCATCGAAAAAGATACCATGGGCGAGGTACAGGTACCAGCCGATAAATATTGGGGAGCACAAACGGAACGTTCCCGCAACAATTTTAAGATCGGACCGGAAGCCAGTATGCCCAAAGAAATTATTTACGCATTTGGGTATTTAAAAAAAGCGGCTGCCATGGCCAACCATGAACTGGGGGTATTGGCAGCAGATAAGAAAGAACTGATCAGCAAAACGTGTGATGAAATTATTGCCGGCAAACTGGATGATCAGTTTCCGCTGGTGATCTGGCAAACCGGTTCAGGCACACAAAGTAACATGAATGTAAATGAAGTAGTTGCCTATCGTGCACACGTTGCCACCGGGGGTAAACTTACCGATGAAAAGAAAGCGCTTCATCCCAACGATGACGTAAACAAATCCCAATCTTCCAACGACACATTTCCTACGGCTATGCACATAGCCGCCTATAAACAGGTCATGGAAATTACACTACCGGGAATGAAAAAATTGAGAGACACGCTTTCAAAAAAGGTAAGTGAGTATAAGAATATTGTAAAGACCGGCCGAACCCATTTTATGGATGCCACGCCATTAACATTAGGCCAGGAATTTTCAGGCTACGTTCAGCAGATCGATAACAGCATGAGGGCAATTAAAAACGCGCTCGAGGCTGTCCGTGAACTGGCTCTGGGCGGTACAGCGGTTGGAACCGGCTTAAATACACCGAAAGGTTACGATGTGTTGGTTGCCAAAAAAATTGCTGAGCTTACGGGCTATCCGTTCATTACCGCGCCAAATAAATTTGAAGCGCTTGCCGCGCACGATGCCATGGTGGAATTATCAGGAGCATTGAAGAGAGCGGCCGTAGCGTTGATGAAAGTAGCGAATGACATTCGCATGTTAAGTTCCGGCCCGCGCAGTGGTATTGGAGAAATTATTATTCCCGATAACGAACCGGGGTCATCCATTATGCCCGGGAAAGTGAACCCAACCCAGCCCGAAGCGCTGTCAATGGTGTGTGCTCAGGTAATCGGCAACGATGTGGCTGTTTCGGTTGGAGGCGCTACTGGCCATTTTGAACTGAACGTGTTTAAACCGGTGATTGCGGCCAACGTGTTACAAAGTGCTCGGTTGATTGGTGACGCCTGTGTTTCGTTCACCGATAAATGTGCCGAAGGAATTGAACCGAACCTGCCGGTTATTAAGCAACACATGGAAAACTCATTGATGCTTGTTACCTCGTTGAACACCCATATTGGATATGAAAATGCAGCCAAGATTGCCAAGAAGGCACACAAGGAAAACAAAACGTTGCGCGAGGCGGCCATTGAGTTGGGGCTGTTAACCTCAGCACAGTTTGACGAGTGGGTACGACCCGAAAAGATGGTTGGAAGCCTCGAAAAATAGGATTTTCGAAATATTTTGTACTTTTAGTAAGATTTTAACCATAACCGAATGAAAAAACTAACACTATTTTTCTGTCTGGTTTTACTTTTTGCGGGCACTCAAACTTTCGCCCAGCTCTCCAAGCAAGAGAAAAAAGAGTGGAAAAAGAAAGCCAAAGAATTTAAGGGCAACCCCGAAGCCCTTAAACAGCTTACCGAGGAAAAGCAGGCTGCCGATGCCCAGGTAGTTACGCTGAACAATCAGGTGAAACAACTACAAACCAGCAACAGCGATAAAGATGCACGCATTGCTGAATTGGAAGATCAACTCTCACAGGCTCGCGGAGAATTAACAGCCGCACGCGCAGAGATCGCACAACTAAAACAGGCACCGGCCGCAATCAATCCTATGGATTTTTCAAAAGGCGTGGTGTTTAAAGTTCAGATTGGTGCTTTTAAGAATAAAGATCTCTCCAAGTATTTCGAAAACAACCCGAACTTTGGCGGTGAAGCCGCGGGCACCGAAAAGGCAGAGCAACGGTTAACCATCGGAGTGTTCCGCGATTATTGGGAAGCCGATACCTTTAAGAAATATATGCGCGACATGGGCGTGAAAGATGCCTGGATCGTTCCATACCGTGATGGCCAACGCGTGGAAATTAAAGATGTGTTGGAAGGAGTAATTAGCGACAAACCACAACCTCCAGCCGAAAAAACTGAAGGAACGAAAGAGTAACAAATAATCTTTACGAAAGAAAACAATGAGCCCCGAATATGTCGGGGTTCTTTGTTTTGTATCCATGCGAATCGGGTTACTTTTGCTGGATAATGAAAAAGCAACTGGCTGGTTTATTGGTTTGGATAGCAGCGTATTCGTTCGGGTATGCGCAGGTACATATCAATAAACTTATAGTAAAGAAAAACCAAGAGTACTTGTTTGATCAAACCGATATTGTAGTAGCCGATACTCTAATCCTGGAAGACTCTGCCACCATTGTGTTAAATCCCCTGAAGCGCGAAAATTTTCTTCACACCAAAGTGCTCGTGGTTGGAAAGCACTGTTCAATTATCGGCAGAGGCACGCATGGAAAAAAGGGAAGAACAGGCCGACCGGGAGATTCGTTCATTGGCCCCTGTAGGAATGGCGGAAACGGAACACCGGGAGGAAGAGGATTGGATGGAACGTGGGGTGTAAATCTTTTTCTATACCTTGATCAGGTAACCATGAAAGAATCTTTGAAAATTGATTTGCATGGTGGCGATGGCGGTGAAGGCGGAATGGGCGGAGAAGGAGGAAGCGGGACATCAGGAACCGTGCACTGTAATGGCGGAAGCGGAGGCGTAGGAGGAGATGGTGGAAACGGAGGAGATGGAGGTGAAGGGGGTACGTTAACCGTCCATTGTCCGCCCGGGTTAAATGATCTGTTAAATAAAAATCTCAACCTGAAAATTCAGGGAGGACGGTTTGGAAAAGGAGGGAGAGGAGGCTATCCGGGTGCAGCAGGGTCGGGACCTTCAAAAAGAAATGGAAAGTTAGGTGTGCCTGGTCGTGAAGGTACCGATGGTCAATTAGGGAAATACGGAAAATTTACGATCATACAGAATTGATCATGAACAAACGGTGGATTTACAAAACGCACCCCACACCCGACCGAATCAAAAATCTTTCGGAGGAGATTAATGTAAATCCCTATCTGTCGGCCGTGCTGCTTCAGCGAGGCATTGAAAACTTTGCTTCCGCTAAAGACTTTTTTCGCCCGTCATTAAATCATTTGCATGATCCCTTTTTAATGAAAGACATGCACCGCGCAGTCGACCGGCTGAAGCAAGCGATTGATACAGCGGAAAAAATTCTCGTGTATGGCGATTATGATGTAGACGGCACAACAGCCGTTGCATTGGTGTACAGTTACCTGCATCGTTTTTATTCGCATTGTGAAATTTATATTCCTGATCGGAACAAAGAAGGCTACGGGGTTTCGCAAGCAGGCGTGGAGTGGGCGGAAGAAAACGGTTACACACTTATTATTGCGTTGGATTGCGGGATTAAAGCATCAGACATGGTGATGCTGGCCGACCATAAAGGAATCGATTTTATCATCTGCGATCATCATTTACCCGATGAAAAAATTCCGAATGCCGTTGCCGTACTGGATCCTAAACAAAAAGACTGTGGGTATCCTTACAATGAATTGAGTGGTTGCGGATTAGGCTTTAAGTTAATTCAGGCATTTGCGCGGCAACACCGCGATGAACAGGAAGTGTTTGATTTTCTTGACCTCGTTGCAGTGAGCATTGCCTCTGATATTGTTCCGATTACCGGTGAAAACAGGATACTCACTCATTTTGGATTGAAGAAGCTGAATGAGAACCCCATTCCCGGATTAAAAGCGCTGAAGGAAATTTCGCAATTGAAGAATGAGCTTGATGTTTCCGGTATCGTATTTACATTGGGTCCCCGCATCAATGCCGCAGGCCGTGTTGCACATGCCAGCGCGGCCGTTGAACTGCTGATCGCCCAATCGGAAGAAGCAGCACTTACACTGGCCGAGAAAATCAATTTGAAAAACGACCTGCGCAGGCAATTTGATATTGATACCACAGAGGAAGCCCTGGCCATGATTGGCAACAATGAGAATTTACGGCTGGCAAAATCTACTGTTTTATTTAAAAACACCTGGCACAAAGGCGTAATTGGCATAGTTGCTGCTCGGTGTATCGAAAAATACTACAAGCCAACCGTGATCCTGACAGAATCAAACGATAAAATAACAGGCTCGGCACGCAGCGTGAATGGTTTTGATTTATACCAGGCCATCCTCGGCTGCAGCGACTTGCTTGAAAAATTCGGAGGCCATAAATATGCAGCCGGCCTGACGATGCAAAAAGAAAATCTGGAGGCATTCCAGCAGCGATTTGAAGAAGTGGTGTCAGCCACCATAACATCTGACATGCTCACACCTTCCGTTGAGATCGACCTGCCAATACAGTTTGATGCGATCACACCGAAGTTCATCAACATTTTAAAACAAATGGCTCCCTTTGGACCAGAGAATCAAAAGCCTGTTTTTGAAGCAAAAAATGTTTATGTGGCAAATTCACTTTCTAATTTTAAGGAAAGACACATTCGGTTTCTGGCAGCGCAAGAAGGAAGCGAAAATGTTTTTCAGACAGTGGCATTTGATTTGGCCGATTATTACGAGCGCCTTGCCACAGGCGACACGTTTCGGATTGCGTTTACCATTGAAGAGAATCAATATAATGGCAACACTTCTGTTCAGTTGCGAATCAAGGATATTAAATTTGACTAAACTTGCTGCATGATCCTGAGAGCTGAAAATCTTGTAAAAAAGTATAAGACGCGCACCGTAGTGAACCATGTTTCGGTACAAGTGGCTCAGGGAGAAATTGTAGGACTGCTCGGCCCTAATGGCGCGGGAAAAACAACCTCGTTCTACATGATTGTGGGACTTATTAAACCAAACGAAGGCAAAATTTTTTTAGAGAATGAAGAGATCACCCAACTGCCCATGTACCAGCGTGCGAAAAGAGGACTCGGCTATCTCGCACAGGAAGCCTCGGTCTTCCGCAAGCTTACAGTAGAAGAAAATATTCTTGCCGTGTTGGAGATGCGAAACTATTCCAAGCAACAACGCAAAGAAAAAGTGGATCAATTACTGGAGGAGTTCAGTCTGCAAAAAGTAAGAAAAAACCTGGGCATGTCGCTTTCGGGTGGCGAGCGAAGAAGAACAGAGATTGCACGGGCGCTGGCTGTTGATCCTAAATTTGTCCTGCTCGATGAACCCTTTGCCGGAGTTGACCCCATTGCGGTAGAAGAAATTCAAACCATCGTCTCCAGACTGAAAAGCAAAAACATCGGGATTTTGATTACCGACCATAATGTGGACGAAACCCTTTCGATTACCGACAGGGCTTACCTGATGGTGGATGGGAAACTATTTAAGTCGGGAACAGCCGAAGACCTCGCCAACGATCCACAGGTGCGCAAAGTATATCTGGGACAGAACTTTGAACTGCGCAGGGCAAAAATTACCACCCAGGAAAACTACCTTTAAGCACGCTCCGCGGTAACCCGGTAGAAGGTTTGTAATTTTGAAATTCGTATTTTAGAATTTCTATGGGCCTAATCAACTCCATCCTCACCTGGGTGATGAAGAAACGAATTCATCAGATCGAACTCTTCATCAAATATCCGCATGAAGTGCAGGAGGAGTTGCTGAAGAAACTGCTGCAAACAGCCAAAGGCACTGAGGTAGGAAGGAAATACGATTTTGCTTCCATTGATCGGCATGATCAATTCCACGATCGTGTTCCGGTATCCACGTATGAAGAAATTTTTCCGTACATCGACCGCCTCATGCGTGGTGAGCAAAATATTTTGTGGCCATCAGAAATTAAATGGTTCTCGAAATCATCAGGTACAACCAATGCGCGAAGCAAGTTTATTCCTGTATCGCCCGAGGCCCTTGAAGATTGCCACTTCAAAGGGGGTAAGGACATGCTTTCCATTTATGTCAACAACTACCCGGACACAAAAATTTTTGATGGAAAAGGTCTGGCCGTAGGAGGGAGCTATCAGCTAAACGAAAATGATCCTTCGGCTTCATCCTTTTATGGAGATGTTTCAGCCGTCATCATGCAAAATCTTCCGCAATGGGCAGAGTTCATTCGAACACCCAGTTTAAATACAGCGCTGATGACCAATTGGGAAGAAAAAATTGAAAAGCTGGCCCGCGAAACAATTGACGTTAATGTTACCAGCATGTCGGGTGTGCCCACCTGGACAGTATTGTTGCTGCAGCGCATCCTGGAAATTCAAAAGAAGAAAACCATCACGGAAGTGTGGCCAAACCTTGAGGTGTTTTTTCATGGAGCTGTTTCCTTTAAGCCCTATAAAACGCTTTTCAACACGCTTATTCCCGATAAACGAATGAACTATTGGGAAACCTACAATGCCAGCGAAGGGTTTTTCGGTATTCAGGATCAGAGGGGGTCAGAAGAATTGTTGCTGATGCTCGACTACGGAATTTTTTATGAGTTCATTCCAATGGATGAATTTGGAAATAAAAATCCGAAAGCGATCCGGCTGAGTGAAGTTGAATTGGGAAAAAATTATGTGATGGTGATCAGCACAAATGCAGGCTTATGGCGCTACAACATTGGCGATACCATTAAGTTTACATCGTTATCACCTTACCGGATTAAAATTTCGGGTCGGACCAAACATTTTATGAATGCCTTCGGTGAGGAAGTGATTGTTGAAAATGCCGAGGCGGCCATCAGCCAGGCGTGTGAAGCTACCGGAGCGGTTATCGATAATTTCACAGCAGCCCCGGTGTATTTGCAGGAAGGCAAAAAAGGGGGACATGAGTGGATTATAGAGTTTAAAGCAAAACCCAAAAAATTGACTGAATTTACACACACCCTGGATGCCACGTTGCGCAGCATCAATTCCGATTATGATGCCAAACGAGCGCATGACCTGGCACTTGTCATGCCGGTTGTTCACGATGTGCCACAGGGAACGTTCTATCAATGGATGAAAAAGAGAGGTAAATTAGGCGGCCAGAATAAGGTGCCCCGCTTGTCTAATTCGCGAGAGTATGTAGAAGATATTCTAACTTTGGTACGAACCGGCCAATAAAGATGAAAAGCAAGAAAACCTTTAAAGCTTTATGGAATGTGTTTCTGTTTGTAATTAGTGGAGGCTCTTTGATTTATGGAATGGTGCAGCACCGAAGGGCAACGGAAGCCCGGATAGAATTAATGGAATACGAAGTTCGGCTCGACAGTGTGAAGGCCGCCCTGAAAGCGAAGAATGCCGAGCTTGAACGGGCATTGAAAGGGAACTAAAAACTTTTTTATATGAACTCAAAAATGACAACATACCTGTTAGGATTTTTCCTGCTTGTTTCGTTGGTCTTTGCATTTTATTCCCACGATAAGGCAGAGAAGCTGGATGCTGAAAAATCGGAACTGCAAACGAAGTACGAAGAAGCTATAATTGATGCCGAGGAGGCCGGCCAACGGATTGAAAAGATGAGAGAAGAATTGGAGAAGACCCTGAGCGATTCAGAAAGGCATCGCCAGCAGGCCGAGGATGCATTGAATGAACTTCAAAAAAGAAAGCGTTAACCGTGCAGCCATTTACTATTCTTCCCCCAACCTCTGGTCATGTTCCCATCTTGCTGAGTGTTCCCCACTGCGGAACAGCATTCCCTGACGAACTAACATCAGCCTATCACCCAACGCTGGCGCAAGCGCCAGATGATACCGATTGGTTTGTACACCAACTCTATAATTTTGTTCCGGCCATGGGAATTACCATGATCCATGCCAGGTACAGCCGCTGGGTGATTGATTTGAATCGCGATCCGGAAAGCAAGCCCCTCTACTCAGACGGAAGAATTATCACAGCGCTTTGTCCCACCACCACTTTTTTTGGTGAACCGATATATCGGGATGGAAGGATGGAAGTAGGAGATGAAGAGGTGACAAGAAGAGTAGAACGGTATTATAACCCCTACCATCAAAAAATCAACGAGCTGTTGCAAGACCTTAAAGCAAAATTTGGAAAGGTGTTGCTGTGGGATTGCCATTCCATCAGGCAACAGGTACCAACAATCCACAAAGAAAAATTTCCTGATTTAATTCTAGGAGATGCAGATGGAACTTCAGCTTCACCGGGATTAATTGAAACAGCGATTAAAAGTTTAGAAACGGGAGGGTATACGTTTAGTCATAATTATCCGTTCAAAGGCGGTTATATTACCCGTCATTTTGGAAGACCATCTGAAAATCAACACGCGTTGCAGTTAGAAATGACGAAAGTGAATTACATGGACGACACCGAAAAGAGGTTGGACGAGGGGAGAGCAAATAAGATGCGTGAAGTACTGAAAAGAACGTTTAATGGGTTGATTGAAACGTTTTCGGGAGATTAGATTATACGATAGTCCGCCTGTGTACTTAAACGAAGAATCAAAGCCGTCTGGCCGCTGCTATCGCAAGCATAAAGCGGTCTGACGGCTCAAAACATTTTGATTAAAATGAATATGAGAGAATGGCCGCGAGAAAAAGTTTCTGATGCACTTTTGAGCAATGCGAGACAATTGCGAAAAGGCTCGACCGGGGCTGAGGAAATCCTATGGGCGGCTCTTCGAAATCGCCAATTTGAAAATCTTAAATTCAGGCGCCAACAACCAATGGAAGGTTTTATTTTGGATTTCTATTGCGACCAGCTAAAACTTGGAATTGAGCTGGATGGGAAAATACATTCTCTTAAGGAAGTTGCAGCGTATGACGAGCAGCAAACTTCTTTTTTGATGGAGTTTGGAATTGAAATCATTCGGTTTTCAAATGATGACGTAGTGAACAGGACAAAGGAAGTGTTGGAAGAAATTGGGAATAAAGCACGCGAGAAAATTTCTGGTAGTCCCTCACCCCGTCCTTCGGACACCCCTCTCCCTAGGGAGAGGGGCAGGGGTGAGGGAACTTTAAAATACTTCCAATTCAAATCCCTTTTGCAAAAAAGGGGTTGGCTCTCACCTGCATATGTTGGGGTTGATGAAAACGGAACCATTCAGTATTTATCAGAAAACCCGCCCGAAAAATCCATCGCTGTTGAGTCGGTTAATGGGTTGGCCTTGCCCGGATTTCAAAATGCCCATTCTCATGCCTTTCAATATGCGATGGCCGGCTTAGCTGAAAATCATCCTACCGGCATGGATGACGATTTTTGGACGTGGCGGGAAGAAATGTACAAGTGTGCCCTGTCGGTTAATCCAGATCAGGCCGAAGCAATTGCCGCTATGCTGTATGCCGAGATGGTTCGGCATGGCTATACACATGTGGCCGAATTTCATTATCTGCACCACGATAAAGATGGCAAGCATTATAATAACCTTGCTGAGATGGGCGAACGGGTGGTGGCAGCCGCGAAGTCGGCTGGAATAAAAATCACCTTGGTTCCTGTTTTTTATCAGAAGGGAGGTTTTGGGCTTGATCCGCAGCCACGACAAAGGCGCTTCATTTCAAAAACAGTGGATGAGTATTTTCAGTTACTGGATGACTCAGCCCACGCAATTCAAAACCAACCACACGCCCAATTGGGATTTAGTGTTCACTCTCTTCGGGCGGTTGATTTGAATGATATCATTACCACATACAACAACGGACCCAAAAATATTCCCTTCCATATTCATGTATCGGAGCAGAAAAAGGAAATAGCCGATTGCCTTTCACACTGTAAAAAGCGGCCCATGCAATGGTTGCTGGAAAATCTTCCGGTAAACGAGCGCTTTCATTTGGTGCATTCCACCCATCTCGATAATGATGAACTGAAAAACCTGGCAACATCCAAAGCCAACGTGGTGTTGTGCCCGTCAACCGAAGGAAACCTGGGCGATGGAATTTTCAGAATGAAAGAGTACATCCGGCTTGGCGGAAAGTGGTGCATTGGTACCGACAGCCATATTGGATTGAATCCGTTTGAAGAATTCAGGATGATTGACTACCGGCAACGCCTGGTAACGAATATGCGAAATACCGTGGGCGGAGATGCCGCACATTATTTTGTGAATGAGTCGGTGCAACAAGGAAGGGCTGCGATGGGTAGAAAATCATCCGATCATTTTGAAATCGGCCAATCGTTGGATGCCCTTGTGATCAATGCGGGCACACACTTATTGGCCGACACCTCTGAAAAAAACAGGCTGGCCTCAATTATTTATACTTCCGATTCCAGCCGCAACCTTGGGACAATTGTAAACGGAAAATGGGTGGTGAAGAACCAGCACCATCAATCCGGTCAGGAAATTAAGGTTGCGTTTTCTAACGCGATGCGAGAGTTGAAGAGCCGGTAAGCTTCATTGTCATTCTGAGCAAAGCGGAGAATCTTTTCGTTTCCCTGTCATTCTGAGCGAAGCGAAGAATCTTACCACACCTCCAAGACGATTTTGATAAAGATGAAAGCAATCCTATTTCATCAAACCGTTGGCAAACGAATAGCTGGCAGTTTGATACCACGCAATAGCCTCGTCAACCAATTGCTGGTCATTTTCTGTTTTCGTTTGCTCTTTGCCTGAAACTAAAAATGTTTCAACTTTTAATTGTGGCGACAGAATGACTAATCGATCGCCTTTGATGTACCCGAGACTTTGGTACGTACTGATAAAAGCTCTTTCGCGGCCGGGCTCCAACCGAAAGATATCGTAACCGTAAAATTTACTGGTATACGAAAAGTTTAAAAGGCCCAGAAGGGTAGGCCCCACATCAATCTGGCTCATGAGCCGGTCCATTTTTCCGGGCATAATATTCCCGGGAGAATAGATCAACATGGGGATGTGGTATTTGTTAATGGGAAGTTCTGTTTTTCCTGCACTGGAAGCGCAATGATCGGCCACAATTACAAAAACGGTGTTGCGAAACCAGCTTTTCCCCGAAGCATCTTTAATAAATTTTCCAATGGAGTAATCGGTGTACTTTACAGCGCCCTGCCTACTGGTATGAGAAGGAATGTCAATCCGACCTTCGGGGTAGGTGTAGGGTC
>JBAQPU010000039.1:0-26747 GCA_049306095.1 Cyclobacteriaceae bacterium
TGTGAAGTACAGCTTGTTTTGATCTCGTATTTTATATTTTTCACTCATTCGGCATTAAGTTTACCAAGGCACGGATGATCTCACACGCTTGCCCACGCACAACATCCGCGCCAGGGGGGCCAGGGGGGGTCAAGTGCTTTCTGTTGGGCAGAGCACAGGAGTGTTGTGAGAACTAAAGTTGTTAATACAGCGTATTTCATTACTAGTGACCTCGAGTTTATTTAGAGTCCTTCATCATTTAACTAAATCTTTTGGATAGTATTGACAATCAATGAATTTCGTTTCATCCAAGCTCATGATTTTTACCACCGCTGCAGTTTCAAAGCTCCAGTAGCCGTAAAATACATCATGTTTGCTCTTGTGCGCGTTGTACCAACCGGCATCCTTGTGGTTTTTGTACCAATCCTTACTAATAAAATCATGTATCAATTTTTCTGATTTGGACTTATCCGCTTCTGATATTGCTTGTCTAAGTTTTTCAAAAACTTTGGGCACGCCAAAAAAATCCCTATAGCTTTCCGCGCTTAGGATAGGTCGGTCTGCAACTTTTGTTCTTATGATAAATTCAAATAAAAAATCTTTCACTTGATCTCGGTCAATTAGATTCACCAGCTTCCCAAAAGCTTCATTTGATACATCTACCAAGTAACCGAGAGATAACATCCAAAGCATTTCATCGTAAGCAGATAAAATATATTGATCATACTCCTTTCCTTTATGATTTAGTTTCCACTGACCAGCCCAATCACTATCAACATTATTGAGCACATTGTTAACAGCTTCCTTAATAGTTTCGAATGGGAATCCTGCACTATATTTCAATATTGCCAGCTTCAAATATTGCGAACGGATATCATCCTTTACAATTTTTATTCGCTCTTGTGCAATACTTCCTTCTGATAACCACATTTTACTTCGAGTGATTATCATTTCAATTTCAGCGGAATATCTTTCAAAATACCCCCTATCCTTTATCTCTGTTCTCATTTTCTATGGTGTAAACACTCCTATTACTTTTCCAGTTGAATCCAGCTCCTTGAATACCACTGAACCGTCCGGAGAAACATTTGACAAAATTCTTTTATATCCTTTCGCTCTAATTTCTGCAGCTAATGTCCCACCAACTGCTTTTTGTAATCGCTCCGAACTAGTAATCCATGGGTCTGACATCTGCAAACCATCATTAGTCATTTTAAGAGTTGCACTACCTGTATATTTTGATTATGTCCTCGCAGAGTCTCCCGCCCCGGGGACTCTGCGCCTTCTTTGCTATGAGTTCTATCATTGCTCATACGCTTTCGTTAAATCAACATCTACAACCACGGTCTATGTCAAGCCCAAACCGCCTAACTTTTTACAGTTGCCTGATCAATTCAACGTACAATTGAGTCAGCTTTGGTTCAGCCTTATTGGCAACCTTTACAATCTCCGTAAAGTTAACGGGCTTTAAATGATCGGGATCGCAATCATCGGTTAATACCGAAACCGCACAACACGGAATACCCATGTGGTTTGCGATGATCACTTCCGGCACCGTGCTCATGCCCACAGCATCGCCACCCATGTTTCTGAGAAAACGATACTCGGCACGTGTTTCCAGGTTGGGGCCCATCACACCCACATACACACCCTTGTTCAATTTGATTTTTTTTGATTTTGCAATTGCTGCCAGCTTCTTATTCAATTTCTCAGAATACGGCTGGCTCATATCCGGAAAACGAGGGCCGAATATTTCGAAATTCTCTCCGCGAAGCGGATTATCATGTTGCAGATTAATATGGTCATCAATCATCATCAACTCACCTTTCTTCCATTTCAAATTCATATTCCCGGCTGCGTTGGAAATCAGCAGGTGTTCAATCCCCAGCAGTTTCATGACCCGTAAAGGCAACGTAATTTGTTTCATGTTGTAGCCTTCATAATAATGAAAGCGGCCGCGCATGGCCAATACCTTTTTGCCTTTCACATCGCCATAAATCAGTTGGCCCTTATGTGATTCAACTGTGGCGGTCGGAAAATGAGGAATAGCATTGTAGTTAATGACCAGCGGGTTCTTGATTTCTTTTGTAAAAAGATTTCCCAGCCCGGTTCCTAAAATCACACCTACTTCCGGATTTTTAACTCCTCTTTTCCGGATAAACTCTGTAGCTTCATTAATTTCATTCAGCATAATTCAAATTTGTTATATCTTCAAAAATAGCAATCAAATGCAACAGTTTCCTTGCATCGTCTAAAAACGATTGCTTATAAAAAGAACATTCTAACGCATCGATAAATAAAGTATATTCAACTCTTTGTGAATTCTTTGTGCCCTCTGTGGTAAGAAATCCTAACCACAGAGATCACGGAGGTGGCACAGAGCACATGGAGACTAAAATTTAACCCTATGAAAAAAATATTTGCGCTTGTACTGATTTGTTCATCCTATTTCAGTTACAGCCAGTCGTTCAACAATTTACCTGTTACCACGCAAAAACCTCCACTCCATGGCAAGCACTGGATGGCCATTACCGGTAAACCGTTGGCTGCTACTGCTGGCGCCATGATTTTTAATAAAGGCGGCAATGCAGTAGACGCATCGTGCGCCATGCTGGCCGCCACTTGCACCATGTTCGATGTGCTGAGTTGGGGTGGCGAAACGCAGGCGCTTATTTACAATCCGAAAACAAAAAAAGTAATTGCCATCAACGCCCTGGGTGTTGCCCCAACCGGAGCCACCGCAGATTTCTTCAAGAGCAAGGGCATGAATTATCCTCCGCAATACGGGCCGTTGGCAGCCGTAACACCGGGAACCCCCGGAGGTCTCATGACGATGCTGGCCGAATATGGAACGTTGAGTTTAAAAGATGTGCTGGCTCCTGCCATTCAAATGGCAGAAGGTTACCCCATTGAAGCGCAAACCGCGAACAGTTTTGAACGTGAAAAAGAAAGGCTCAAACAATGGCCGTATTCGAAAGCAGTATTCCTTCCTCACCTGGGTGAAAAAAGGGAAGCTCCCCATGCCGGTGAAGTGTTTGTTCAAAAAGATTTACTGGAAACATTAAAGAAACTGGTTGAATCCGAACAGCAGGCATTGAAAAAAGGGAAGTCGCGCAAGGAAGCGATTTACGCTGCGTACGATCGCTTTTATAAAGGCGATATCGCGAAAGAATTTTCGCGTGGTTGCCAGGAACAAGGTGGATTGATTACCGAACAAGATCTTGCCAATTGGAAAGTAAAAATTGAAGAGCCGCTCATGGTAAACTACAAGGGCATTGAAGTGTACAAAATGCAGCAATGGACGCAGGGGCCCATGATGTTGCAGGCATTAAACATGCTGGAGAATTTTGATTTGAAAGCGATGGGCTTTAACTCGACCCGTTACATTCACACGCTTTACCAGGTGATGAACCTGACATTTGCCGATCGTGATTTTTATTATGGCGATCCTGCGTTCGCTCCGGAAGAGCCCATGAAAGGATTGCTATCGAAAGAATATGCGAAAGAAAGAATCAAGGCGATTAACTGGGAACGCAACGATGCTAAGGCTGCACCCGGTGATCCTTACCCGTTTGAAGGAAAGGTTAATCCGTATAGCGATTTAATAAAAGCGCAAACATCATTGGGCACCTACACATCTCCTTTATCAGAAGAATATTTGAACCAGGTTTTCTTGGGAACCACTTCGGTGGAAGCTGCCGATAAAGAGGGTTGGGTGGTGAGCATCACACCCAGCGGTGGGTGGAATCCCGCATGCATTGCCGGCAAAACCGGCATCGGCATGAGCCAACGGATGCAAAGCTTTGTTACCAACCCGAAAGAAAACCCATTCAATGTGGTGGAGCCCGGTAAGCGCCCCCGCGTTACGCTTACTCCAACCCTGGCGTTGAAAGACGGCAAACCATTTTTATCATTTGCAGTACAAGGTGGCGACACGCAAGATCAAAATCTGTTGCAATTCTTTTTAGATGTCGTTGAATTTGGAATGACGGTTCAGGAGGCAACCGAAGCACCGAACATCAACACCGATCAACTGCGGCTATCGCTGGGCGGTGAAGACCGTGAACCCAAAAATGGGAACATTTTATTGCACGACAGCACGCCACCATACGTTCGACAAGAGCTTCAGCGCATGGGTTATCGCTTGCGTTTTGATGACCGCACCAGCGGCCCTATTAACGCCATTTGGTTCGACTGGCAGCACGGCACCTTTTGGGGAGGCAGCAGCAATCATGGTGAGGATTATGGGATAGGGTGGTAAATTTGTTTAGCTTGTTGATAAATGATCACAAGTGAAAATAAAAATTAGAACTTATAAACTCGTTGAGTCAAAGTCTGTTTTTAAGATAAGTCTTTGGGTTACTGCATTAACTATTTTAGGTGTTTACTTTTGGGGGCTTGGAACTCACCATACATTTTTTGAAAACTCTCTCCTTTCAACGTCCATCTTAGCATTTGCTTTTTTTATTTTTACTTCCATTGGACTTTACCAAGGCATCAAACTCAAGGATACCCTTGGAAAAATCACCGATGCTCCTAACCCCGTAAAAAATGCCGACTTCACCCCAGATTTCTCGACAGGGCCAGTAGAATTAAATTTAGATATCGAAAATGGTTGCATTGGTGCTCTTGTCAGCTTTCTCCTCTGGATAGCTTTGGCAATTCTTCTTTCAATTGCTCTTTGGATCTTTAGTAATCTTGCCTTTATTGTTATTGCTCTTTTTGCTGCCATGTTATACTGGATCTTTTTCCGAGCCCTTCGTCTTGTTTTCAAAAATTCTAACAAGAGCAAAGGAAATCTTTTCGAAAGTGTAAAGTTTGGTTTTTTATATACATTTCTTTACAGCTTTTGGATATATGGAATTTTTGTATTGACAGAATATTTGAAAAGGTGAAAGATGACGTTCTATTCTCTCTCCAAAAATCAGCGTACTGACCTGGTGTCCAAAATCAAAGCCAACATTCATGCGGCTGTAAAGAAAAATAGCCTCACATCATTTCTGAATTACTTCTCAGACGAAGACACCTACATTCGAAAATCGGCTTACCTCGTTACCGGAAGAATTTATTTTGAAGAAGAGAAACTTCAGAAGAAAATTATTGCTTCCCTCCATAAACTTCTGAAAGAAAAATCTCACCACATCCGTCAAACGGTGATTAACGCAGCCGGGGAAATCGGGATGAAGGATTTTGATGTGGTGCAATCTTTCTTTGACCGCGGACTTTTTGATGAACACCACACGGTGCGCAATGCCGTGATTGGTTCCGTTAAAAAGATGAGTCAGAAAAACCCCAAACCGGTATTGAAGTGGGCGAAGCAATACCTGCACCATCCTGAAAAGGAAATTCGCAGGGAAATTTGCCACGGCATCGAACTTCGCGGTCGCACCCATCCGCAGGAAATTTTACCCTTGCTGAAAGAACTGCAACACGATAAAACTGCGCGCGTGCGCGATACGCTCGTGCATGTTATCGGACAAATCAGTTATAAAAAAGGATGCCTGGAAACGGTGATTGCCGAGTTGAACTCCTGGCAAAACAAAGAACTCACCCGCGATGCAGTGGAGGAGATCATTGATGTACATGAACGGTATAAAGATTTTGCCATACTTTCGCAGAAGCAAGCCATTCAATACATTCAAAAACATTTCAGAAATTAGCTATGTTCACTCGTTGATGGTCAAATTAGCCAGTCGTCAGACCACTTGAAGTGGTCAGACGACTAGCTCATCCAAAAAAATTTCAGGAATTTAAACTGCAGCTGACTCAAAAGATTTACGATGATACCCTTAACCGAACCCACGCTTCTGCTCGACAAACAAAAATGCCTGCGCAACATTCACATGATGGTTGACAAGGCAAAGCGAAATAACATCACGCTCAGGCCGCATTTTAAAACACACCAGTCGCATGGTGTAGGCAAATGGTTTCGTGAAGCCGGTGTTACAAAAATTACAACCTCTTCGCTGGAGATGGCCGAGTATTTTGCACAAGATGGCTGGAACAATATCACCGTGGCTTTTCCGGTAA
This sequence comes from Cyclobacteriaceae bacterium, assembly GCA_049306095.1. GTDB lineage: Bacteria > Bacteroidota > Bacteroidia > Cytophagales > Cyclobacteriaceae > UBA2336. The sequence goes on from JBAQPU010000039.1 coordinate 6,010, forward strand.
ATGTGCACGAACATGAAAGAATCAACAGGCTTGCCTCGAAAATAACGTTAAATGTTTTGGTAGAAGCCACAGAAACCGTTGCGTGGCTTGCGCGCGAAATAACCAATCCCTTGAATATTTTTATTGAAGTCGATAACGGTTATCACCGCACGGGTGTTTCTCCTTCTGATTTCAGTGCACTTGATGCCATTCTGAAGGAAATAAAAAACCACACTCATTTCCGGTTTGCCGGATTTTTAGGTCACGCAGGGCACAGCTATCAATCAGCAGGAGATAAAAACAAAATCATGGCCATTCATCATGAAAGCATTGGACTGATGGCGCCCCTGAAAGAAAAGTATACGTCTGCTTACCCTGATTTAATTTTATCAACCGGTGACACCCCTACTTGCAGTGTGGCGAATGAATTTCCAGGCATGGATGAAATTCGTCCCGGTAACTTTGTTTTTTACGATTACCAACAGGTTACGATTGGTTCTTGCACACTCGACCAGATTGCCGTAGCGATGGTGTGCCCGATAGTGGCAACCTACCCCGAACGCAACATGATTGCCGTTCATGGCGGTGGAATTCATTTCGCCAAAGATTTTTTGAAGCTGCCTGACGGATCAAACTATTTTGGAAAAGTAGTGTCGCTGAATGAAAATGATTGGAGTACGGATGAAACGAACATGTACGTGAAATCTCTTTCACAGGAGCACGGCATTGTTCACGCGCCCAAACACCTTGTCGAAAAAATAAAGGTGGGCGATTTTATGGGTGTTCTTCCCATTCACTCCTGCATGACCGTGGATGTGATGAGGCGCTACCTGACAACGGAAGGCGAACGTTTTACTACCTACCGGTAAAAATCTTCCCTCCTTGTTTTCGCTACCGCTTCGAAAAAGAGCGCCACTTTTTGCGTAACGGCTTTAAAATATTTCTCGCCTTTTTCTTTCGTTGCTTTGCGCGGATCGCCCACCCCGGTATCCTTCGTTACCTGCATCCATTTGCGCTCGGCCCAGGCCCATCCTTCCCGTATGGCCGCGAATGTAAATTTTTTTGATTCACCATCGCCCGCTTCTGTTAACGGCAATACCAGGTCGGGACGCAAATACATCATCAGGCTTGTTTCCATTTCCCCTGCGTGATCATCTTTGTTTTCAAAAAATTCTTTTTGGTCAAGCGCCTGAAACCAATTGCACGTTGACAGAAACATGTCGGGGAATTTCAACCCGAGCTCGCGAATCATGGTTTTAAAATCGTTGCCGCCATGGCTGTTTAGAATAATCAGCTTGTGAATACCCTGACGGTTTAATACCTCAATCACATCTTTCAATACCAGCAGTTGTGTGCTGGGGTTCATGTTGATGTCGAGCGTTACATCAAACTGGCCGGTATTAACACCAAAGGGAATGGGTGGCAGTACAATTACCTTCGCGCCTTTTTCCCACGCCAACCGCGCAGCCTCTGCCGAAATAAGTTCTGATTCAATGATGTCTGTTGCATAGGGCATGTGATAATTATGCGCCTCGCACGCGCCCCAAGGCAAGATGACAACATCAAACGTTGCATCTTTAATGTACTTCCAGTTTGATTCAGCAAGCATGTAGGGGCGCATAGTCAATTAGTTTGCAGGTAAGGCAATGGTATACGTTTTCTTTCCCTTCACGGTCAGTCGCTCATCGCGAAGCCATGGGTTATGACGTTTCAATAGTTTATAATTTGTTCCCTGTTGTTTTGCGAAGGTAATTAAATCAGGAATGGTTTGATTCACTTCAACATATTTCAATTCCTCTGGCTGATAAAGGTGTTTAGGTTTCACTTTAAATCCATACGTTGCAGGATGCTCGATTATCTCTTTGCATGCTAAAATCCTAAACACATACCGCGAAGTTTCGTCATTCAAAAATAAATCGTAATACGAATTCACCTGTTGATTTTCAAGCGCTCGCTCCATGCCACCCATACCGCGATTGTACGATGCCGCCACGACTGTCCAGTTTCCGAACTTGTTATACGCTTTGCGTAAATACCGGCAGGCGGCTTCTGTTGCTTTCAACGGATCGTAGCGTTCATCTACTTCTTTTGTAATCTCCAATCCATTTTCTTTTCCTGCCGATTTCAAAATCTGCCAGAAGCCAACGGCATCTTTGGGTGAGATGTCATTCATCAGTCCGGATTCAATTAAGGGCAAGTACTTAAAGTCGTCCGGGATGTTATTCTTTCTGAGAATCTCCTGTATCTGCGGAAGCCAACGATTGGCACGTTTCATCAGAAAGATGGTATTGTTGTGCCAGTACGTGTTGATGTGCAACTCTTTGTCGACCCGCTCGCGCACATCGGTGAGGTGCATAGGCACGGGTTCTCCGGCAAAACTCAACGAATCGGGTAAATCAAAAGTAATGGCAGGCATCGGCTGCATGTCAGTTTCATCCAGGTCAGCCGGGGCCAGTGAACCCTCTTCCAGTCGCTGATCTTGCTCCACCACGGCCAGCGATTTTTCCATGCGCGAATTCGCATAGCGAACATAGCCGAGCATCACAAAAACTGAGAGGAGAGACAGATAGAGAGGAAAGTTTTTTGAGTTAAACATATGCGCGTAAAAGATGCCGGAACAAGTCCGGCATGACAATGCGTATTTTAGAAATTTGGTGACAGCAAATACTTTGAATAGAAATCATCGATTACTTTTACAGCATCTTCAGGTGTATCGACCACGCTGAACAACTCCAGGTCTTCTTCGCTGATCATACCTTCTACGATCAGCGATTTTTTCACCCACTCCATCCAGGTTTGCCAGAATTTCTTGCCAACCAACACAATCGGGAACCGGCCAATTTTTTTTGTTTGAATAAGGGTAAGCGCTTCGCTCAACTCATCCAGCGTACCAAATCCGCCCGGCATAACAATAAATCCTTGCGAGTATTTCACAAACATTACTTTGCGTACAAAAAAATAATCGAATGTGATGAGCTTATCAGGATCGATGTAGGAGTTCCCTTTCTGTTCGAATGGTAAAAAAATATTCAACCCTACCGATTTACCTCCAGCGCGATGTGCCCCTTTATTTCCGGCCTCCATAATGCCGGGCCCTCCACCGGTAATAACACCATACCCGTGTTGTACTAAGGTATAGGCGATATCTTCCGCCATTTTGTAATACGGATTGCTTGGCTTGGTGCGGGCCGATCCGAAAATGGTTACACACGGTCCTATCTTCGCCAGCTTTTCCATGCCCTCCACAAACTCCGACATCACTTTAAAAATCATCCAGCTATTGGATCCCTTTATTTCTGCCCAGTCCTTATCAACAAACGCTTTGCGAATACGGTGTTCGTCTTCAATGGTCTGAAGCTTGAGTTGTACTTCTTCTTTTTTACTTTTCTTTTTAGCCATAAAAATCGGTTAATAACGAAATATACGATCTGAAATTACGATTTCAGGTGTACGATGTACGATTTTAAATTGAGATTTCAATAATCACTTTCCAAGCAGATCTTTCAGCGCTTCTTCTAAATCTGGAAATTCTAATGTATACCCCGCCTGTTGAATTTTTTTTGAAGACACGTTGCTTCCGTTAACAACCATATCGGCCATCTCACCTAAAACAATTTTTAATACACTCGTTGGAACGTTTGGCAACCACAGTGATTTTCGTAATGTACGCGCAATGGCCTTTGTCAGATATTCGTTTGAAACAGCCGATGGGCCGGTAACATTATAAACTCCATTCAACGATTCATTTTCAAGTGCATATATAAACATGTTGCACACGTCATCGATATGAATCCAACTGGTTTGCTGCTTGCCCGAACCAAGGGCGGCACCCACTCCCCATCGAACAGGTTTAGCCATTTCTTTAAGCGCTCCCCCCTTCCCGCTCAGTACAATCCCAATCCTCAGTTTAACGAGGCGCTTATTTTTAATCTTATCAACTTCGTTCTCCCAGGCTTTTACGACTTCCGCCAAAAAATCTTTTCCAGGCGGACTATCTTCTGTCAATTCTTCGTCACCACAATCAATACCATAATATCCAATGGCTGATGCAGCCACCACGGTTTTGACCAGGTGGTTTCCTTCTACGTATTGCGCTAACAAGGCCGTTGACTTCGTGCGGCTTTCCAGGATTTCCCGCTTACGCTTTGGTGTCCATCTTTTTTCAGCAACTCCTGCCCCCGCCAGGTGCACGACCGCATCCACACCGTAAAAAGCTTCTTCTTGCATCACACTCCCTGAAACATCCCATTTGAAAAATGGAACCTCTCCCCGGTTTTCTCCTCTGCCAACATGCACTACCCGGTGTCCTTTTTGCAAAAGCATTTCGGTGAGTCTGGCTCCAATCAACCCCGATGCCCCCGTGATAAGAATTTTTCGCATCATGAACCCGCTCAAATTTTTGTAGCTTCGCAACTGAAAGTTAACCTCTTTTAAACATGAAAACGCTAAAAAAGTTTTGCTTGTTAACAGTACTGGTCGTTCCTGTGGTTGCGCATGCTCAGAAAATATCGGTTGCAAAAGATCAGGAGCGCGTGAAGGGCAGCAACATCGATGGATATGCCACCGACCTGACGGGTACCATTGAAGAGGTGAGCGCTTCCTATACGAAGTATTTAAAAACGTTTGGAAAAATTAAATCCTCGGGCAGCCAGATGAAGCTTTCAGAAGCGGAGATCAGTTTCACCAAATACAGTGCACCGTTGTACGCTACTACACAAAGCAAAGGCGAAAAAATTACGGTGTGGCTTGGCTTAAACCCCGCTGAGTGGCCAACCCCCGAGCAGGCAGAACAGGCCATGAAGGATCTGGAGAAAGTGGTGTACGACTTTGGCGTAAAATTTTATCGCGACAAAATACAAACCGACATTGATGAATCTACCCGCGCACAGCAAACCGCTGAAAAGCAAACCACGCGACTTCAGAACGAAAATAAAAACCTGAATTCGCGATTAGAATTCAATCAAAAAGAAAAATTACGACTTGAAAAAGCGCTGACCGAAAACAAACAGGAGTATGAAAACCTGTTGACCGGAATTGCGAAAAACAAAAAAGATCAAGACTCGGTTGCCGTAGCCACCGATCAAATCAAAAAAATGGTGGAGGCTCACAAAGAGCGCCAGCGAAAAGTGAATTAATTACAACATCGTGTCCAATCCACATTACCCGATTGATTATTTACTAATCGGCACTTTCGATAAAATTGCCTTAATGATATCCGTGGTTTTCACATTATCCGCTTCGGCTTCGTAGTTCATGATGATACGGTGGTTCATCACATCGAGGGCAACAGCTTTAATATCTTCGGGCAACACATAATCGCGTCCTTCGAAGTACGCGGCTGCTTTTGCTGCCAGGTTCAGGTTAATACTCGCGCGGGGCGATGCACCAAACTGGATGTACTGTGCCTGCTCGTTGAGTTTATACTCAAGGGGTTTACGGGTGGCAAACACCAATTCAATAATGTACCGTTCGAGTGATTCTGAAATTTTTACTTTGTTGATCTGTTCACGGATATCATAGATATCTTCTTTGGTGAGCAATGCGTTCACTTTAAAATCAAACTTCATGTTTGAGATTCTGCGCATCACTTCAAGCTCCTGATCTTTCGTTGGGTAATCAACCGTAACCTTCATCATGAAACGGTCGATCTGCGCTTCCGGCAACGGATACGTTCCTTCGTTTTCCACCGGGTTTTGTGTTGCCAGTACAAGAAAGGGTTTATCGAGCGCAAAGGTGGTTTCACCAATGGTCACCTGTTTTTCCTGCATCGCCTCCAACAAAGCCGACTGTACTTTTGCGGGTGAGCGGTTGATCTCATCGGCCAGAATGATGTTAGCGAAAATAGGCCCCTTCTTCACATCAAATTTTCCTTCTTTCTGGTTGTAGATCATTGTTCCCACCAAATCGGCAGGAAGCAAATCGGGTGTAAACTGAATACGGGAAAAATCGAGGTGCAGCACCTGGGCCAGCGTACTTACAGTAAGGGTCTTGGCCAACCCGGGAACTCCTTCCAATAAAATATGACCGTTTGTAAACAGACCAATCAACAGGCGGTTCACCATGTACTCCTGCCCCACTACCACCCTGGCTACTTCACCAAAAACCTGGCTGATCTTTTCTTTATGTACCTGATGTTTTTCTGCAACAACAACTTCCATACGCAGTAAAAATTATAACTATAAAGTGCTAAAGTAGAGCAATTATAACGATTTCTTAAAAAAATGTGATGAGAACCCAATCGGCAGGTTCAGCGGTTCCTCGTTTGCCCGGTTCTTATTTTTTGAAGGTAAACTTAAAATAAATCAACATCAGGCTAAGCACTGCAATAATGGTATTGCAAATAATCACCGGCCATAAATTCAGGTTTACACCATACACCAGCCACACCAGGGTACTGGTGAAAACAATAAGCATCATGGCTAAGCTTAAGTCGCCCACGCTTTTGGTTTGCCACGCTTTATATACTTGTGGAATAAAGGTGATGCTGCTTAAAAAGGCTCCGGTATGGCCAGCTATTTCAATCCATGTCATGTGTTCCAATTTATTAATGTATCGCGAAGGTATTAAATTCAAAACTGAATGATCTCCGCTCCGCGGGGATTAATTAAGATGGAGTTGATCAGATTTTGAACCGTGGGGGTTTGTATCCCGGCCTTCACATACCTGCGTGCCGATTCAAAATCACTCACTGTCGTTTCCTTCTCCACAAAGCCAAAGCCAATGTAAACGCCTTTTTCTACCAGCACCATACCGCGCTCATAAGTATTTCTTCCTTTTCCAAGGATGGCTACGGTCTCACCCACACCTTTAAAGGATGCAATTGCTTTGATCGCCCGTCTATTGTATTTCTTCACCGATTCAATTCCCATGCAGGCACCTTTGCACTCACCTGTCTGATGCTGAAAGCAAAGACCTTTCGAAACCTGTAAACCGCTTAACTTCGGACAAAGATTAAACTCGCGCACTTTTTCCCATAAAAAATTCCAGGCATCGCCTTTCGTGCTAAAACGAATGAGCGGATGTGAGCCACGGCTCACCATGTTCACATTAAACCGATGGTATCCGCTGCGATCTTCATAATCATAAATGCCCCAATCTTCTACTTTATATTTCTGCGCCATGTTGTACCGGGGCCAGAAGCGCCTGATCTCTTGCGATTCTAAAATCAATGCAATCAATTCATTGCCGGTAAGCTCGTACGCAATGTGATGAATTTCATTTCTGATTTTTGACCGATTCCATTCGCGCGCTTCACCGGTAAAATGGCCCGCAATTCTTTTCTTGATGTTGTTGGCTTTGCCGATGTAAATCACACGGCCACGGGCATTGATAAAATAATATACTCCCGCTTTGGCGGGAAGTTTGTCAAACTCTTCCTTCGGCAGATTGGGGGGCAAAATGGTTTCTCCCGAATTTCTCTTCAGAGAACGGTTAATGTATCCATCGCGGTCACGCTGCAGAAGCATACTAAAAACTTTTACTGTTGCTTCAGCATCTCCACCCGCACGATGTCTGTTGATGATTTTTATCCCAAGACTTTCAGCTAAACTTCCCAAGCTGTAGGATCTTAACCCGGGAATAATTTTCCGGCTCAACCGCACCGTGCATAATTTTTTTGTTTGCCAGGTAATGCCTGCTTGCTCAAACTCCTTCTTTAAAAAAGAATAATCGAAGTGAGCGTTGTGGGCAACAAATACTCGTCCTTCCAAAAGCCTTAAAATATCTTCCGCAATTTCCTCAAAGGGAGGCGCATCCATCACCATATCAGTTGTGATGCCCGTAAGCCCTGTTATATAATATGGAATATTCCTGCCGGGATTGATCAGTGCGTGAAAATGATCCGTTACTTCAATTCCGTTGTGGTGGTAAATAGCAATCTCGGTGATGCGATGGTTCTCTGCATATCCTCCCGTTGTTTCAATGTCCACAATCGCATACATGTCGCAAGGTATGTATTTGAGATAATGTTATAAAAATTGGAACAGAAGGAATATTTTTGATACATGAACTGGATCCTTCGCCTTTTATTAAATGGAGTTGCCGTTGTGCTCACGGCCTATCTGTTACCGGGAGTAGATGTAACCGATTACTGGACAGCCTTAATCGTAGCCATTGTACTGGTGATTGCAAACGTTGTTGTAAAGCCTGTACTTATTGTACTCACCATTCCAATCACGATTGTAACCCTGGGATTATTTTTGTTGGTGATCAATGCATTTATTATCCTGATGGCCGATTACCTGGTGGATGGCTTTAGTGTTAACGGATTTTGGTGGGCGCTCTTATTCAGTTTGATCTTGTCAATCTTCAACAGTTTGTTTGATGATTTGACTAAGGATAAGAAGGGAAATCGTTAATCGTTATTAGTTAATGGGGTGAGATGTAGTTCCCAATAACGATTAACTGTTAACGATTAACAGCAATGCTGATCTTAAATGGGATCTTCCGCAGTGGCTTATCTACATCAAACACTTTCTCTCCGGCAATTTTATCTACCACTTCCATCCCTTCAATGACTTCTCCAAAAACGGTGTACTGCTGGTCAAGTTCCATGTATCCACCTACTGTTATATAGGCTTGTTTTTGTTCGGCTGTTAATGTCAGGCCTAAATTTTTAGAATCGATTTCAACATCTTCTGCTGTGTAGCGGCCACCATGAATAATGAAAAAGTCGGAAGCAGATGATTGCTTCTCAGGATTGTCTTCACTTACACGCGCCATGGAAAGGGCTCCTTTTTTGTGAAAATATTTTGAATGAAATTCAGCCGGAATCCGGTAGGTTAAGTTTTGCCTGAGGTCACCACCTTGTATCATAAACTCATACACGATGCGGTAAAAGTTTGCATCATCGTCATAAAAACCTTCTTTGATCAGTTTTACAAAATTAGCCCGATGCAGCGGTGTGTCTTCAAACAACCGAAGCCGGATGTTCCCAAACTCGGTTTCAATGAGCACTTCGGTTTCGGGATTTTCCTGCCCGTATGTTTTTAAAACCTGAACAATATTTTCCTGGGTTATGGCTACTGCCCTGGGCTTTGTCTCACATCCCAACAATGCAAACAGCAACAGAAAAATTATAAGGGTTGTTTTCATCATTCTTAGTTTAACAAACGAATGTACTAAAAACCCAAATCCCCGGACTTGTTCCGGGGTCTCAAAATTTATGCGATACCCGATGGTCGTGGCACAGGCCCGAGAAGAGTTAGAAAATTTCAATATTCGAAATCACCGGACAGGCCTTTGAATTTGTGATGTTAATCTGAATTTTCTCTGTTACTATGGGATCAATTTTTATAATTCGTTTGTACCCGATGGTGGTTCCGTACCCCACTTCCTTCCAGGCATCATCTTGCCAGGCTTCAATGGTAAACCCTTTCACTCGCTGGCCGAGCGGAATGTATTCCTGCAACAAAACGTATTTCACTTGCTGCGGATTTTCGAATTCAATTTCCAGGCTCGCAAAGGTCACCTCATTGGGCGTTGACCAGTATGTTTCCTGATCTCCATCAATGGCGGCTTGCGCAGAGAATTTTTTTCCTCTTTCGGATGTAGCGGCTGCATCAGCATTTTTGGTAAGATCGGTTTTGAATTCGCGATCGAGCATGGCGCGCCATTCTTTTAATGCTTGTACATCCTTCTCATGGATGAGTCCTCGCCTGTCGGGCGGAATGTTGAGCAACAGCGTGGATCCTCGCCCGACCGAGGTCAGATAAATTTCGAACAGCTGTTCCGGAGTTTTCACTAACGAATCTTCTTTTGCGTGATAAAACCATCCGGGCCTGATAGACACATCTACTTCTGCTGGAATCCAGTGGGTGCCATTTTCTGATCCGGTGTTCAGTAATTTTTCAATTCCTGCTTTCCCGGCAAAAAGCGTATCGGGGGTGATGGTGTTCCAGTTTGTTTCACTCGCTATGCCGCGCTCATTACCAACCCAGCGCACACCGGGCCCGGCATCGCTGAAGAAAATAACATCGGGTTCTTGCTCTTGAATTAAGTTCAGTGTTGTTGGCCAGTCGTAATACGTGGAGCCATCTATTGAACGTTTTTCATTTTTACCACCGTAGTAGCCATCACCACCACGGGCTCCATCGAACCACATTTCAAATATGGGTCCGTAGTTTGTGAAGAGTTCTTTCAGTTGGTTACGGTAGTAGGTGATGTATTCGGGCGACCCATAAGCTGCGTGGTTCCTATCCCAGGGCGAAACATAAATTCCGAATTTCAGTCCGTGTCGTTTACAGGCTTCCGAAACTTCTCGTATCACATCTTTTTTAAACGGACTGTTTTTCACTGAATGTTCGGTGTACTGCGATGGCCACAGGCAAAAGCCATCGTGATGCTTGCAGGTTAAGATTACCCCTTTAAATCCAGCTTCCTTAAAAGTGGATACCCACTGATCGGCATTGAATTCAGTCGGGTTAAAAATTTCCGGTTTCTCATCACCATAGCCCCACTCTTTACCGGTGAAGGTGTTGGTTGTAAAATGCACAAAGGCATTGAGTTCCATTTCATGCCAGGTAAGTTGAGAGGGAGAGGGAGTAGGGCCAACAGAATCCGGTGCTTTTACGTGCTGTGAGCATGACACCGAGATGATAACAAAAGCTAAAGAAGAGATTTTTTGAGGCACAAAATAAAATAGTAAAGCTTTTAATTTAGTTTAAACGTTACCGGTAAAACATATTTGCTTTTTACTATTCTTCCATGATAGGTTGCAGGGTTCCAATTCGGAAACTCTTCCAGTTTTTTAAGTGTCTTTTCTTCAAACCGGTAACCTTCGCTAGATAAGGATTTGAAGTCAGTAAGCTTTCCACTTTCATCAACGATAAACTGAATATAAATTCGTGCTTCCTTGCGAGATAGCTGAGCACCAATGGGGTACCTTAGTTTTTTAACAAGTTTTGCATAGAATGCTTGTATTCCTTCCTTTGGAAGCGCCATTTTATCATGGGTGTAGTAAATGGTATCCTTTTTATCCATTCGTATTCCATAGCTCAACACCTTAACCGAGTCATTATATACAGTTACGATTTCTTCATTTTGTTCGAGTGAAAAGTTAATGTGGTTCCCGGTTCCATTCATTAGTATAGGGTTTTTATTCCCATCCCACACCTGAGAAAAGGTGCATCTCCGATTTTTTATAATGTATTGGGTTTCGGGGTTTCCGTCTTCATCAAAAAAATAAAAAATACCAACCGCGTTCTGAAAGTAATTTTTGTAGTTGAGATCAATTGCCTGGCCATATCCATACCAAATGAATTCATTGAGTTGTGTTAAATCGACCAGTCCGTACACAGATACTTTAAGTTTCAGGAGTCCATTTGTACGATCTTCAACACTAACAACATCTTCCTCATAGATATATTTCCTTTCATTCTCAGTCTTTTCTGGCACCATTGTTTGAAAGCTTCTGGTGAAATACCGAATGTCTTGTGCCAAAGCAGGCTTCACACTTATCAAGAAAAAAAGAAAGATTAATCTGAATATATTCATCAAACTTGATAGTAAGGTTGTAAAATAATAAAAAAAGTCCTGACATTTCTATCAAGGCTTGTACCCAGGACGGGCTTGGTCATTTATAATTCGAACATGTCAGTTATTACATCCTTAATGTTTTCAATTTCATCCTGCTTCAAACGTCCTAATGGCTGCTTACTTAATCTACCTACATCAACAGCTCTCATTTGATCAAGACATACTTCACCTGACTTATTTTGAAACCGAATCTCTACCCTGGATGGATAACCACGCATAGTGGATGTCATTGGGGCAACAATAACAGTTCCCAATACAGAGTTCATTTTATCCGGAGAGAGGACAACACAAGGCCTATTCTTTTTAATCTCCATACCTACTGTGGGATCCAGATTCACGATGTAGATGCTGTGCTCTCTTACCATGTCCACTCCGTAGAATCAAACTTGTTTACAACAAAGTCAGCGCTTTCTTTCTTTTCGCGTTTAAAATCTGCCCACGTCCTTTTTTGTTTCTCTTCGGCAGGACTAATCATAATGACTTTGTTCTTTACTGTTATCTGAACTGTGCCTTTGATGCCGCTTTCATCGAGTACAGTTTTGGGAAACAGGATACCTTTCGAGTTTCCGATCCGTCTTACTTTGGTTAGTGTGATACCCATGATTTAATTGCTTGTTTATGTTATAACGTAAAGTTATAACATTTTGTTGCCTTTTGCAAGGGCCATTACTCCAACATAATTAGTTCAAACTGAGCTCTTGAGCTTACCTAAGGATTTTATACTGCTGGTGAATTAATGCCGCGATACCCGATGTAAACCTGGCACCCTCCAACACTAAAAAAACAAAAAAAGCGCTGATGATCAGCGCTTTACATCAATTAAGAGTACCCGGGACGGGAGTTGAACCCGTACAGCTATTACTAGCCACAGGATTTTAAGTCCTGCGTGTCTACCAATTCCACCACCCGGGCGGCTTTAATTCAAAATTTGAAATTTTACCATTTCAAATTTTAGTCATTAGACCTCTTTAAAAAACAAGCCCCTCTCCTGAAGGAGAGGGGTTTGGGGTGAGGTTTGAGCGGGAAACGAGACTCGAACTCGCGACCCCGACCTTGGCAAGGTCGTGCTCTACCAACTGAGCTACTCCCGCTTAATCAATTCAAAATTCAACACTTCTAACTCAAAATTTGAATTTTGAACCTTGGATTTTGAATTCTTTCCCAAAAGGGAGTGCAAATTTAGTTACGGTTTCTAAAAATGCAATAAATCGTAAAAATTAACTCCCTCTCCCCGGGGAGAGGGTTGGGGTGAGGGGGTTAGGCCGATTTTCGCATTTCCCCTTCCATCTCGCGCCTCAGTTCCTGCGCATGCTGCTTGTTTTTGGAATATTTGATGTGTGGCGGAACTCCTTTTAAATCCTGGATTAACCCGATTGTCTGAAGGCTCCTCAGCATATACCACGTAATATCGATCTCCCACCAGAAAAAACCCTGGCGGCTGCTCACTTCATAGTAGTGGTGGTTATTATGCCAGCCTTCGCCCAACGTAAGCAATGCCAGCCACACGCTGTTACGCGATTCATCACCGGTTTCATAACGCTGCTTACCAAACTTATGCATAATGGAATTGATCGAGAATGTACCATGATACAAAATGACCGTGCTCAGAAAAAAACCAATGAACAAGGTCGACAAACCATGATGGGTAAACATGAGCAGAACACTTCCACCATTCACATACGCACCCAGAGCAGTGACCACTAACGCCAGCATAACCGGTGGAACGAGATGGTACTTATTCAGCCACACAAGTTCAGGATACTTGGCGTAATCACCAATCACCTTATAATCAGTCTCTTTAAAATCCGGTCCTACAATCCAACCCACATGCGAATACCAGAATCCATAAATTTTCATCGAGTGAGGATCAGCCGGTGTATCGCTGTGGCGGTGATGATGACGATGGTGCGCTGCCCACCACAATGCACCTTTTTGAGCAGATGTTTGAGCAAAGAATGCGATCATAAACTGAAACCAGCGTGAAGTGCGGTAGGATTTGTGCGAGAAGTAGCGATGGTAGCCTCCGGTTACCCATAGCATACGAACTACATACAAAACACCGCACACCATCCAATCGAAAAGAGTAGCGCCCGTCCAGATGGCACCAAGGGGTAATAAATGAACCAATAAGAAAGCAATTTCTTGCTTTAGCAAGGGCTTTCTTCTCACTTCCGGTGTTACACTTGTTGCATTCATATCTTTAACATTCTTCGCTTAACTTCAGTACAGCCGCACAGAATCAAGCCCTTATCATTTGAAATGCAAAGGTCGTGCTTTATGATTGCTTATCCCAACCACAATACCATTTTTTACGTGTATGGGGTTTTAAGGTGTGATTTTGGAGCTAAATTTTTTGTTTACTTTATACTAATGATTGTTCGTATTTGTTTTCTATTCATTCTGGCTGGTTTTGCAAGTGCATCGATCGCTCAGACTTCCCTGAGCAATGCCAAAACACTTGTTATCGCTACGTATCAGTATGGCGATAATCCGCGAATAAAAAATATCGAACCGTTTGCTTTTCACCTCAGCGAAACAGCAGATGTAAAAACGGTGGTAAAAAGTTATGCCTCTGTTCAGTTGTTGCTGCAAGCCATGAACAAGGGTGAAGTGGATGTGGCATTCATGAACACGTTTGGCTATTTAATGTTGCGTGAACAAGCCAACACGTATGAAATTTCGGTTGCATTGCATTTGCCTGATGAGGCAGCTTCCGTTTATAAAAGTATCATCGCAACACAAAAAGGAAATCAAATTCGTACGCTTCAGGATGCCATTGATCGTGCGGGCGATAACGTACTTATTTTTGTAAGTCCGGGTTCCACTTCCGGAAACCTGGTGCCAAGGCTGAAACTTGCTTCGATGATAAATGATGACCCGGAGCCATTGTTTCTGGAAGTTCAATACGCACAACAGCATGATGTTGCGCTGCAAAATATGTTGAAGGAAAAATATGCGATTGCTGCCTTTGGCAGTGAAGAATATTACAAACTGGGAACTGATACCGTAAACATTCACAAACTCTGGGAGTCACCACCCATACCGCTTGGACCTGTGGTGGTAAAGAAAGATTTACCCGAAAGCCTTAAAAATGATCTAAAAAAATCTCTTTTAGAGCTGCATGAGCAGAATTCGACAGCCCTCGAATCCATTAAAGCGGGTTGGACAGAAGCTCGACCCGCTGACCGCTATGTGGAGGTTACTGATACCTACTATGAAAGTCTGATCAACCTGGCCGGCAATCGCGAACGCGCCATGAAAATCATCCGCAGGTTTGCACGGTAAACCCTGTTGCTAAAGCAATTTGAATTCAGCAACTTGAAAAAAACAGGTTCGCTTGATTTCAAAATTTCTCTTCCTGCTGCCTTTATTATTTTCTTCCCTTTCATGCTTTGCGCAACAATGGAAGGCTTGGAATAATGAAGGAATAGAATTTTTCAAGCAGGGGAAATATCAACAAGCCATTGAACGGTACACACAGGCGCTTCATTCACCAGAAGACAGCGTTGATGAAGCAAGCATCCTTACAAACATGGGATACTGCTATCAGGCCCTCGCCAATTATTCTGAGGCACAACGTGTATTCCGCCAATCATTACGATTAACCTTGTCTCAACTGCCTCCGCTTCACGTCCATCAAATAGAAACCGTGATTGATTTAGCCAATGCATTTTTACCGGGCGGGCAATATGATAGCTGTGAATACTACTTGTATCAGGCTGATCGCTGGCTGAAAGAAAGTGTCACTTTAAAAAATGACCACTATCAGCAAGAAATCTATCGTTTTTTTGATGTATGCATTCATCTCTTAAACTCTTCCGCTTCGTTGGCTTACAAAAAGGGGCAATGGGATAAAGCTGCTATCCTTATGGAACAACAACGGCAATACATCAAAGATGTATATCCTGATAATTTTCAAACGCTTTCCATTTACCACAGTACCCTCAATAATTTAAGCGCTTACTATACAGAAGGAGGTAATTTCATCAAAGCAAAACCTGTTGCCCAGGAACAAGTTTCGCTCAGCGCTTCGGAAAAAAATAGCCTCCCGTATTTACAAGCGCTGAACAATTTGGCAAGTGTGTATCGTCAGCTTGAAGAATATGACTCGGCAATCTTTCTGTATACCCCCCTGGCAACAGCGTTGGACACCGGATCGTACCATGGTTCAGATCTTCACATTGCGGTCATTAATAATTTAGGTGAACTCCACTATTCTTTGGAAAATTATCCCGTTGCAATTCGGTACTTAAGCGAATCCATCAGCCTTCAGGAAAAACGTCCTGCTGTAAATCCACGAATTTACCAGGCAACCTTACTAGCCCTGTCGGAAGCACTTCATTGGTCGGGCGACTTTTCTCTTGCAGAAAAAACCTATAAAAAATTAACTTCGTCATTAACAGACGAAATTCTTCACAGTTATACCTATTTAAGTGATGCAGAAAAAATTTCATTCTTCCGGAATAACGTTTCGGCACTGGAAAGTTTTTCTTCTTTCGCTTTTGAACTTGAGGGTGACCTGAAACTATTGAAAGAGCCTGTGAATCACACAAGCCGGTCGGGACTGAATGACCTCTTTGACTTACTCATGGTAACGAAGGGGCTTATTTTGCATCCGGGACTTCGCATGAAAAATGCCATCTTAACGGGATCCAATCCTGAGATTAAAGCAAAATACGAGCAATGGGAAGATAAGAAGTATTCGTATGCGACAGAAGTAAGAAAGGAAGATGCTAACGCGAGAACGATTGCTACCCTTGCTTTTGAAATAGAAGAACTTGAAAAGTGGCTTCGCATTCACTCACCTGCTTTTCAAAAAGGTTTTGTAAAAGAAACCAAATCGTGGCGCGATGTGCAACAGGCGTTGAAACCCAAAGAGGCTGCCGTGGAAGTTGTTCGTCTTTACGATGGACTCGTTTATGGCGTGTTGGTGCTTACCGCTCAATCAACCGGTGGGCCGGTTGCCACCCTGGTAAAAAGTAAATACCCGCTATTTCTGGAAAAACAGTTCTATAAAAACTATGCAAATTCCATTCAGTACGAACTTGTAGACACTACTTCCTATAAAACTTTCTGGAAACCAATCGCTGATGCAATTGCAGACGCCACCGGGGGCAAAGCGATACAACGTGTCTATTTTTCTCCCGATGGCATTTACAACAAAATCAATCTCAACACGCTGTACGATCCGGAATCGAAAAATTATCTCATCCACCAAAATGAAATAATTTATGTAACCAACATGAAAGAGATCCTTACCGGAAAGGACAAATCAAATCCTACCAACAAAAAAGCGGTACTTTTTGGACGGCCAGATTTTTATTCTTCGGCAAACGAAAAGGTGATGGACATCACCGACTTGCCGGGTACTGAAATAGAAGTTGAAAAAATTGATTCGATGCTGAAAAAAAATGGCTGGCAGCCCAGGGTTTATAAACGGGATAAGGCTACCGAAACAACAGCCAAACAATTACAGTCGCCCGCCATCTTGCATTTTGCCACACATGGTTTTGTAGTACAAGACACTTCACGAAACGACCTGGCCGGAGTCATGCTCAATGCCGGAATTATTCTGGCCCATGCCGGAAGCAAAAGCACGACAGGTGATGATGGCGTGCTTACTGCGTTTGAAATGATGAACGTAAATCTTGATCATACGCAACTCACAATTTTGTCGGCATGCGAAACCGGTTTAGGAGGGTACTACCAGGGAGAAGGTGTTTACGGTTTACAGCGCGCCATCCGATCAGCCGGTTCAAAAGCAACAATCATGAGCTTATGGAAAGTAGATGACAAAGCGACACAACAACTGATGACTGTTTTTTACAGCAACTGGCTTGGTAAAAAATTAAGCGCATGTGAAGCATTTCGATTGGCACAGCTCAACCTGATGAAAACCTATCCACAACCGCGATATTGGGGCGCTTTTGTATTTGGCGGTAAATAAGTTTTAGTAGTTCGGAATATTTTTTCCAAGAATTATATCACGCTTGCCCATCCTAACACCTTTTTCATTTTTCTTAAGTTCCATAACGCCTGTGCCCCCTCTGCCCTCATTGCGTGTTTTTTCTTGTTCGGATAAAAGTGGATCATCTTTAAATAAAAACTCATCAATCCAGTACAGCGTTGTTCCTGGCTCCTTAATGATCGGGTGAATGTGCTGAGGATTTTTGCTATTCGGATATGAGCCTGGTCGGATGGTTTTAAATTCATACCGTCCGCTTGCATCTGTTTTTATCCAACCCCGTAAATGCCCATGCCGCTTTGCCTGAGTTTGCTTCGGAGCCGGTGAGTAATTTCCTTTCGAATCGGTGTGATAAACGTACAGGATCACATCAGGCGCGGGCGTTTTTCCATCGCGCTTGTAAATCGTTCCGCTGATGATCAACCGCTCACCGGGTTCATCGGGGCCTGCAATCGTGGTTTGCCACGAAAGTGTTGCGGGCATTCCGCCAAACATCATATCACAATCTTCACAGGAATCGCCAACAACCCGATCAGGCTTTTGCATTGCTTGAGAGTATCCGACAAGGCTTATTGCTGCAACAAATACAGAGAGAAACAACAGGATCTTCATAAAATCTTCATAAAATAAGGGTTTACCTTTTTAGTAATTACGAATTTGCGTTGAGGTTGGCTCGTTCATTTGACGTATGGTAGCGAATTCTTGATGAAACGTGAAAATGAAGTACAAGAGGGCACCGTATAAAGAATTAATTTGGGTTATGGATCGCTTCTTCCGTTACAAGATTGATCATGTTGTTTTCTGGGCGTTAACGATTTTCTTTCACGGTTATACGCGATTATGGCTTCTGCAGAAGGCTGATACTTTTCAGTTTCTGTTCGAAATAATTTTTAGAAACGCTTTGTTGGCAGGCGTCATTTATTTAAACCTGTTGGTAGTCCTTCCACGATTTATACATGCCAAAAAATATGTGACGGGTATTTCACTTATACTGATCACGTTGGTGACCTATGTTTTGCTGAAGAGTTTTCATGACGGATACCTTTACAGTGTTGCGCTTAACCTGCCAGGAAAAGGAACCGAAACACATCTTTTTTATAATCTCTCTATTGTTACATTCTATTTCATTTTTGCTACCGCACTCCATTTAAGCAAAGAGTGGTACTTGCAACGTGAACTTATTCGCAGAATCGAATTTGAAAAAATCAACACGGAGCTGGAATATTTAAAGGCACAGATGAATCCTCATTTTCTTTTCAATTCACTCAATACGGTTTATTTTCAGATTGATAAACAAAACAGTGTTGCTCGTGAAACGCTTACCAAGTTTTCAGACATGCTTCGGTATCAGCTTTATGAATGTAACGGACATGAAATTTCAGTTGAAAAGGAAATTAGCTATTTAAAAAATTATGTAGAACTGCAACGCTTACGCAGAGACGAAAACTACAGTATCGAATTTTCAAGCAGCGAAGAAATGAAAGATTTTACGCTTCCTCCGCTTTTGTTGGTTCCCTTTGTTGAAAATGCCTTCAAGCATATCTCTACCTTTGTGGATCGAAAAAATGTCATAAAAATTGATGTGAGTAAAACCGGCAATTTTTTTCGGTTTAGTGTACGCAATACAAAAGACAACATCCAGCATCCTTCTAAAAACGGTGGAATCGGGCTAAAAAACGTAAAACGAAGGCTTGAACTTTTATACCGCGATAAATATTTGCTTGATATCCAGGATACACCTGAATATTTCTTGGTAAATCTTGAACTTCATGTAGTATGAAACTGAATTGTTTAATCGTTGATGACGAACCACTGGCCCGAAAGGGAATGGAGGAATACGTGAAGGAGGTTTCATTTCTTCAACTGGTAGGTTCGTGTGAAAATGCAATGAAAGCATCCAGCTATTTGAATGAAGAAAACATTGACCTGATGCTGCTGGATATACAGATGCCCAGGTTATCGGGGATTGATTTTTTGAAAACACTGAACAACCCACCGCTGATAATTTTTACTACAGCGTTTTCAGAATATGCCTTAGAAAGTTATTCACTCGATGTGATCGATTATCTCGTAAAACCCATTCCCTTTGATCGCTTCTTAAAAGCGATGCAAAAGGCATTCGACTTTCATACACTTCATTTAAAGGGTACCGCTGATTCTGCGCAGGAATTTTTCTTCATTAAGTGCGACCATAAATTTGAAAGACTTAATTTTTCAGACGTGTGTTATGTGGAGTCGATGCAAAACTATTGCATCATTCATACAGCCGACCGGAAATTAATCACGTACATCACCCTAACCGGGTTGGAGGAACAGCTTCCTGTCAATCGTTTTTTAAAAGTTCACAAATCGTATATTGTGTCGCTCGAGAAAATAAAAGCCCTGGATGGCCACGAGATTCTGATTGGCCATTCTCGCATTCCCATCAGCCGCTCCATCAAGGATGAGGTCGTAAACAAAATCATGGGAAATAATTTATTTAAACGCTAGGAAGTCTATGAAAAACAATAACCAACCTCCTCCCATCTTCTATCGTGCATTTGGAGGAGTAAGTTTTTTGTTGCTCGGCATTGCAGCCGTACTTTTCTTCTTCGACCAGCGGGCTGCCAATCAGTTTACGCCTGTAGAAGGTATTGTAATCCGGAATCAATTCAACGGGAAGATGGCCCGACCGGTAATTTCATATCAGTGGGAAGGAAAAGAGCTCTTATATTTCAGCACGACCTACACCAATCCTCCGGCTTTCGAGCGGGGTGAGAAGGTAAAGCTCTTTGTCAATCCAAAAGACCCAACAAATGTTACGATCAACAGTTTCATAGGGCGCTTTCTTTCCATGCTCATTGTGGGAGGAATAGGGCTGGTGTTTCTTGGGTTCTTAGTATTATTCCGCTATGCGTTTCGGTAAATTGCTATTTCTTTAACCCTGGTTTGTGTCTTCACAAACCAGCAAATTTCGATCTGTGGGGACACAGACCGAGGAGATCACAAACCAGCAAAAAATTAAATCTTAACCCTGGTTTGTGTCCTCACAAACCAGCAACCTTTCGGTCTGTTGGGACACAGACCGAGGAGATGAAAGAGCAAACCAGCATGTCACAGACCGAAAAGGAATTTTACGGTTGTTACAATTTAAGATTTAATGGACAAAAATGGTTGGTGAGTTAAGTTGTAACTCACAGATTGCGTGGGGATAAGGGCAGGGAAAATTGGAGGAAATTGAAAACGTTTTCAATTTCCTCTTTTCATTTTATGGCAAAGG
>JBAQPU010000040.1:0-27589 GCA_049306095.1 Cyclobacteriaceae bacterium
GTGATTTGTGATTTGTGATTTGTGATTTGTGATTTGTGATTTGTGATTTGTGATTTGTGATTTGTGATTTAATTTTCTCCATATGAACATCCGCATAGGCATGGGTTTCGATGTGCACGAGCTTGAAGAAGGTCGCGATTTCTGGTTGGGAGGAATTAAACTGCCCGCAACAAAAGGCGCCACCGGCCATTCCGATGCCGATGTACTCATTCATGCTATTTGTGATGCACTATTGGGCGCTGCTAACCTGCGCGATATTGGGTTTCATTTTTCAAATACTGATGATCGGTGGAAGGGAAAAGACAGTAAGTTTTTTCTGAAAGAGGTAATACGCATGCTAACTGAAAAAAACTGGCAAGTCGGGAATGTAGACTGCACGATTTGTCTGGAAAGTCCGAAAGTCAATCCGCATATCGCAGAAATGAAAAAAGTATTGGCTCCGTTGATGAACATTTCAGAAGAAGAAGTTTCGATCAAAGCTACAACCAATGAGAAACTGGGATATGTAGGCAGAGAAGAAGGCGTGTGCGCCTATGCGGTTGCCCTAATCCAGCGGGAAATTGGAACTGAAGGTTAAAACAAGTAGTTTTATTGTTATGGGCAACGAAGACAAAATTGTTGAGCTTTTAGCTGAAAATCTTAAGAATCAAGATATTCAAAGCGAGAAACTTGATTCATTGGTGGATGTTGTGAAAGATGTTGCGCACGCTCTTCAGCATCAGGCTGGCATGCTTGAGAAATTAGTTTCTAAGTATGACAAATTAGATGACCTTGAGCACAGACTTTTTTTGCTGGAGAGAAAGCTTGGCAAAGCTGAATGAGTTTACTAAAACTCATCATTACCCGTGATGGGTCATTATCACTTCTGAATACAGTTCTAAACGAAACGTATCATTCGGTGCACGGAGCTGTTCAGGAATCGAATCATGTGTTTATTGAAAAAGGCCTTCACGTGGCTGCTGCTAAAAACACCTCTTTAAAAATATTGGAGATTGGCTTTGGTACCGGCCTCAACGCGTTACTTACCCTCCAACATGCACAGGTATCGCAACGAACAATCGACTATACTTCGTTAGAAGCTTTTCCAGTACCGGAAGAAATTTGGTCGGCACTTAATTATACTCAAACTCCTGAATCAAAAGATCTTTTTGAAAAGCTTCATCGGGCAGGGTGGAATGATAAAACAGTGATATTACCAAATTTTTATTTACAGAAACTTCACACAACACTTCAGCAAACTGAACTCAATCTAAATTATTTCGATCTGGTTTATTTTGATGCCTTCGCGCCCAACAAACAACCTGAAATGTGGGAGTTGCCGATGCTTCAAAAAGTTACCAATGCCATGAAACCCGGTGGATTGTTTGTAACCTACTGTGCTAAAGGTCAGCTCAAACGCGATTTAAAAAGTTTGAACCTGCTGGTTGAAACCCTTCAGGGTCCGCCCGGAAAGCGGGAGATGATCAGCGCATCGAAGTAACCAATTATTGGGTAATTTTTCTTGAATGGTTTTGGAATAAATTCTAAATTCCATGCACATCTAAACCCAGCCTTATGAGAATTTTAACTGTACTTCTGATTTGTGCAGGCACCACGCTTTATTCACAAAGCGTGTGGACACCTGCCGAAATGATAAAATTCAAACGTTTAACGGGAGCCGTTATTTCGCCTGATGGAAAACGAGTAGCATACACGGTTTCAACTCCGGTTATGGATGGAGAAAAATCGGAATTTCTTACACACATCTGGATAGCCTCAACAGATGGCTTGTCCAATCGCCAGTTCACGTTTGGAGAAAAATCTTGTACCGCTCCGCAGTTCTCACCGGATGGTCAAATTTTGTCATTTCTTTCACCGAGAGGATCTGACAAGAATCAGCTTTTCTTCTTGCGCGTTGATGGTGGTGAAGCAGAGCAAATTTCAAAAACCCAAAGTAGCATGAGTGCCTACGGGTGGTCACCGGACGGAAAAAAAATTGCATTTCTTATGAATGAACCACTGACTGATTCAGAAGAAAAAAATAAGAAAGAAAAACGCGACATGGTAGTAGTGGATGACTATCATAATGCTCATCTCTACACAATCTCAACGAGCAAAAATGAAAAACAGGAATATACAGTTAAACGACTTACTTCGGGTGATTTTCACGTGACCGAAATTGCATGGTCTCCTGATAGCAAAACCATCGCCTTCACCCACCAAGCAAGCGCCTCCTTGGATGTATGGCCAACATCTGATATTTCATCAGTGCCGGCAGACAGCGGTGCTGTAAAAATATTGGTGAACGGAAAAGGCCAGGATTCTGATCCTGAATATTCGCCTGACGGAAAATGGCTGGCGTATGTTTCCGATGGAGGGACAGTCATGTGGGCAGGTCGTGAAGATGTGTATGTTCTACCTTCCGGAGGAGGAAGTTCCAAAAAACTTGCTTCTACACACGATCAGGGGCCTGCGATTTTAGGATGGTCAGCGGATAATAAAAATGTTGTAGTGAGCGAACCCTTTAAAACGATAAGCGGAATTTATTTGCTTCCGGTTGATGGTAAATCACCAAAGATGTTGAATGCCCCAGATGGAATGTACACATCGCCCTCCTTCACGAAGGCTTTTGATCAAATGGCGTACCTCTACCAAAATACTTCCACTGTGCCGAATGTCATGGTAATGTCATTGAAGGATATGAAGCAGCGTAAGGTATCGAATGTGAATGAAGACTTTGCCAGGAAAACTCCAACAAAAACAGAACTCATCAACTGGAAGTCGAAGGATGGAAAATATGATATCGAAGGATTGGTTACTTATCCTGCCAACTATGTGGCGGGTAAGAAATGTCCGCTTATCCTGAATATCCACGGTGGCCCTGCAGGGGTATTTACGCAGACTTATACGGGAGCAAGTTCTCCCTATCCATTACAGGCTTTTACAGCAAATGGTTATGCCGTGTTGCGTGTCAATCCTCGCGGAAGTTCAGGCTATGGTGCTGATTTTCGCCAGGCAAATTTAAACGACTGGGGATTTGGTGATTATGATGACATCATGGGAGGCGTTGATAAACTTATTGCTGATGGAGTTGCTCATCCCGACAGCTTATGTGTTACAGGCTGGAGTTATGGCGGGTACATGACATCCATGATCATCACCAAGACAAATAGGTTTAAAGCATCGATGGTAGGTGCAGGCGTTACAAACCTGATCAGTTTCACCGGAACGGCAGACATCCCGGGGTTTATTCCAAATTACTTCGGAGGAGAAATGTGGGACAGAACAGAAGTTTATATGAAGCATTCAGCGATGTTTCATGTCAAGAATGTAAAAACGCCAACATTGGTTATTCATGGTGAGCGCGACTTGAGGGTGCCCATATCGCAGGGTCAGGAATTGTACATGGCGCTTAAGCGATTAGGAGTTAAGACGCAAATGGTTACGTATCCCAGAACACCGCATGGACCTCAGGAACCAAAGTTTATTCAAGATATTGGAGAACGCGTAATTGCATGGTTCAATGAAAATTGTCGGTCAAAAAATAGCAAGACGACCGGAACACACTAAAATTCAATTAAACCTGACGGTGTTATGCAGCACGTAAGCTGAACATCGTGTGCATGGGATGGTAGCTTTTCAATGGGTGGGAATAGCGATATTCCCACTTTTTTTGTTTCAGGCTTGCATCGCGCCAGAAACTTATCATAATACCCTTTGCCGTAACCAATACGATGTCCCTTAAAATCAAACGTGAGCAGAGGAACCAATACTAAATCAATTTTTTCCGGTTCGGTGGGTATTCCCTGTTTTGGTTCCTGAATGCCCCACTCAGTAGTAATCAATTGATGCAGCCCTTCGAAATAGAAATTTTCCAGTTCTCCTTTAGTTGCGTTAACCCGCGGAACAGATAACCGAATGTGCGGATATTCTCTTTTGATCCGATCAATAATCAGCCAGGTATCCACTTCTTTTTTTGATTGTATCGGAAGAAAGGTGTGGAGGACTTTAACAAAGGATAAATCAACTGAAGCGAAAAAATGCTGGTAAAGCTGAAAGTTGAGTTGCCCGTATTCGGCTTCTGAAAGTGCCTGCCTTTTTTGAAGGTAGATTTTTCGTAGCTCCTGCTTAGTCATACTGGAGTATATTAAATCTCGAATGGTCGAAATGTTTCTATTGTTTTTATAATTGTTTTCGTTTGGCGCGCGACCTTGTGTCAAAGAAATTCAAGAGTATGATTTCTTTTTCTGTTACTCTGTAAAAGAGTCTGTTACGCTTGGTCAGCAGAAACCCCCTGATCATTTTCTCGGGGCTCTCAAGGGTGCCCAGTTCGGGCAGATCTGAAATCAAATCAAGAATGTTGTAG
Source organism: Cyclobacteriaceae bacterium (assembly GCA_049306095.1). GTDB lineage: Bacteria > Bacteroidota > Bacteroidia > Cytophagales > Cyclobacteriaceae > UBA2336. The sequence goes on from JBAQPU010000040.1 coordinate 4,346, forward strand.
GTTTTCTTTACAAAATTGAGGGCAACAGTTGTCCCCCATTCCTGTTCTATATAGTCAATGATTTTGTTGAATTTCTGATTGGCTCTTTTGGTCCAAATTATTTTTTTAGCCATTTATCGTGCTGTGCTTTAACATCTTCATGGCTTAATAAATTTTTTGAATCAAAACTTTCCTCATACGAAAGCAGCAGTTCGTTCTTTTCTTCTGGACTCAACGTATCCCAAAGCTTTCCGGTTTGATTATTGTTTAATCGCTGAATTAATTTAAAATAACTCTTCAGGATTTCCTCGTTTTCAATTTTGTCAATCAACTCGTGAAAGGCTTCCTTGGTTCTCATATTCCCATCTTTACAATTTCAATTTAGAACAAATCTGTCACATTTTGAAAATGCCAGTTCAACCCCTTAATACGTCAGCACATTGAACCGGAAATCAAACGGATCGAGGTGTTTAATTAATTTTTGAATAAACGTAGGGTCCTGTAAAAAGAAGTTCAAAAAATTATCGGTCCGTTCCTGCAACCCCCCGTTGGGGAACAACATATCTTTTACGGCTTCCACTTGTTTCAGCCTGTCGGACTGAAAGCGTTTTTCGGCACGCAACAACTTGTGTTCTATTTTCTCGAGGCTTTTAATAGCGCGCTGAGTTTCGGCACCAATCAACGGCCCTAATGTTTTGTCGATGGATTCGGCTTGTTCGCGAATTGTTTGAAAGTACCCCTCAATCGATTCTTTTTCACCGTTTAGTTTTATTTTATGCTGCGCGAATTTGGTGGCGACATGATTGAACAGGAGGTTTTTTTCTAAAAATAATTCGGAAAGATCTAACCCGGTCTTTTCAAGCTTCCGCACTATAGGTGCGTCCATCACCATGGCAAAATTGCGTGGCATGAGCATGGGCATGGGTGTTTGATAATGAGCGAAAATCTCTTTCAGTTGGAGCCAGTACACCACTTCGGCCGGACCGCCTATATAGGCGATGTTGGGCAAAATAATTTCCTCATACAGGGGTCGTAAGATTACATTCGGACTGAATTTTTCGGGTGACTGGTCAATCAGTATTTCGATTTCTGATTCGCTGAACGAGAGAGTCCTGTCAACTACTGTGTAGTGATCGCCTGTTTTTTCAATCCGTTCGCGCAGGTTATTGTCGAGATAGAAAAAGTTTACTTCCCGACAATAAATCTGAGGCTTATACCCAATCGCCTCCAACGAAGCATTGGTCTGATCCACTAATTTTTTAGCGGTATTGTTTTTCAGGTCGTCAAGAATAACGTGTTTGAAAAGCGATTTCAACGCGGCTGAATCTCCATCCACCACTACCAATCCTTCTTCACCAAACAATTTGTTTACATAGTACCGAACGGCATCACTCAGGGTTGCATGTTTCAGATAGGCATCTCTGAAAAGTGCAAGATTGCCCGGCACCTCATTTAATAAACTTTCAAGGTCTTTCGGATTAAACCGGCCAACTGCACCTTTCTGATTAGTCTCCCACACATATTTTTTTCCTGCCAGTTTGAAGTATTTTATTTCATCATAATCATGATCCTCGGATGCCATCCAGTAAACCGGAACAAAGTTGTATTCTGGATACGCCTGCTTCAGTTTTTTACATGCATTGATAACCGATACAATTTTGTAAATGAAATAGAGCGGACCGGTAAAAATATTGAGTTGGTGACCTGTTGTTACGGTGAATGTTTTCGGGTCACTCAACGATGTTATGTTATTCTTTACAGCATCTGTTATGGTGTACTTTTCATATTGGTGCTGAAGAGTTTGAACCAGCACCCTGCGGTTTTGCTTCGGGAATGATTCCGATTTTTCGTTGACCTGATCTTTGAAATTTTTGATTTCCGGAAACCGATTGTAAAATTTAGTGAGTTGTTGGTTCTGCTGAATATAGTCGAGAAAGAAATCGGTAAACGCATGCGTATCGGCCAACGAAATCTTTTGCAACTTCATATCAACAACAAAAGGGGGTTTGCTTGAACATCATCCGAAATAACGACAATTCTGAGATAAAGTTCCGGAAATTACACAACCTCACCGGTCAGGTCAAATTCAGTCGCGTTGGTAATTTTAGCCTGTACGAAATCACCAATTCGCAGGTAGCTTTCTGTGCCATCCAATATTACCTCGTTGTCCACTTCGGGTGAGTCGAACTCGGTGCGACCAATAAAATTTCCGCCCTCTTTCCGGTCAATCAGTACTTTTTGTGAGGTTCCTATTTTTTGTTGATTCAGTTCTAATGAAATTCCCTGTTGCAATTCCATCACGGCATCGGTACGTTGTTGCTTTATTTCGGCCGGCACATCATCGGCCATGGAAAACGAGTGTGTATTTTCTTCGTGCGAATACGCAAAGATTCCTAGCCTTTCAAACCTTGATTTTTCAATAAAGGTCATCATCTCTTCGAAATCCTTTTCGGTTTCTCCTGGGTGGCCGGCAATCATTGTGGTTCGAATGGCAATGCCTGGTACTTTTGTGCGGATGGTTTGCAGCAGTTCTTCTGTTTTTTCACGGGTTGTCCCTCTGCGCATAACTTTCAGCATGTTGGTTGAACCATGCTGAAGGGGTATGTCCAGGTACTTGCAAATGTTTGAACGCTCAGCCATCACATCCAGGGCATCCATCGGAAAGCCGGTTGGGAATGCATAGTGTAACCGAATCCAATCAATGCCTTCTACATCAGAAAGATTTTTTAACAGCTCCGATAAATTTCTTTTTTTATAAAGGTCAAGTCCGTAGTACGTTGAATCTTGGGCAATGATCAGCAATTCTTTCGTACCGGTTTTAGCAAGATTTTTTGCTTCCCGCACCAATTCTTCAATGGGGCGCGAAAGATGGTTTCCGCGCATAATCGGAATCGCACAGAAAGAACAGGGCCTGTCGCATCCCTCCGAGATTTTTAAATAGGCGTAATGACTGGGGTTTGTTAAAATTCTTTCCCCCACGAGTTCATGTTTGTAATCGGCCTTGAAAGTTTTAAGTAAACGTGAAAGATCGCGTGTACCAAACCAGGCATCGACTTCCGGGATTTCCTTTTCCAGGTCATCTTTATAGCGTTGCGATAAACACCCGGTAACGTATACCTTGTCTACCACGCCTTCTTCTTTGGCATCCACGTAGCGAAGAATGGTATCAATGGATTCCTGCTTGGCATTGTCGATGAAACCACACGTGTTGATCACCACTACGTTGGCATCTTGCCCGGCTGATTCATGCACCGCGTTAATGCCGTTCCCGCGCAACTGGGTAAGCAGCACTTCAGAGTCCACCACGTTTTTGGAACACCCCAGCGTAACAATATTGATTTTGGTTTTAACGTTTCCTTTTGTTTTCACTTCACCGGCACTTGAGGTTGGCAAAATTACTAAAAATAAACGGGGAGCGGGTTTCGTCTTCCCACTCAAAAACTATCTTTACGGCTGTGAAAAAATGGGGTTGGATTGTATTGGTTTTACTGATGGCGGGAGCTTGCCTGGATGAACCCGACTGCCTGCCTACCGGTGATACTGCCCTGGTGATTAGTTTTAACAGATTGTTGGACGGTAAGCGCGATACGGTAATACTTTATACTATTGAAGCGGCAGGTTCTGACAGTATTTTTTACAAAACCAATCCAGAAAAGCTGGACACGATTGATACACAAACCAAGCCGGTGATTGTTGCGGTTAATCCGTATGCAGAGGAAACATTGTTTACTTTTTTTCTGAGGGTACAGCAAAAAAACCTTCGGGTCGGGTACAAAAATGAAACAACTTTTATTTCAGAGGAATGTGGCAGCGATCGTGTGCAGTATGATCTTTCCGTTTTGGAAACTGATTTTGATTCTGTACGGGTTATCAACAATGTCTTAAGTAAAAACAGAACGGTCAATATTGAAATCTATCGTTAACATCATAGTGTTATTGCTGCCGTTAACCCTGTTGGCACAGAAAGCCGATTCGGTAAAACGAAAGAAAAGTTTTATGCCAACCGGCATCCGGATTGGTACAGATGTGATCAGCCTCATCCGAACGCCTGCCGATAACAGTTTCGATGGCTATGAACTAAATGCCGACATTGATTTTTATCGTTTTTACCTGGCGGTGGAAGCAGGGCGATGGGAACGAACGTTTTCAACAGAAGAAGAAGCATACGATAACAGGGGTAACTATGGAAGAATTGGCGTAGATGTAAACTTCCTGCTAAAAGATCCAGATAAGAACTTGTTATTTTTTGGTGCGCGCTATGGGCGAAGTACCTATTCTGAAAACTTTACACAGTTCATCTCCGATCCTGTCTGGACGGATGACGCGGTTATGTACAGCAACAATAATGTAAATGCCAGTTGGGCCGAACTAACCACCGGTTTGCGGGTGAAGATGTGGAAGATGTTCTGGATGGGATATACGGCTCGTTTCAAATTTGGGCTTAACACCAACGAGCCACGCGGGTTTGTTTCGTACGATGTTCCTGGATATGGTAAAACCGGCAAGGATACCACGTGGGGATTTAACTATCAGCTATTGTTCAGGATTCCGATTCGGAAACAACCATAGCTTCTCCGCGGAATTAACGCCACTTCGGCCTTCTGCTGTTTGTTTTCACTACAATGTTTGTAGAGCTCCTGTGCTTTTTCATCAGCACGTCACATGAATACGTGTGGTTTTTCTTCTTTTGCACCGACTTGTTATGATTATAGGAATCTTTCTCGCCACGAACACCTGCCTGTGAGGAAATTGAAATCATCATGCCGATTATAATAGCAGCAAACATGACCAAAACACGGTGGAAGGCTGCGTTAAAATTTACAACGGGGGCTTTCTTTACACTGTTCATAACTTCTGTTGTTTTGATGATGTAAAGGTGGGGTGGTTTTCGTGCCCGGGCGAACACAATACTGGCCTAATCCTACATTCGTGCGCTAACCGTGATGCTTACTGTGAAGCACGCGAAAAAAAGCAAAACAAATACAAACAGGGGGATGCAATCGTTTGAATGGCCTTTTTATACTGATTCAGCAGACCCTCTTGGTCTTCATTAAAGTGATACTTTAAAACAAAATTCTTTTTTGTTGACAAAAACCAGTCGGTTTCTTGCATCCGAAACCCGAACAGGCCAAAATCTACCAGCCTACTTTTTGAAGAAGGAGTCTACAAATTCGACTTTGTTGAATACCTGGAGGTCGTCAACCTGTTCACCCACCCCGATATATTTCACCGGAATTTTAAACTCATCAGAGATGCCAATCACCACCCCGCCTTTAGCGGTTCCATCGAGTTTGGTAACGGCCAGGGCTGTCACTTCGGTTGCTTTTGTGAATTCGCGGGCCTGAATCACGGCATTTTGACCGGTGCTTCCATCCAGAACCAATAGAACCTCATGAGGTGCATCCGGGATAACTTTTTGAATAACCCGTTTAATTTTAGAAAGTTCTTCCATCAGGTTGGTTTTGGTGTGCAGCCTTCCCGCGGTATCCACAATAATAATATCGGCCCCCTGGTCAACACCTGCTTTTACAGCGTCAAAGGCTACGGCTGACGGATCGGTATTCATGCCCCTGCTTATAACGGGTACACCAACGCGTTCTCCCCAAAGTTTAAGCTGGTCAACGGCTGCGGCACGAAAGGTATCGGCAGCGCCCAGCACTACCTGTTTGCCTACTCGTTTAAACTGGGCCGAAAGTTTGCCAATGGTGGTGGTTTTGCCTACCCCGTTTACGCCAACGACCATCATCACAAAAGGCTTTTTACCGTCCGGAAGCTGGAAATCCTTTAAATCTTCCGACCGGTTTTCTTCCAGCAGGGTCGCTATTTCTTCCTTCAAAATACGGTCTAGTTCAGCGGCCCCCAGGTATTTATCACGCGCTACCCGCTGCTGAATGCGTTCTATAATTTTTAACGTGGTATTGACACCTACATCGGAGGAAACCAGAATCTCTTCCAGGTTGTCCAGTACCTCATCATCAACGGTTGATTTGCCCACCAGGGCCTTCCCAAGTTTGCCAAAAAAGCTTTCACTGGTTTTTTGCAAACCCTTATCGAGTGAGTCTTTCTTTTCTTTTGAGAATAATCCGCCTAAAAATGCCATGGTACAACTTAGTGAAAATAAGGCTCCCTCTCCTATAGGTGAGGGGGTCTGGGGGTGAGCCTGCCTGCCGGTAGGCAGGGTTTATAAAAAAAGTCCCCCGGGTACTCGGGGGACTTTCACAATCTTTTAGCGTAAGGATTACTTCTTTGCTAAAACCTCTTTCACGAGGTCAGCCGGAACAATTTCTTCCTTAAACGTGTAGGCGCCTGTCTTTTCAGACTTCACGGCACGGATCACTTTTGCGAAGCTCTTTCCGTCAGTTTTCTTTAACGATGCAACAACTTTCTTTGCCATGATTACTTAATTTCTTTGTGAACAGTAACTTTTTTCAAAATGGGGTTATACTTCTTAAGCTCTAAACGCTCGGTAGTATTCTTACGGTTCTTCTTGGTGATGTAACGGCTCATGCCGGGCATACCGGTTGTTTTGTGCTCGGTACACTCTAAAATCACCTGAATTCTGTTTTTACTTCTAGCCATGATTCCTTCTTATTTTATGGATTAAGCAAAGAGTCCGTTTGCTTTCGCTTCTTTTAAAACGGCTGAAATACCATGCTTATTGATGGTTTTAATAGCCTTGGTAGATACTTTTAACGTTATCCAACGATCTTCCTCAGGAATAAAAAAGCGTTTTTTCTGAAGGTTCGGGTAGAACCTGCGCTTGGTTTTATTGTTGGCGTGAGACACGTTATTGCCCACCTGAGGCCTTTTTCCTGTAATTTGACAAACTCGAGCCATGATAATTCTTGTTTACCCCTCAAAAAAGGGAGTGCAAATATCGGGAGAACAACCCCAATAATCCAAATGCAATTTCAAAATAGAGAAAGAAGCTAAAAGTGGCTAAAAATCAGTGAATCGCTATTTTGTGCACATAGGTTTTTCCGCCAATAACGAAGTAAAGCAGGTAGATGCCCTTCGAGAAGCGGGCGGTTTGGAATGAATACTCCTGAAAGGCCTGTAAAAAGACCGGCTCATCCATTTCCTGCCCCAGGCTATTGAGAATAATAACGGCAGCCGGCCGATCGGTTTTAATGTTTAGTACCGAGGCAGCCTGTGCAACAGGATTTGGATAAACATCAATACTGGGTTTTTCGGGCAGGGTGTTGGCTTCAGCATGTTTCAAAACATGGAGCCCCCCAAGAGTGTTACCAATAATAATGGATGGTTTGTCTGATTTAAAAATATTCCCAACTGCCGGCCAAACCTTTCCGCCTAGGTTTAAGGAGGTATAGGAATCCGACAAAGGATTGTAAAGGATATCCATAGTACCATTAGCGATGTCGGTTGCGTTCCGGTAATCAGGAATAACCATAATACGCCCGGCCATTTCGCCACGCGCAGTTTGGTCACCCAGTACCAGGTCGGTCTTTCCATCTGCATCCAAATCAGCTGTTACACATGCAGGACTTGAGCGAAGAACGCTGGAGCCTAACCCTAAAAAGGAATCATCATCCAGCGTATAAGCTGGACTGGCGGCTGTGCCGATGTTTTGCCAGTATTGTAACGATCCATTTTGTTTGCCAACCAACAGGTCATTTTTTCCGTCACGATTTACATCTGCCACACTAATATTTTCTGTGGTGTTGATGAGAAACCCGGTTGCGTTAAGCGTGTAGTCAATATTTAAACCGATGCCATTTTGATTGGCGAAATAGTACAGTTGTGTGTTGGTACCGAACTGATTGGATGCTGTAAACACGAAGTCAATCAGGGCATCACCGTTCATATCGGCAAAGAATGGTTTGATATTGGTCAAGTTGAGGGATGATATTCCGAAAAAATTATTGCTGATCAGTTTGAAAACGGGGACGGTTGGAGAGCCGGTATTTTCGAAATAAAAAACGGAACCGGAAAAGGTGTACGAGTAGCATCCCACAAAGAGGTCCAAATCGCCATCGCCATCAGCATCGAAGAAAGCAGGAGTAGCATTGTCACCCACGTCAATCATGTTGCGCTGCAAAAAATTAAATATTGGAGCGCTCAAGACCGGTTGTGAGGTTGAACCTGTGTTTTTATAAAACCATACCGATTGTCTGAAATTTGTTCCCAGCGATTCGCGCGCGAAAATATTGGGAGTAACGAGTACATCCTTTGCACCATCAAAATCCACATCTTCATAAAAAGCAGTTGGAAACGAAACCATGGCAGCACCAAAGCCGGGAGGGAAAGGGGAGGCGGCTGTTATCAGCGGTACCGCATCTGAGCCATCGTTCTTTAATAAATACAATTGATTGCATTCCGATTCTGATAAGAGCATGTCCTGATCGCCATCGTTGTCCCAATCATACGCCAATAAACTTTTACCGCCCGCATGATCAATGCGGCCACCGGTGTTGCATGGATCATTGTTAAAAGCAAAAACTCCGCAGTCACATTCGGTCACACCGCCCCAGGGTTCAGACTCCTGAGGGGAGCGTTCGAAATCCAGCGAGTCCATGGTTCCGTACCGTTCAACACTGAAGTTTTTATGGAACTCAATGTAGGCACCGCTGGGGTAGCGGGGAACAAACAAGTCAAGATCGCCATCGCCATCGGCATCGCTCACGGCAGGTAAGTCATCGGCATTCAGGTGAACATTTATTTTGGTTGTTAATCCTAAGGATAACAGGATATCGCTTTTTGATCCGGAACTTGAGGTAAACAGGTATACTTCCCAGGAAAGATTTTCGCCTGATGTTGTTGTGTTCGTGTAAACACGGATGTCCTGATTGTTGCTGGTGAAAATATCTTTTTTGCCATCACCGTTATAGTCGCGCAGCAACATCCAGCCGGAAATGTCAGCCGGAAAAAATGAAGCAAACTCGGGAGCATACTGATAGTGATTGGAGGTATTCAAAAAAGTTATAACCCGGTTGGCTGTACGATCGAAAATCGCGAGATCATCGTTGCCATCGCCATTCAAATCAATCGTGTTAAACTGGGTTGCATTTAAACCTCCGGCCCATGGCATGGGAAACAATTGGTCATCGATCCCCGATACTGGAATGGTATATTCCAGCGAATAGGTAAACTGTGCTGTAACAGGTTGGGCCAGTAAAAGCAACACAAAAATGCACGCCCGCATGAAATTAATTTTTAACCTGTTAACGATGCCCCCCACTTAGTGTTATCTTGGCGAGCAAGATAATGATGGATATTCAGAATTTATATCAAAAATACCGGAAGAGCGGCCGGGTTTCGACCGATACGAGGCAAATCACCCAGGGCTCGGTATTCTTTGCGTTGAAGGGTGAAAAATTTAATGCCAACGAGTTTGCAGATGAAGCGTTGGCAAAAGGTGCCAGCGATGTTGTTATTGATGAGCCTGCCTATGCAAAGGATGACCGCTATATCGTGGTGGAGAATGTCTTGGAAGCCCTTCAAAAACTGGCGCGCCATCACCGTGATCAAATGAGAATTCCGTTTATCGGTTTAACCGGCTCGAATGGAAAAACAACCAGCAAAGAACTCCTGCATGCGGTGCTGAGTAAGAAATTTAAAACCCTGGCAACAAAAGGAAATCTCAATAATCATATTGGTGTACCCTTAACGATTCTTTCTATTGATGATTCTGTTGAGATCGCAGTGATAGAAATGGGCGCGAATCATCTGGGAGAGATTGCCATGCTGTGCGCCATTGCCAACCCAACGCATGGATTCATTACCAACATTGGTAAAGCGCATATTGGAACATTTGGAGGATTTGAAAATATAATCCGTGCAAAATCTGAACTGTATCACCATTTAATTCAAACGAACGGCCAGGTATTTATCAATTCGCAAAATCATATTCTGGCCAACATGGCCAAACGATTTACCAACCCGATCTTCTATCCGGCAGAAAAAGATTACTATCGCTGTGAGCTGGTGAGTGCTGATCCGTACGTGACAATAAAAACCGAAACAGGGAAGATCACCACCCAATTAATTGGTGGGTACAATTTTGAAAATGTGGCATCGGCCTTATGCATTGGAAAATATTTTGGAGTGCCTGCACAGGAAGCAAATCATGCCGTAGCAGCATATGTGCCGGGCAACATGCGTTCGCAAGTGGTTACGAAGGGGACGAACACTATTATTCTGGATGCCTACAATGCCAATCCAAGTTCAATGGTTGCGGCCATTGAAAACCTGGCGGCCATGAAGGCAGAAAAAAAAGTGGCCATTGTGGGTGACATGTTTGAGTTGGAAGCAGAAGCAGAAGCGGAGCACCGGGCCATAGGAAAATTATTGACGAGCAAGAAATTTAGTGAGGTTTATTTGTGTGGCAAGCTGATGAAAAGTGCCGCCATAGAAATTCCAACCGCACACTACTTTGAAAAAAAGGAAGACCTATTGAATACCCTGAAGCAAAACCCCCCTTCAAGTGCTACCATCTTAGTAAAAGCCTCGCGTGGTATCGGGTTGGAAAGTGTGGTGGATGTTTTGTAGTTTTAATACAAAAATCCAAAGAGCCAGAGTGGGATTTTATTTCGAAGTCCTATTTCAATTTCATCAGCAGCGATGAATGATTTAGCGATGCCCTTGATTTGTTCACCTGTTTTGTTTTTGCCTCCCACCTCAGCCACAATTTTCCCATCAATCTTAAAGTCGCCCTTATCGGAAGAGGTGATTTTGGCTATTTGCTTCAGTTGATTGTAGAAAAATGTTTCTCTTAGCGTACCAGTATTAGCGTAATCAGGCGCCAGTGCATAAAGCAAATTGGTGTTATTCAAATAGATTTTATCGGGTTTATTCATATAGCTGATTCCTTCCGTTTCGCTTCTGAGAAGATTCAGCAACTGTGCATTTTTAAGATAGTCGAGATACAATAATGTGCTGCCGCGAGTTGCGTGAATTTGTTCACTCAGCTTCTGAATGTTGGGCTTGAACGGAACCGAAGTAGATACAACGTACAACAGCTTCTTCAGTTTTTGGATGGTTGAATAATCGACACGTTCAATAGAAGGCAAATCCGATTCAATTACAAGATTAATAGTGGTTGCCAGACGCTGGTGATAATTATTTTTATTTTCCTGATAGTACGGATAGTACCCAAACCGAAGATAATTCTTAAAGGCCGGTAAAGGTTTTATTTTCTTAACAACTTCTTCGGCTATTGCTGTATGATTGGAAAGTATGTCATTGAATTTGAGTACAGGAACCTTCAAACTGTTTTCAATGGCCAAAAACTCTCTGAAAGAAAGACCTGTAATTTCATACACGACAGCTCTTCTGCTTAAGTCTGCATCTCCTTTCGCAATTTCCAGCATGGAAGATCCGGTAAATACAATCTTCAACTCGCGATAGGTATCGTAGAGATTTTTGATTTCTCTGCTCCAGGTTGGGTATTTATGCACTTCATCTAAGAATAAAAATTTGCCCCCTCCCTTTACAAAATCATCGGCCAGGTTGACCAATGAATTGGAGGTAAAGTATAACTCGTCAAGACTTACATACAATACATGCGGCCCGGTTTTAATATGATCCCGTATGTGTTGCAGCATCAAGGTCGTTTTGCCTGTTCCCCGCCCGCCCTTTATCGCGATTAACCTATCAGTCCAATCTATTTGGTTATGGAGATAGCGGATAAAAGCAGTATCCAGCCCCCGAAGTATTTTAGTAAAAGACTCAAACAGAGGGTCCATAAATGTTTTTTATAAAAAACAAATATATACTAAAAATGTCTTTTATAAAAAACAATACTTGGCTCAGATTACTTGTAAACGCGCTGGGTTACCGCAAGCCGGTAGAGAAAAGTATCTTTTTATCATTTCATTAAAAATTTCAGCGGAGGGTACGCATCCGTATTGGTACGTAACCCATTTTACGGGTAAACAGGTATTGTACTACCCTTACGGTTCTTCCAATTTTAGAGTCACAATTTTCTGGTATGAGGCCCTGGTTTTTTCTGTCTTTAGCACTTTTTCTTTTCTGTTCGGAAGGAGTAAATGCCCAGGATTTTAAGCAGGATCAGGTAATAGCCGAAGCTAAAACACAATTGATTGCGCTATCCGCTGAGGAGGGTGAGTTAAACAAGTATTGCCGGGAGAAAAATATCCAGGGTGAATTTGTGATGGACATCACGCTGCAGGGAAAAGGTAGGGTATTGACGGTATATATGGTTTCCGGCAGCACCGAGGACTTGAGCTATCAAAACCTGCTGAAATCCAGACTCGCAGAGATTCAATTCGAGAACATAAAAATTCCTAAAAACCAACGCGTAAAATTCAGACACACTTTAACCTTTTAATTCTATCGAGTATGAAAAGAACCTGGCTTTTATTGATTGCTTTCTTTCTCTGTCAGTGGGCAACCGCTCAGGAAGAAATGAAAGAAGATTTTGTTACCGAGATCGACCACACCTTTGATCTCACCCAAAAAGTAGGGGACGAGTATTGTTACGCCTCAAGCGCAAAAGAAATTTCAGTATTTGAACTTCCTTCGGGTAAATTAAAATGGAATAAAAAATACAGTGAGCTTTCGCAGGAGCTTTCGAAAGTGGATGATATTATTTCCATGAGTGGCTCAAATGCCATCTTCGTGTTTGACCGGAAAATGGGAAAAGATAAAATGGCTTGTATTGATGCGCACACAGGCGCCCTGCTATGGGTTTCAGCCAAGTATCAGGATGTAGAAGGTGCCGATAATATTTTTTACTTGCAGGAACTCGATGCCTTTGCTATTACTACCAAGGCAAACTTAACGCTGATTAAGGCCCGTACCGGAGAGGAACTGTGGACCACCACAAAATTCAAGGGCGTGGTTGGCGATGCCGACTTTGCCCCGGATGGTTCGCTGATCCTGATTAACATGAAACCAACATTAATCGGATCGCTTTTTTCCGGACTTAAGAATCAGATTGTGCGGATCAATGTAAAGAATGGCGATGTCATGTGGGATCAAACATACCGCGGTGTTGTAGAGAAAAAAATTCTTACCAAAGAAAAGATCGTTGACATTTCGGTAGAAGAAGGAAAAGTTTTCCTGTACATGAACGGCATCCAGGTTTTTGACCTCAATGACGGCAAGCCGTTGTGGTCGGCCGTCTATGACATGACTCCGTCTGAAGTTGTGAAAAATAAGAAACCACCCTTTGCCCAGGCTTTTGGCGCGTATGGCGTGGTGGCAAAACCTGTTGTAGTGGGCGATTACATTTATGTGCTGGATATGGAAAACAAGCGCAATCAATATTTAAAAAAGATTGCGCTGAAAACAGGTCAGGTAGTTTGGCGTTCAGCCGAGATAAAGGAAGCGCGCGCGATTCCCGGCATTTATGTTGTAGGCGATCGTGTTGTTTTGCAGGTAGGAGGCCAGGTTGAATTGCAGTACATCACCCGAAGACGGGAAGGCGATACCTGGGTAACGGAGAGAGTCATTGAATTTGAAAATGTAAAACCAATGAATGTTCAGTGCTTCAATGCGATCAGTGGTGAACAACTGTGGGAGTCTGATAAGATGAAGAAAGGACTAACCAACCTTTTCCCTTCGGGCAATAATGTTATTGTGTGCTCAGGAAAAGCACTTTATTCCATCGACATTAACTCCGGCAAAGAAAGCTATGAGGTGGAGTTAAAAGATGATGGCATTGGTTTGGCTGACATTATTCTTGATTATAACGATCAGGTCGTGATCATCGGAGAAAAAGGTGTGAGTGTTCGCAATAAAGCCGATGCCAAGCTTACAAACTCCAGTAAGTTTAAAAAATCGAACCCGCTGTCGTACAACGGAAAATACATTTATGGCGATCGCATGGCGTTGTATACCAAGAACAGCGACTTTGCGGTGTATGATTTAAAGTCAGTGAAATATAAAAGATTTGATGCACGCAAGGGCGCCAGCGCGTATATCAGCAGCGATGGCACTTATTTGTATGTTTTTGAATCAGGCAGTTTAATCAGAAAGTCCAAATTCACTCGACTAAGTGTGAACTGATTTTTAAAGGATGAACTACCCATCATAACGATACTAGCGTAACCCTTCGGAATTAAACCTCTGAAGGGTTTCTTTTTTATATGGTTGTTAAAAATGAAATTCCTATGAGATTTTTTTTGATTTTAGTTTTCGTTGCATCCTCGTTATGCGGGTGGGCTCAGAAGAAAAAAAATGAAGTCGTTGGCGACAAGGCAGCCATTAACTTTGAACAGGGCAAATCCCTTTATGATAAGGGAACGTACAAAGATGCCATTCCTTATTTCGAAGAATCGCTGAAGGGAAGCAGCAGCAATGAAGATGCTCTTTATTATTTAGGGCTTTGTTATCGCTACACCTCACAGCCGCAAAAAGCAATCGATACGTTTAAAAATCTTGAAAAAGTAAGTCCTTCGTACTGGGCTTGGTTTTATTATGAAATGGGAATAGCCTATGAAGAACTGAATCAACTGGAGCTTGTGCCCCAGGCGATGGACAGGTTTCTAGAAAAGTTTCCGCACGATGCATCGCGTATGCGATTTATTCATCAGGCCGTATCTAAAAAAAATTACGCCCTGAAATCCCCTGCCATCCGCGCGCAAGGGCCTACCATGGAGGAGCCAGCTAACCTGGGTTCAATCGTGAACAGTAAATGGGGCGACTATTCACCTCAATCCAATCCCAACGGAAAAATTATCAATTTCACCAGCAAGCGAAAAGACTCTAAAAGTGATGGTCAAACCAATCAATATCTGAACGAGGCCAACGGCTGGGACGAAGACGTGTATAGTATTGAGAAAGAAGGCGCCTCCTGGACTAAACCACGAGCACTTCCTGAGCCAATCAATTCCGATGGTCATGATTTTGGAACTTCTTTTTCAGGCGATGGACAAAATATGGTATACGTAGCCTGCGATAGAGATGGTGGTATTGGAAGTTGCGATTTGTATACCCTCACGCTGGAAGGAACCACCTGGTCGCAGCCTGTAAATATGGGCAATGTGGTGAACAGTAAAGATTGGGATTCACAACCAACAATGTCGGCTGATGGAAATACGATTATATTTTCTTCTGATCGGGAAAATGGATTTGGCGGTGCCGACTTGTACATCATTACGAAAAATAAATTTGGCGATTGGGGAGCCGCCAGTAACATGGGAGGGGTAATTAATACCCCGTTCACCGAGAAAAGTCCGTTTTTAAGTCCCGATGGGAAAACCCTTTACTTCACTTCCGAGGGGCATCCGGGTTATGGAAGTTTGGATTTGTTCATCTCAGTAAACGAAGATGGAAAATGGAGCGAACCTGTAAACCTGGGTACACCCTTGAATTCGCCAGACGATGACTCGTACTTTACCATCGGAGGTTCAGGTGAGGTAGGATATTTCGCCTCCACCCGTAAAGGAGGGTTTGGCGACCTGGATCTTTATTCAATAAAAATTCCTGAGTCGATGCGACCCAAACCAACCGTGGTGGTGGAAGGGGTTGTTACCAATGCAAAAACGAAAGCCGTAGTAGGCGCGTATGTGATGATTGAAGATTTAAATACCGGTGAGCTGATAACCGTGAATAAAAGCAACAGCGTGTCAGGAAAATACCTGATTGTACTCCCCGCAGGTAAGACCTATAGCGTTTCGGCTAACAAAGAAGGATTCTTTTTCCATTCCGAGCGATTTGATGTGCCTTCAACCACAGCTTACCAGGAAATTAAGAAGGACATTGAATTACGACCAATAGAAAAAGGGGCAAAGGTTGTTTTAAATAACATTTTTTTTGAAACCGGTAAGGCAACGCTCTCTCCCCAAAGCAGGGTGGAACTTGGAAAGGCCATTGATTTAATGAAAGTTAACCCAACGATGGTGATCGAAATAGGAGGGCACACCGATAACGTTGGTGACGATGCATCTAACATGAAGCTTTCGCACGATCGCGCAAAGTCGGTGCGTGATTATTTAGTTAATGGAGGGATTGCCTCAAGCAGGGTACAATCGAAAGGGTATGGTGAATCAAACCCTGTAGCTACCAACGATACTGCCGAAGGAAGACAAGCCAACCGAAGAACAGAATTTATCATTCTCGAATTTTAAGCCGGGTGCTTAACTTAAGAACTGATTATCCGTTCATGAGGTTATGAATTTTGATCTGATCCTTAAGTTTCTAAAAAGTCTGGCGAAAAATAACAATCGCGAATGGTTTGAAAAGAACAAGCCAAAATTTCTTGAAGCAAAACAAAACTTTGAGGATTTCCTGGAAGAGTTCCATGCCGAGTTGCTGAAGATTGATGAAGGCCTGGCCGGGTTGAATCCGCGTAAGCAAGCCTTTAGAATTTATCGCGATGTACGGTTCAGCAAAGACAAAAGCCCATACAAAATAAACATGGGGGCGGGTTTTTCACCAAACGGAAAGATGATGCAGGAACCGGGTTATTACATTCATATCGAACCGGGTAAAAGTTTTTTGGCTGCGGGGTTGTATCAGCCCGATCCGGCTAACCTCGCCAGGGTTAGACAGGAAATTGATTACAATGCAAAGGTTTTCCTGAACATTTTGAGTGATAAAAATTTTAAAAAGTATTTTGATGGATTGGATGACTTCGACCGGGTGAAAACTGCCCCAAAGGGTTACGCCAAAGATCATCCTCAAATAGAATTCCTCAAGAACAAAAGTTTTGTGGCTTCTCACACCTTTACAGATGAAGAAGTGAAGGATAAAATGTTTGTAAAAAAAGCAGCAAGTACTGCACGGTCCATTAAGCCGCTCAACGATTTTTTAAAAGAAGCGATTGCTTAGAATAATTTTCACTCCTCTACGAGTTTATTTGCAAAGGCATATTTGATCAGGCCTACCAGTGAAGAGGTGCCCGTTTTGCGAAAAATATTTTTGCGGTGTGTTTCTACTGTTCGTTCACTGATGGTGAGTTTGTCGGCAATTTGTTTGTTTGAGAATTCTTTGGTGATCAGTTTTAAAATCTCCAGTTCCCGATCGGTTAGTTTAGATTCGCCCTCATCCAGTACATGATGATGAAGCAATTGGGTGGTAATTTCCGCGCTGATGTACATAAGACCCGTGTAAATTTTTCGCAGAGCCTCTTTCAGTTCAACTTGTTGGATATTTTTCAGGAGGAAACCGTCAATTCCCTGTTTCATGGCTTCCTTCACCACGCTGGGTTCATCGTGCATGCTCAGCAGCACACCCTTGATTTCCGGATGGAGTGCTTTTGTTTTTTTTATCAGGTCCAGTCCGCTCATGTGCGGCATGGAATAGTCGGTGAGGAGGATATCGGGTGTTTGAACCGAAAGGTAAGCCAGGGCTTTTTCCGGATCGCTAAAAGTAGCCATCACATCAAAGGAAGGATCTTTGTCGAGTAATGAACGGAGACCATCCAACACAATCTGATGATCATCAACCAGGAGAATTCGAATTGCCGGCATGCTGAAAAATTCGGTACCGGTTGAAAAATAAGACAAATATTTTGCCTCCCCAAAGTTCAATTGGCCGGGGGCAACAGGTTCAGCGGGATGTCGGAAGGCTTGTAATGCTTGGGAGGGTTTTTAACATAAGGGAGTAACAGAAAAGCAGTACCCAAAATCAATAGGACACTTCCGGCCACTAGGGGATTAATTGGTAAGATGCGAGTATAATCTGCAAAAAAGTACAGGAGCGCGGAAAGCAGAAAGAGCAGGGAGAATTTTGTAAGCATGTGACTAGGCTTAAAGCCCGAACAAAATTCGGCCTGGCAGTGGGCCTTTAACAGGTGCATGTGCAATACCCGCACAAAGGTGTGATATTGCCGAGATTGATTGTCCCAGGTACCCGATTCATTAAAGGAACGATTGCTGATGCGAAGTGATCCGAAGTCGAGCGACTGAACCGTCATATAAAACGAATTCCCTTTACACTCCAGGTTCACATCGGTAATGTCCGGGTAAGGAATTACCCGCTCTCTCCCCTGCTCGCGGATGAGGAGCTGAAAATTCGTTAACTCCAATTCTGTTACAGGATGATCGGGCCCGTTTTTAAATGAGTACTTCATGGTGCACCAAAGTGAGCCATGAATTAGAAAAAAGCCAATACCAAAAGAAGGGTATTAACATCTCCGTGTCAGTACGGATGAGAACAGAAGTTAAATTACAACGGAATGTTGGCCGTGAAAGTAGTTCCTGATCGGGCAGGACTGGAGTCAACCTCTACCTGGCCGTTCAGGATCTGAACGCGCGACTGTATATTTTTCCATCCGTTGCCCGAGCTGGTTTCCAACGCTGAAGAATCGAATCCGGTGCCATTATCTTCAATCATGAGTACGATTTCATCGGGGTGTTCGATCAGTTGAACACTAATCTCGGTGGCGCCACTGTATTTCAATACATTGTTAATCCACTCCTGGCAAATGCGGTATAGGGTTATTTCATAGTCGGATGGAAGTCGCTTTTGTATTCCGGTGGCTTGAACATTCATGCTGATGGCGCTGGAGCGGTTAATCCGGAAGGAGAGTTCTTTCAGGGCCTGCACTAATCCATCGCGAACCAGCACCTGTGGCGACAAGGCAAAGGAAACATTTCTGATTTCATCGTGCATGTGTTGAATCAGTTCAGAAATGCCATCGTTGCGTTGTCCAAGTTTTTCGAATTGAATTTTTAATGCCGTAATCAGTTGGCCGAATCCATCGTGAAGGTCCTGGGCGAAGCGGCTTCTTTCCTTTTCCTGAAGAGTAATGACGGTGCGGGTAAGTTTTTCCTGGTTTTCGCGCTGGTGTCGTTCCAGTTTACGCTGCTCCTGTAATTTGGATTGCCTCCTCCATTGTAAAATAAGCAGGGCGATAAAGGCCAACACAATCACCAGGCCGATGGTCATGATTTGCGTACGCTCAAGTTTGAGTTGCTGATCCTGAATGAGTAATTCCTTTTTTTCAGTTTCATACTTTGTTTCCATCTCCAGCAGTTGCCTGCTTTTCTGCTGGTTGAAAATAGAATCGTTCAACTGTTGGTACTGATGGGAATAGTATAGGGCTTTTTCAAAATTCTTTTGCTGTTCGTACACGGAGGCCAGTACCTGGTAAAGGTGTTTCCTGAAATCAGCATAGTTGGTTTCTTCGGCAATAGCCAGGGCTTGTGTAAAGTAATCCAGGGCTTTGTCGGGGTTGTTCCTGATTTGCCACATTTCACCCAGGTTGTTGATGACAATCCCATAGCCTCTGCGGTCGCCCAATTGCAGGCGAATTTTAGCGGCTTCATTAAAGCTGGCTTCGGCTTGTTCAAATTTTTTAAGAGAGGTGTAGAGCATGCCCAGGTTATCGAGGTTGTATGACAACCCGTTGAAGTCGTTCAGGTTTCGTTTAATGTCTGCCGATTGTGTATAGAGTTTAAGCGCTTCATCCGTTTTGCCCAGCATTTCCATGGCAATACCCAGGTTGTTCATGCTGTTGGCGATTTGTGTACTGTCGTTCGACTGTATCGCAAGTTTCAGGGCATCCCGGAAATAGGTGGCCGACTTTTCAATGTTGCCTTGCTTTTTAACCAGAGTTCCAATTTCGTTCAGTACCGTTGCCTGGCCATTGGTATCATGCAGTGCCTCATAAGTTTTTAACGATTTCAGGTACCACGTCAGGGCCTGTTCGTGCGACCCCACGATGTATTGATATTTTCCGATGCTGAGTTCACACGTTGCTTTTTGTTGCTCTGTCGTTGCGGCAGTTAGTGCTTCTTCAGCAACCGTAATAGCTTTTTTCGGATCGGTTTGGTAGTAAACGTCAGCAGCCTTGAGCAGCGAATGGGATTGACTTTCAAGAGGTGCCGACTGCGCAAGATGGTAAAGGCTATCGCCTTTATTTTGTTGTGCGCTACCGGTTATGACCATCAGCCATAAAACAGATGTACTAAAACTGCGAGTAAATAATCTCATCCGGTACAGGGTTAGGGATTGTTCCAGTCAAACTCTTCGGTTGACAGCTCAAGTTCTTTCTTTTTTTTCTGTCCTTTATTTTTAAAGGCATCTTTTAATTCCTGTACTTCCTTTTTCAGGTCGCTGACAATTTTTTTCTTCACGGCCTCGGTATCATACTGCACGCGGTAGTCATCGGTAGTGCCGGTAATTTTCAAGAAAAGTTTCATCTGCCCGCCCTGTTCTTCCAGGGCACCGGTGGCTTCTGTGGTGTTTACTTTATTTTTATTTCGGAGCGGGGTAATGATGCGGTAATCGATTTGCTGATCGAAGGTGTGCGTTCCGCTGATTTGAATGGTGGTGACGTTACTTCGGATTTCCATTTGCGGAATGTAAATGGTTTTATTTTCGACATGGATGTCGTTCTTCAAATCGGCAAAGCGCAGCTTGCTTAAGCCCTCATCGTCTAAGTATTTGTTCAAGCTTTGCATGGGTTCGAAATTGTTCAGCTCCCCGTTTTTGATTACGGTACTGATGTCGGCTATGAGGGTTTCGGGGAAGAGTTTGAGTTTTTGATTCAACGTCAGCTCAAAGGTTACATCGGCCGTAACAAGCCCCTTCAGGTGTTTATCTTCAATGAAGGTTTGATCGAAATTGTTAAAAACATAAAATACGCTGTCGATATGAATGCCGGCAAGCCTTGCGGAGGTCAGCACATCAATGGCCTTGTTATTTTTCGCATCCACAATGCCGGAGAGACTCAGATCGCCACCCATGGTTTTTAATGTGATACCGCGCGAAACGGCTACCTGGCCTTTCACCAGCAAATCGCCCTGAAGGTTGCGTGCAGAAAATCGTTTGTACCGCAACGATTGAACATCGCAGTTAAAATTGAGATTGACGTTCGGTGAAATGCTGAATTCGTATTCGTGCGGATTGCCCGCATCGGTTGCAAACCCCAGGGAAAACAATTCATCGATATCTAAAAAATCAGATTTTAAATCAGCCTCAATGCCCAGAGGCTGGTTTTCGAAAAGGAGGAAGGTGATCACATTTTTAAAGAAGCCGTTGAACAGGAAATCGCTGTTACCGGCCTGCATGGAAACGTTGCTGAGGGCGAGGTCATTATTATTGAATTGAAGCAACCCGCTCAGGTTTTTGATCAGAAGTTTTTCTTTTCCGTACTGAAAATTCAGATTCATCATTTCAATTACTCCAGTAGTGGAGGCTTGCTGTGCAGTGGCTTTGCTTTTAAGCCACTCCAGTTTTCCTTCAAAAGAAACGTCAGCAGTCAGCTTGCCGCTGATGTCCTGAATCTCTTGCATTGGGTAGATTCCCAACAGCGAGGAGGCATCCAATGCGCCTTTGAAATCAAAAATCACTTCGGGGTCGATCAGGTTTTGAATCACCAGGTTCGAATTAAACGTATCGCGGTTTAAGGTGCCGTGTATATTTTTCAACACAAGCGTGGCTTTCCGAAGGTCGGCTATGTCACTCGAAGCAAACGAACCCTCTACCTGAGCATCGGTTATCTTTGATTTTGTTTCGGGGTGAAAAATGGTGGCATTTTTTAATCCGAATTCGATGGAGAAGGCTGGGTTGCGGGTAACTGTAATCGGTCCTTTAAGGGAAGCTGAGAAATAAGCATCGCCCTTGCTTTCATATTTTTCGAATTGCTTTGATGCTTTTTCCGGAAGCAAAGAAAGAATTGTTTGAATGTCGCTGTCTTTTCCGTTGACAGTCAGGTCAATGGTGGGGGCGGATTTCCATTCATAAAGACCCTTCACCGTAAAGGCTGAATTTTTCAGGTGCATCACGGAAGGTTCAATCACCAACGATCGTTCGAGATCTTTATAGATGAGTTCAGTTTTAATAGCAAATGATTTCCCTTCCAGGATAGAAGTGTTTTCAACCTTTATTTTTTTAGTGGTAAGCTCACCTTCAGCCGAGATCGTGTAGATGTCGTTGGAGGAACGAATGGAGGCAGCAAGGTGGTCACTGCTGAAAATCAAATCTTCATTTCGTTTGAAATCCACATAGCGGACCAAGGTGTTGGTCAACTGCACATTTTTCAACTCAAAAGTGAGGGAGTCATTTTTATGTTCGCCTGAACTCTCCTTTAAAATCGTATAATTATTTTCACCGTCCTGATTGATCTTCAGGTTGGTTTCACTATCGGTAATAATTAACCCTTTGATTTTGTAGATGCCCCTGTACACTTCCAGCGGATTGAGCTGAAACGACACCTGACTGGCAGTAAACAGCGGATAGATGCCTTCATGACTGTCTTCCACCGTTACTTCAGTCAGCACGATGGAGAGTTGGGGGAATTTTTCAAATACCGAAACGTCAAATTTCCCGATTTTAACAGGCGTATTGAGGTTGCGATTGGCTGCTTCAATAAAATTTTTAATGATACTGCCTTTGAACAAGAAGGCTGAGATTACCAGTGCGGTGGTAAGAACAGCAAACGTGAGCAGAAGGTAGAGGACTATTTTTTTGAAAATTCTCAAGCTGAAAAAATGGTTGGGTAAAGATACCAGACAAAAATCAAACCAGCGTAACAGAAAGGTTCAATTCATTTGGTGTCAGGAGGAACGACATACGCATAATCGAAATTGTCTTTCAGGCTCACGCTCATCACAAGCAGGCATGAGACAATAAAAAAAGCCTCAGTTTCCTGAAGCTTTTCCGTGGGAGTTGAGGGATTCGAACCCCCGACCCTCTGCTTGTAAGGCAGATGCTCTGAACCAGCTGAGCTAAACTCCCGTTTTTTGGGACTGCAAATGTAAAACAGATTTTTAATTGGGCAAAAAATCTTTGTGAAATAGAGGTTTTTTCTCATTTGAGGGTAAATTGTTGCAATGAATCCCATTTTCAAAAAACTAAATTTTAAGGATCAATCACCGATATACATTGTTCATGCACCCGCCAGCTTTACGAAAGACATGGATGAGATGCGGTACAACACCAATGTAAAGACAAGCTTAGCGGGAGCAAAACAACTTTCCTTTTTTCTGGCCTTTGTAACAAAGCAGCAGGAGGTTGATGAAATAACAAAAAAGGTTATTCCATTGATAGAAGGTGATGGGATTGTTTGGTTTGCATACCCCAAAGGAACATCAAAAAAGTATACCTGTGAATTTAATCGCGACACCGGCTGGGCAGCACTTGGAAAATTGGGTTACGAAGGTGTTCGAATGGTAGCCATCGATGAAGACTGGAGTGCATTGCGTTTTAGAAAGGCAGAGAACATCAAAACCATGATCCGCAGTTTTGCCATGAGTAACACCGGAAAGAAAAAAGTTGCTGCAACAAAAAAAACAGCCAGGAAAGAGAAAAAGTAATAATTGCCGGACTTGTTCCGGCATCTCAAACGAATAGGATCCAAGTCCCCGCAGAGTCCCCGTGGCGGGAGAC
>JBAQPU010000041.1:0-41114 GCA_049306095.1 Cyclobacteriaceae bacterium
TTCCAGTCGGTAAATCTTATTGCTGGCAAGTTGCTCTCCAGCAGAGCTTGCTTCCTCTTCAGATTTAGGTACGGAATAAATGAAATTTCCAATTAAATGTCACCAACCATTTTTGGCACCATTACCCTAAATTCTAAATCCTATCTCCTAAATGCTGATTTACTTCACCTCAAACTTCCCGCTGCCCATTTTATAATCATCGCAGTAGATTTCAAGTGTATACGCACCAGCAGCGTAATCAGAACCTTTTTCGTATAAATAAGTAAGTTTCTGTCGCGTGTTGTCGAATAAAATTTCCTGAGAGGCAGTGTAAAATTCTTCTTTGCCGTTGTAGAGAAACGTTCCCGATCCACGGGAAACATCAAACAGTACCTGGCTGTTTTCATCTATTATGCGGATCATAATTTTTTTTCCTTCAATAGGGGCAACATTGTTCTCGGCAAGATTAAAGTCAATCTTTAATTTTCCAACCTGCCTGCTTTTGAAAGGCGATTCGCGTTCTTTCCCGCGTTCGTTCATGGCAACGATCCGTACATTTTCTGCCTTTAATTGCGAGGCAATCACAACTTTGGTAGCGAGTTCCTGCTTTGACTGTGACAGTCTGGAGATGGAATCACCTAGCTGATTTTTCTCTGTTTTAAGATTGACGTTTTCGGATAAAAGCTCTTTGTTAACCGATTTGAGTTTTTCAATTTCCTCGTCCTTCACCTTCAAAAGTTCCTCGTACCCCTCTACACGGTCTTTCAATTCTTTTATAACCTGTCCGTTGGCTCGCCTTGTTCTTTTAAGTTCCGATTCAATTTCCTGTTTGGCCTTTTGTAATTCTGATATGTCGCCACCCAATTTTTGAATCTCAACTATTTTACTGTCGAGTTCGGTTCTGATCTCATTTAACCGTTGCATGGTGCTGGCCAGTTCTTCTTCGGTGGTGGTCTTCTCTGCCCTCAACACCTGCTCTTCTTTGGTGTCCAGGTAGATTTTTACAAACTGAATAATGATAACGATCGAAAGGAGCGCTATAATAATGGTACTCTTATTCGACTTTTTAGGCTGTTCAACAGGCTGTGGGGTAGGATTCTCGCTCATATCGGTTTTAATGAAAGCTCAAAAATAAGCCTTCCGCTTATTATTTCAATATTTTAAACTGCAGTACAACGTGCTGTTTGTTCAATGATGGATCAAAAAAAACAATTCCACACCGGTAAAGGTCAATGCTGGTATAGACCAGGTCATGTCTACGGATTTCATTCCAAGCTCTTTCCATCTCAGGAGAATCGTGGATATCGTCAAGGATGATGACACTTTTGTGATGGATTTTCATCAGCAGCCAGTTGAAGTATTTCATGGTTGGTTGGTAGCGGTGATTTGCATCCATAAAAGCCAGGTCAATCTTGGGCATTCTCGACAGGTTTGAATACAGGGTTGAATCAATATTTCCCCTGATCAGTTCAATGTTTGAGGCACTGGCAAAACTGAAGGTGTCCTGCGCTACATCGGCAATGCTCTCTGATCCCTCAAAGGTATAAACCCGGGCATTTTTTTTCTGTGCAAAGTAAAGGGTATTAATTCCTAAGGAGGTACCAAGTTCAATACTATTTCGGGCATCGATGTGATTAAGGATGCGCAGGTAAAGCAACGAAAACCGCTGATCACTCAGGCTGTGATGGGCAATTTCTTGAATTGCCCGGTGCGAATGAGCCGTATGTTTGGAACCGGCTCCCAGGTCGGTCACTTCAATCTCTCGTGTGGTTTTCAGCAGGTTTCCCCGAAGCTTTTCAATTTCAAAATTGGGTTCTGATTCAACGTTGATAATTTTTGTATAGAAATCGAATAAGAAAGGGGAATGTAAAGAATGTTCGTCTACGGCATCCAGCCAGTAGGTGAAGTACGTTTTTAACTGAAAGAATCCAGACACGGTGATGATTTTAGATTGGTGATTTCAGATTTATGATTTTTATAGTGGCTCAAAACCAAATCTAAAATCTAAAATCAAAAGTCTGCAATTAATTTAGTCTGAGCGGAGCAATCATGGTAAACTCAGGAATATTTACCTGCACCTTACTTCCGTCAATCACACGCTCCATGGTATAGGTGCCTACCATTTTTCCAATTCCCGACTTGAGGTTACATCCCGAAACATAATGGTGTGATTGACCGGGTTCCAATACCGGCTGTTGACCAACAACGCCTTCACCCTCCACTTCGCGCATGAGAAAACCGGCATCATAAATCTGCCAGCGCCTGCGCATCAGTTGAATGGTATTTTCGCTCTGGTTCTCAATGGTGATGCGATAAGTAAATACAAAATGAAATTGACCCGGACTTGAATACGCAGGCTGGTATTCAGTTTCCACGCTTACCCTGATTCCTTGTGTAATTTCGGTCACCATGCGCCCTAAAAGTATTAATTTTTTAGATTTTGCAACTGTTTATAGATAAGAATCCTTTTCGCTAAATCGATTGAAATATGGATGTTAGGATTGCTCCCTCGTGGAAATCGCACTTCGCGGCTGAGTTTGACAAGCCTTATTTTTTAGAGCTTATCGGATTCGTTAAAGCTGAGTATCAGCAGAATACCGTTTACCCGCCTGGAAAAGAAATTTTTAAGGCATTTGATCGCTGTGATTTTGAGCAGGTGAAGGTTGTTATTATCGGGCAAGATCCGTACCACGGGCCGGGACAGGCCAATGGGTTATGCTTTTCTGTGAAGGAAGGAGTAAGAGTGCCTCCTTCGCTGGTTAATATTTTTAAAGAAATTCATGCCGACCTGGGTAAACCAATTCCAACCACCGGCAATTTAGAGCGTTGGGCTAAGCAAGGCGTTTTACTGCTGAATGCGACATTAACAGTGCGGGCATCCTCTCCCGGTTCTCATCAAAACAAGGGATGGGAAATTTTTACAGATGAAGTGATTCGAACGATTTCCAACCAGAAAGAAAATTTAGTGTTTCTGTTGTGGGGCGCGTATGCTCAAAAGAAAGGCGAAATGATTGATCGAAATAAGCACCTCGTGCTAATGTCGGCTCATCCATCACCGTTTTCGGCAGACAGAGGGTTCTTTGGATGTAAACACTTCAGTAAAACAAATGCTTACCTGAAGAGCAAGGGGTTGAAGGAGATTGATTGGTAGTTTGGGTTTAAGGTTCAACGTTCAAAAAACTGAACCTTGAACCTTAAATCTTAAATTAACGAATGAGATTAAAGAACCTGCCCCACCTGATTTTCTTAAAGAAGCTTTGATTGGAATCGATGGATAGCCAGATGAAGAATCCTTTTCCAACAATGTGATCGGCTGGAACAAACCCCCAGTAACGCGAGTCGTGCGAGTTGTGCCGGTTGTCGCCCATCATGAAATAGTAATCTTGTTTGAAGGTATAGGATGAAATGTCCTGGCCATCAATCAAAAGTTTCCCTTCGACTATTTTTGCATCATCATTGTGGTCATAATCAACAATGGTGCTTCCGTAAATCGAAAGGGTAGAGTCATTGACCGGTATGGTCATGCCTTCCTTTGGAATAGTAAGCGGAGGCAAATTGTCTCCGTTCCCTTTCCTGTACTTCGAATGACCAAAAATAGAGGCGTCATCTTCCTCCGGTTTTCTTGAGTTAACCTGCACACTTGTAATGAAGGGCAACGCTTTTAATTTATCAGCTACTTCGTTTGTTAAAAACATGTAGTAGTGCACTTCCGTGGCCGAAACCCGCTGAGAGCTATAATCTCCGCGGTCAAGCCCCAGTTTCTCCAGGTTGCGCTCATTAATTTCATCTTTGGCTATAACGGAGTAACTATATTGCATGCCGGGTGCATTAGGAGCGGCTTCTCCGTTTACGTACACCTGACGGTCTCTTACCTCCAGTACATCGCCAGCAACGGCCATGCAACGTTTGATGTAATTGGTTTTAAGATCAACCGGATATTTCTTCCATTCGCTTTGTGGCAGTCCCCAGTTGTTTTCATACATGCCGGGTACATTAAAGACCACTACATCGTTGCGTTTTACTTCCGAGAAACCCGGAAGCCTGTATTGCGGTAATTGAATCCATTCTACGTACGATGGAATTTCAGTAAACCATATCTTTTGATGCGTTAACGGTATTTGAAGCGGAGTCTTAGGCGTACGCGTTCCGTAATGAAACTTACTCACAAAAAGAAAGTCGCCTACCAGCAATGAGTTTTCCATCGATGGAGTAGGAATGGTATAGGCTTCCATGATCAACCAGCGGATCAGGGTGGCGGCAACCACTGCAAACAGGATGGCATCCCACCATTCTCTTAACTTCGACTTTGGTTTTTCTTCCTTCTTTTCTGCGGCTTTCGCTTTCCAAAACTGCCAATTCATAGGTATCGCTTAAATAAAACGGTGCAAATAAAGGGATTATAAATCAGAATTGTAAAAAATCTTGCATGCCCAATACTCCTTTTCTTCCCGGAAGCCACTCTGCAACCTGTACGGCCCCCCGCGCAAAACCTTCGCGCGAATGTGCGGTATGGCGTATTTCAATGTCATCAATTGAAGAAGCGTATTTAACATGATGGGTACCCGGCACCTGGTCAATTCTGAAGGATGTAATTAGTAAATCATCATGCTTCATTTTCTCCGGCTCAGTACTCATGGTTTTGCTGATCCATTTCTTTTTGGAGTGAAAATTTTTAATAATCCCATCGGCCAGTGTAATGGCTGTACCGCTGGGTGCATCTTTTTTTTCTGTGTGGTGAATCTCATCAATACCAACATCGTATTGCGGCTGGCCATTCATCATGGTTGCCAGCTTGTCACTTAACTGAAAGAAGATGTTGACTCCAATGCTGAAATTAGACGCGTAAAAAAATGTTCCATTACAGGATTGTGTAAGTTTTTCTATTTCTGTTTTTTTATCCAGCCATCCGGTTGTACCACATACGATTGGAATATTGTTTTCAAGACAAAACCGGATGTTCTCAAAGGCTCCTTCGGGCTGGGAAAATTCAATCGCCACATCAGCTTTTGTTGTGATTTCATGGCGATTGAATTCATTGATCCGTCCTACAATTTCATGCCCTCTTTCAAGAGCAATTTTTTCAATGGCTTTACCCATTTTACCGTAACCGAGTAGTAAAATTCTCATTGCAGGCAAAAATGAACAGGATTTTCAGAATTACGAATTTTTCTGAAACAAATTGGAACTCAAAACCTGAACTTGATAGAGAAACCGGCCGTTCGGCCCGTCATCACATCGGTTTCCATTGTGGGCTGAAGCCTCACGTGCAAATTGGGGTTTAAATCAAATTCTTTCAGGTGGGCATCTACATGGGCATCAACGATTTGAAGAAGGTACATGCCGGCCATCAGGATGATAAAAAAATCCCGTTCTCGTCTGTAGCGGTCAACAATCGTACGCAATTGATCTTCGGTAAATCCGCTTGTGCTATAGTCGTCACCGGTTTCCAGTATGTCAAACAACTCACTTTTATATTTCGTGTAGCCCTTTTGATAAAACGATATACCGTAACCAAAACCGATAAACCCGCCATATACCAGCGGAAGCTTCCAATATTTTTTATTGTAAATCTGGCCGAGGCCCGGCAGTACGGCAGCATACAGGGCTGCTTTTCGCGGATCGTACCGGGTTGCATATGACTTCAACTCAACGGTATCGGGTTGAGAGCGAACTGATGCAGCCTGATCCTGTCCATACAAGGTACGGATCAGACACACCACCACGATTGTCAATACAATTTTCCTCATTACCGGGTTTTGCCCTGATAACTCAATGGAGTTTCAGAATGTCCAAGATACGATTAAGGTCCTCTACCGACAAAAATGGGATTTTAATTTCCCCTTTTTTGCCATCGCTCTTGATAACAATACGAGTGCCAAAGTGTGAAGAAAGCTGCGATTGAAGTTGGGCAATTTCACGGTTAACAGCCGATGAGGCCGGTTGATGCTCTTTAGCTTCTGTTTTTTCTGAGGCAAGATTGCGCACCAGTTCTTCAACCTTTCTAACGGATAGATCCTCAGCTAATGTTTTGTTAAAAATGTAGAGTTGCTGATCGGGGTTCTCAACATTAATGATGGCGCGCGCATGACCCATCGAAATTTTGTTGTCGCGTACCGCGATCTGAACATCGGGTGGTAACTTCAGCAAACGTAAGTAGTTGGTAACGGTAGCCCTGTTTTTTCCAACCCGATCGCCAAGTTCCTCCTGCTTCAGGCTGCATTCCGAAATCAACCGTTGGTAACTCAGCGCAATTTCAATGGCATTCAGATTTTCACGCTGAATATTTTCGATCAGCGCCATTTCAAGCATTTGTTGATCATCGGCTGACCGAACATAGGCCGGAATGGTCTTTAATCCGGCCAGTTTTGATGCCTGAAAACGCCTTTCACCGGAAATCAACTGGTACTGATCGCGTGCCAGTCTGCGAACAGTAATCGGCTGGATAATGCCATGAACCTTAATGGAGTCGGCAAGTTCTTCCAATGCCTCTTGATCGAAATGGGAGCGTGGCTGAAACGGATTAACCTCAATATGCTCGATTGAAATTTCCAGCGTTCCCCCCGAAGGAGATGCGGTTCCTCCTGAAGGGATTGGAATGTCAACCTCCAACCGTTCTTCAATATTGCTGTCGCTGAGCAGGGCGTTCAGTCCTCTGCCTAATGCTTTTTTCTTACTCATTTCGATCCGTTGTTTTTATCCAGTATTTCATGTGCCATATTCAGGTAGCTGATGGCTCCTTTACTTTCTGCGTCATGCACAATGGCCGGTAACCCAAAACTGGGTGATTCACTCAGTTTTACATTTCGCGGAATGATGGTTTTGAAAGTCATTTTTTGAAAATGCGTTCGAACCTCTTCAACGACCTGATTTCCCAGGCTTGTTCGTGAATCATATAACGTGAGCAGGATGCCTTCGATTTCCAAGTTAGGATTTAACCGGGTTTGAATGATTTTAATGGTATTCAATAATTTGCCCAGTCCTTCCAATGCAAAGTATTCACACTGTACCGGTATAATAACCGAGTCGGCCGCAGTAAGGGCGTTAATGGTAATTAACCCCAGAGAAGGTGAGCAATCAATGATAATATAATCGTAATCGTGTTTTACTTTTTGCAGGGCATTGCGCATTTTTTCTTCGCGGTGTTCAATGCTTACCATTTCCACCTCAGCACCAACCAAATCGATATGGGAAGGAAGGACGTGCAGGAATTTAAGTTGCTCGTTTGGAACAATGGCTTCGTTAACGGCAGTGCCATCTACCATGCATTCGTAGATGCTGGTTTCCACCTCTTTCGGATTAATTCCCAACCCCGAGGATGAGTTAGCCTGCGGGTCGGCATCAACCAGCAAGGTTTTATATTCCAGCACCGCTAAACTGGCCGCGAGGTTAATGGCGGTAGTGGTTTTTCCAACGCCTCCTTTCTGATTGGCAATAGCAATAATTTTTCCCATGGAAGTAGTTTAAAAAAATGATCCCGAAATCTCGGGATCGCAAATATAGACTTCAATTGGGGGTGCGTGGAACATTGTGAAACGTATTTTTCCACAATCAACCCACAGCATCGTGTGAATAAAGTGATCGGTAAATAGTCGGTATTCAGTGCTGATTACTGAATACTGATTACTTCTTACCTTTTTTGCGTGTTTCTTCCGCAGTTTTCCTTGCCTCTTCACTGGCCTTCATCGCTTCCTGCAGCTTGGTCATAAATTTGGATTTCTTGCCTTCACCGCTGGCATTTTTTTTCCGGTTTTCTTCCAGTAATGCCTTGATTTTATTTTCATCCACGAACCGCTTCACAATCGCCTGCTGGCCAAAGGTTGCAATGTTTGTCATGAAGTAATAAAAGCTCAACCCTGCAGGGAAGGAGTTCAGAACAAATAAGAAAATAACAGGCATGATGTACCCCATCGTTTTCATTGGCCCCTGAACGGATGACACCTGGTTGTTTTGCCAGGTAATTACCAGGGTAGAAATGGTCATGAGCAGCGTAAACAAACTGACATGACTTCCATAATACGGAATGCTAAAAGGTAAATTGAAAATTGAATCGTACGTAGAAAGATCTTCGGCCCACAGAAACGCCTCCTGACGTAATTCTATCGTGTTGGGGAACAGATAAAACATAGCGAACAGGATTGGCATCTGAAGCAGCAACGGAACACACCCGCTTATCGGATTTACACCTACACTTTGATATAACTTCAGTTGCTCTTGCTGAACTTTGGTCATGTCTTCACCGTGCTTCTCCTTAATCTCGTCCAGTTCAGGTTTCAGCACTTTCATTTTCGCCATGCTTAAGTATGACTTATACGAAAGCGGAAGAAGAATCAAACGAATGGCAATCACCAGAATGATGATGATCAGTCCAAAATTATTGATGAAGGTTGTGAGGAAGTAGAATACCGGGAAGATGACAAAGCGATTGATCCAGTAAACCGGAGGCCAGCCCAGGTAAACGTTTTGATCAAACTTATCCGCTACTTTCCCTATGCTTTTGTAAGCATTAGGGCCAAGATAAAATTTGAAGATTGCGGTTCCATCTTCCAATGATTTCCCTGCAATCTGAAGCTTAGCGTTCGCTTTCTTTACAATTGAAGAATCAGCTGGATTGACAGCTGTCTCGATTTCTCCACCGGTAAATCCGTTTTTAGAAATGAACGCACGAAGGAAAAATTTCTGTTTGATGGAAATCCATTGTGCACCACTTCCCAATGTTTCCTTTTCAGGATCGGATGAACGTTCGGCAAGCCAATCGACTTTACCGTTTTGGTAATAGTTGATGGTGGTATTGTTGCGATTGTCTGTGATGTCTTTTTCCATTGGACGCAACAAGTTGTTCCATTGAAAAGAGAGTTGCTCTCCAAGGTTTTTTCCTAACCCACGGCTGGAAATAGCATATCCGATTTCAAACCCTTTTTGAGGAATGCGATAGGTTTGTTTTAGTTCAGAACCGTCAGAAAGAGCCAGGGTATAGGTGACAATTGTCGTATCCGCATTCTGACGTGAATCGACATTATAATAGAGTGCGTACAGATTGAGTTCTTCACCCTTGTAGTGCGTTAATAGTTGAAACGTGTTGGATGCCGGCTCTATTAAAATAAGTGGTTTGCCGTAGTAGGTTTTAAAATTCTTAAGCTCCAAGTAGTGAATGGTTCCGCCCTTGTTGCTGAGGTTAACTTTAATATCGTCCGTTTCAATGGTGGTTATCTTTTCTTCACCTTTAAAAAATGGAGACAGGTCGCCAAAGTTTGCGGTTAGGGTACTGTCTGGAATGGTCGGGTTGACGGAAGGCTGCGGTGAAGAGTTGAGCGTTTCACTTTTTGGTTGTGTAACCGGCTCAGGCTGTTGCTGCTGTGGCGGTGAAATCCAAAAAAAGTAAACTACCATCATGGCAGCTATAAGGGTAAGGCCGATGGCCGAGTTTCTATCCATTTCTACGTATTAAAAATATTTATTGAGTAATTGATTTTTTATGATTGACCGAGGCCTCCACAAACCTGACGAATAACGGATGGGGGTTCATAACGGTGCTTCGTAATTCCGGATGGAACTGAACCCCTATAAACCAGGGATGATCTTTCAGTTCAACAATTTCCACCAGGTTTGAATCAGGATTAATGCCCACCGCTTTCATGCCGGCCTCCTCAATGGCATCCAGGTATTTATTGTTGAATTCATACCGGTGGCGATGGCGTTCCTGAATGACCGATTCGCCATAAACCGCAAAGGCCTTGCTTCCTTTTTTCAATTTACAGGCGTAAGCTCCCAGCCGCATGGTTCCACCCTTGGCGGTGATTTTCTTTTGTTCTTCCATTAAATCGATCACCGGGTTTTTGGTTTTGGGAGTCAGTTCGGTTGAACTGGCATCAAGCCCTAAAACATTGCGGGAGAATTCAATTACCGCACACTGCATGCCGAGGCAAATACCGAAGAATGGAATTTTGTTTTCACGTACATACCGGATGGCTTCAATTTTCCCTTCCATTCCACGTTCACCAAAGCCGGGGGCAACCAGTATACCATCGAGGCCTTTTAACACATTGGCCACGGTCTCTTTGTTGATCTCTTCCGAGGAAATCCATTTTACATTGACACGACAATCATTTTGGGCACCGGCATGAACAAACGCCTCTGCGATTGATTTGTAAGCATCCGGAAGCGAAACATATTTACCAACCAGCCCAATGGTTACCTCCTCAATGGGATTTTTGAGTTTCCCCAGGAAATCTTTCCATTGCTCTAAATCCGGTTCCTCCTTGCTGTGAATTTTCAACTTGGCAAGCACACGCTCGTCAAGTTTCTCTTTTTTCATCAGGATGGGTACATCGTAGATGGTGTCGGCATCGATGGCTTCAATGACGGAGTTTAGCTGAACGTTGCAAAACAAGGCCAGCTTTTTTCGGATCTCCATCGGGAGGGGATGTTCCGTACGACAAACAAGAATGTCGGGCTGAATTCCTTCGGCCAATAATTCTTTAACCGAGTGTTGGGTAGGTTTTGTTTTTAATTCTTTTGCTGCCTTTAGGTAGGGGATAAGGGTCAGGTGAATGACCAGCGCATTGTTGGAGCCGAGTTCCCACTTTACCTGTCGCACAGCTTCAACAAAGGGTAATGATTCAATGTCACCAATAGAACCGCCAATTTCAGTAATCACAAAGTCATACTCGCCCGATTCGCCCAGCAGGAAAAGATTGCGTTTGATTTCGTCTGTGATGTGCGGCACTACCTGAACCGTTTTGCCCAAGTATTCACCCTGACGTTCTTTGGTAATGACATTATGATAAATGCGGCCGGTGGTAATGTTGTTGGCGCGTGATGTCGGGATGTTGAGGAAACGCTCATAATGACCTAAATCCAGGTCGGTTTCGGCCCCGTCATTGGTCACGTAGCATTCCCCGTGCTCGTAAGGGTTTAGGGTTCCCGGGTCTATATTAATATAGGGATCAAACTTTTGAATAGTGACCTTAAAGCCCCGGGCCTGCAATAATTTGCCTAAGGAAGCTGAAATGATGCCTTTTCCGAGAGAAGATGTTACCCCGCCCGTAACGAAAATGTACTTTGCTGACGACATGGATGGTTGTTACGGGGTGCAAATTTATGTATTTGCCTGATTAAGTCTATTGGTTATAATTATTTTAAATTAATTGTTTTTGTGATTATGTTTAAATTCTTTATCAGTGAAATAAAATGGTTACTTTTTTAAGTTATTTAAGCATTTATACCAATAATACATCGTATTGGTTTCAATTTTACCTTAAACAGAATGGCTAGAAATCGTTTCAATTCATTATTGATCATACTGCCATTTCTTTTTTCATTATCCAATCTATTTGCGCAGAATGCCACCAGTGCCAGGCATGACGGTTCTCTTGCAAGTTTCGCAGGGGCGTTAAATCAGGATGTTGTTGAGGTAAGATTCGATGTACCTGTAACATTTAGTCCAGCCCCTTCTACCGCTGGATTTACCATTGAAGTAAACGGTACTCCTCTTGCACCAGCAGCATTATTATCAGCAACGAGTGTTGCTGCTGATGTTATTAGAATTCAGTTTGATGCCAGGGCTGTGACAGGAAACACTATCGAGAGGGGGATAAATGTTGGAAATACTTTGAGAGTAAGATATACCTCTGGGGCTGGAAACTTAAAAGTTACAGCTGGCCTGGCAAATGTTAATACATTTAATTTATTATCACAGAATAATGCACCACCTGATTGTACTGATTTTATTTATAAACAACAAGGTGAATTTGATCCATTAAATGTTGATATCTGTGACCCTGTTCGGCCAACACCATTTTATGAATATTACCTGTCAAAAAGGTATCGTAATAGTACCGCATACAATGCAAATAACGCTGCTCTTACTGTCCGATGGCAGGATCCTGCGACAACTGTGAATATTTATAGGTTTTCTGAGACTTATGTTGATGGTCAATCTGTCCTGAGGGTTAACCCGAACAATCAAGCTGTTTTGTTTGGACCGGCAAACTTTAACTACCCTGCTACTGATGCTGTCTGTTCCTATACGAATTCTTTTTATCCAATATTTTATTTAACCAACCCTAACTGCCCGATTGGTGCCCTTGTTCAGTCAACTACTTTTATTTCATATGCAAGAGATAATGAAAATACGGGGGCATTAGTTTTAACACCTTCTCCCCTTGCAACTTCAAATTTGGTATGTATTGGAAATAACGCAAATGTTTCGTTTGAAGATAACACAAACCTAAATTGTCGTGCAGGGGTAGGGTTACCCAACTCTTCCCCAAATGAACAGACTCGATGGGTTCGTTTTCTTTACGGTTTTCCTGCCCTAGCCCCAGCAGCAACGATTCCAAATGTTGTTGTAAATGGAGTTCCACTAACAGATGCAGGTGGAAACTATATTGGTCCGCCTGGTGGATATTATGTTACGGGCCCGGGAGGTCCGAATAATGAAGACTTTGTTGGTGTTGTTGAGCTACCCGCCAATGTAACAACTACGCCAGAGTTTACTTTGCCTGTCACAACCTCATCCCCCGTAGGTCAAATTGTTGGTCAACGGTTTAATATTACAATGCAGTATTGGAATGTATGTAACAAGTATTCATTAGGTACCCCAACAGGATCGATTGATCTTACAAATTTTGTCGAGATTATTACAAAGCCTAATGCTCCGGTTGCCACAAACAAGGAATATTGTTTTACTGAGGTTATTGGTTCTGGTGGTAATTGTGGAGCCCCAACAGGTGAATTTTTTGAGGTCACTTCAGCAAGTGTAGCTGGAAGCACAGAAATAAAATGGTATAATTCATTAACAGATGCTAACGCGGATATCAACCCCATTGCCTCCGGTTACGGAACAAATTGCCGATTTCTAAGACCCGAGAATAGGGCAGGCGGTGTTGCAGCTATGGCGGCCGCTGGAGTGTATTCGGTTTTTGTCCGATATCGAACTGGTGCCGCACCTCCAAACGATTGTATGAGTGACCCGGTAGAAGTAAGAATTACCAGGCGCTCATCGCTTAGTCCCCCGGGGCCTATCTCTCCTTTGACCTCCGATGTTTGTGATGGATTAACAAATGTTCCTTATTCATTGGCGAGTTCTTCCCCCGTAGTACCCTTTGGTGGCCTAACGGAATATTCCTGGACGTTCAGTGGGGGGGCAGGTGCTTCTGTTGATGCACCCAATACCACTCAAAATATTACTGCCGATTTTAGTGTTGGTGGTTCGTTTATAACGACAACAAGGAATCTTGAGGTCAGGACGCGTTTTACGACTAATGCTACTACCGGTGGAAGGTGTACAACAGCGCCTTCCACCCGTACTGTTACGATTTATGGACCAACAGTGGGAGGTACCGCTTCTGGCGGAACGGATTATTGTCAGGGTGTTGATGCCAATGATATTAGTCTCAGTGGACAAAATGGATCTATTGTGCGATGGGAAGTTGACTTTAATTCAAGCGGTTTTGTGGATGCAGGCGTTGGAGCTGTTCCTTCCTTTGACCCGGGTGTATTGGCACCAGGTAATTATGTGTATCGTGCCGTGGTTGGGAACGGCCCCTGTGCTCAGCAGAATAGCTCAACAACAACAATTAACGTATTCCCAACGCCAACTACAGCCACAGCAGGCGTTGACCAGAATCTTTGCCAATCTTTAGTGACACCCTCGGCACCGCTGGGTGGAAATGTACCTGTAACAGGAACCGGAGTTTGGTCCCAAATAAGTGGTCCTGGTGTTATTACCTTTAACCCAACAACAGGTACCGCCAATGCAACGGCCACGGCTAGTGCGCAGGGTATTTATGTTGTTCGGTGGACAATCTCTACAGGAGCGGGATCATGTTCTTCGTTTGAAAACGTAACGCTTGATTTCGGTGCACCACCTGCAGTGCCAGATGCTGGTCCTGCCCAGGATATCTGCGCCTCCTCTACAAACCTGAACGGCACAGTTCCAACATTTGAAACGGGTACGTGGTCTGTGAGTTCGGCACCGGGTGCGGGTACGGTTAGTTTCTCAAGCACTACCTCGCCTACTGCTACGGTGTCATTGACAGGTGCAATGGTGTATGGCACATACACACTTCGTTGGCGCTTTACTAGTGGTACCTGTGCCCCTACAGAAGATTTGGTAAACATTACCTTCCGTCAAGCACCAACGGCAACTGCTCCAGCTGACTTTACTTTTTGTGTTGACAATCCACCTTCCGTTACTATTCCATTAAGCGGAACATTTGGAGGTGGAGCATCCAATGCGCATTGGGAAGTGGTTTCTGGAACAGGATCATTAGCAAGCAGTGGTGGGGCCATCGGTAGTAATGATGCCACTAACCCTGTTGATGATGTGTACAACCCCACGGCTGCTGATTTTGCGGCTGGTTCAATTCAGGTCCAATTAGTAACTGACGATCCTGTAGGAAACTGCGTTGCTTCAAGTGATTTAGTTACCATTACTATTGACAGAAGACCCACCGCAGCCAATGCCGGCCCTGATTTTGCAACCTGTGATGCAACCACAAACCTTGCGGCCACTGCCGCCAACAACGGAGGCACCGGTACCTGGAGTGTGGGCAATGCGCTGTATTATGAAACTTTTACTTACCCCAACGGAACAGGCTTATCAGGACCCAACCCACATGCAGCCTTATTTACACATGGCTCCGGATGGACGATCACAGCGCCAAATGGCAATACCCTTTTAGCGAATGATGATTACCTGCGAGTTGAATCCAACGTAATGGAGGCGCGCGATGTGAATGATGAGTTGGTTTGGCGTTCACCCTCAATTAATATAACAGCTCTTCCAAACATTTCTATATCCCTGCAACTGATGGAGAATAACACCTCAGGTAATATGGAACCGGATGATCACATTCGCGCGTTTTATAGCATTAATGGAGGAGTAGAGGTTCTTATAGGTGGAATTGATGATGACGGAACAGATGGGGTGTTTACAACAGTCAATGCCTCAGGTCTGTCTGGAAATACGCTTGAGATTATTGTGCGTGTTGATAATGATGCCGCAGATGAGTTTCATCGTTTTGATAACATTTTTGTTTCGAGTGGTGGAGCTGTTTTACCACTAATTGCCGACATCAATAATCCCACAACTTCGGTGTCTAATCTTCCGGTAGGTACTACCACGTTCACCTGGACAGTAACTAGCGCTTTAGGTGTTTGTAGTTCTTCGAATGCCCAGGTAGATGTAACCCGGCATGCAACCCCTGTTAATAACAATCAAACCCCAGCGCTTTGTGAAGATGTGCCAACCGGTGGTACGGCCACTGTTACCCTTGCATTTTTATCGGGCTTGAATGATGCGATTACAGGAATACCAGGTTCAACCGGAAGAACGATTCAATTTTTTACCGACCCCGCAAGAACAATTCCCTATCCTGCTTCAGCTTCGGTCGCTAATACAGATGTAGTTTATACAACGGTTACCCGTACGGATGTATCACCAAACTGTACTACGAACGGAACGGTAACCTTTACCATTAACTCTCGACCGGCCGCGCTCGATCAAAGCCCCGAATATTGTGAAGACCTGCCTGTAGGAAGCAACACAAAAGCCGGTATCAATCTTACCCTTCTTGATAATGCCGTTAAGAATGGTGTCGTTGCTAATACCGTAGCATGGTTCTCGGATGCCACCCTGACGATTCCGGTACCTGATCCGACAAACGTAACGGCCAATGGTGGAGATACTTTCTTTGCCCGTGTAACCGATGGAAATGGTTGTACCGATGACGCCACAATTGACATTCAACTCAATCCTATTCCATCACCCAATGCGTTGATCGGCCCAACGAATGTTTGCGTTTCTGCTAGCGCAGTTAACTTATATCAATTAACGACCACCAATCCGGGCTTTACGTACACCTGGACAATTCCCGATCCTCCGTTCGATCAGGTGTTAGGTGGCGGAGCCAATGATTTCCTGTTGCTGTTAAGTTTCCCGGTGATTGTTAATCCCGGCCAGGACATATCAGTCATTGAAACTTCCGATAAGGGATGCGTTGGATTACCCAATACGTTAAATATTACAGTGGAAGGCAGCCCGCCACCCATCACCATTCTGGATGCCAGCGCGAGTGCGGGCCCTGGATCGGTGTGTGAGAATGAAGCGGGAGTTGTGTTTACGGTTGCAAACCTCGCGAATACAACCTATGCGTGGACGGTGCCTCCGGGCTCGTCTATTATTGCAGGGCAGGGAACTAACCAGATCACGGTTAACTTTGGTACCATTGGTGGATTAATTTCTGTTTTACCAACTACCTCCACAGGTTGTGCCGGTAACCCGGATGATTATAGTGTAGCCATTAATCCCCGGCCTTCCCTCGACCCATTATCCAACACTGTTTGCAGTGATTCACCTTCGGGTATAACCCTTTCCGGAACGGGTGCTGTTACTTTTAATATTACGAATGTTACCGTTCCTCCCGGTTTAGCACCGGCTTCGCGTCCATTGATAAACGGAGCGTTGCCAAATGAAATTGTAAATGATATTTTCACGAATACTACCGGAGGTAGCCTTACGGTTCAATACACGGTTGTTCCGGTAAGTGCTTCCGGATGCCAGGGAGCTGCGCAAATTGTGAACCTGACCATTCGTCCGGAACCGGTTTTAGCTCCGGGGTTGAACGATGTCATTTGCAGCACTACGGATGCTGTTGGTATTGTGCTGAGTGTGGCATCAGGTAGTTTCCCCGCTGATCAGTATGAAGTATTTGCGGTAAATAATCCATCGGGTTTAGTTCCTGTTGCCGGAAATCCAACAACGCTTGGCGTATTCACTTCCTCGGTTTTACTCGATGATAAGTGGGAGAATACAACGGGCGCACCCGCCACCATTGAATATTTTATTCGCCCGATAAACTCCGGTACGGGTTGCGTGGGCGATCCTCCGATAGGCGTTTTGGTTACCGTCAATCCGGAACCCGTAGTGGCGGCTATGCCACCGGAAACTATTTGCAGTGGAGATTCACCAGCAACGATTATTACACCTTCCATTGCGGGAAGTACATTCACGTGGACTGTCGTCAGCGTTTCAGGATTGATCACAGGAAATACAAATGGAACGGGACCTTCCGGCTCAGCCATTACCGATGTGCTCATCAATAATGGTGCGGTAGCCGGTTCAGTTACGTACGCGATAACACCAACCGGACCGGCAGGAGTGGGAAGTTGTTCTGGTCAATCAGAAAATCTGGTGGTGAATGTTAATCCTTCACCTACAGCCAACAGCATCAGTCAAACAGTTTGTTCGGATACCCCAGGCGGAAATACGTTTGCGATTGATTTAACAACTCTTGAAAACACAGTAAACAGTGGGGGAGGAATTACCTTCACATGGTCTGAAAATATTTCTATGGTTCCTCCCATAGCCACGCCTTCAGCCTATACCCTTACTAATGGTGTACCGGTGTTTGTAGAAGTTGATAACGGACAGTGTACAAAAGTGGCTACTGTTCTCTATACGATAAACCCAAGCCCTTCCGTTGTGGCCACTATTACATCGAACTATAATGGATTTCAGTTATCCTGTAACGGAGCCAGCGATGGTCAGATCACAGCAATTCCGGCAAATGGAACGGGACCGTACCTCTTTAGTATTGATGGTGGAGGAGCCTTCTTCACCAGTGGAATTTTCAATGGCCTGTCCGTTACAGGAAATCCATATACCATCAGGGTACGTGATACAAATGGCTGTATAGTAGATTCGGCACCGCTTACCCTTGTGCCGCCAACTCCGGTTTCAGCTACCGCTGCAATCACTTCAAATTACAATGGAGAGGACGTATCCTGTCAGGCAGCTTCTGATGGTATCATTACTGTTACACCCGCAGGAGGAACCGGAACCTATACATTCAGATTACTGGAATTACCAAGTAACACCACCGGAGATGCAACAGGAATTTATACCGGGTTGCGTGCGGGCTCCTATACATTTGTTGTAACGGATGCAAATAATTGCCAATTCACTACACCAACAATAACGGTTACGGAACCTTCACCGGTTACAGCTAATGCAGTACTAACTTCTCCGGTAAGCTGTAACGGTAATAGCGATGGTGTGATTACTGTTACGGCTGCAGGAGGTACGTTGGCAGGACCATCCTACACCTTTACATTAGTTCAACCGCCCGGAACCATAAACGCTACTGGAGTTTTCAACGGATTGGCCGCTGGAAATTATACAGTCAATGTAAGAGATGATAATGGATGTATTCGAACATCTAATACGGTTTCGGTAACACAACCTTCTGTGCTTACCGCGTTCGCATCAGTCACCAGTAATTACAACGGAGCAAAAATTAGTTGTCCGGGTGCAAATGATGCGGTGATAACAGCCATTGCTAATGGTGGTAATGGTGGTTATTCCTATGTGCTTGATCAGGATTTGGGTAACCTAAGCGGTGCCGCTACCGGAGTATTTACCAATGTTGGTCCGGGAACCTACACCGTAACCGTGACCGATGCCGGAACCTGTACGGTTACATCTGCTTCTGTAACCATCACCGATCCAACACCTATTGTAGCATCAGCCATCATAACGGGTACAATATCATGTAACGGAGGAAGTGACGGACAAATTACCGTGAGCGCATTGGGTGGAACTGGCGCATATTCTTTTGAGCAAATTAATCCTGCTGGCCCTACCAATGGTACTGGTATTTTCAGCGGACTGGCACAAGGAACATACGATTTTGAAGTTACCGATTTGAATGGTTGTGCCGATGTTGTTACGATTACAATCAATGAACCTACTCTTGTTACAGCATCTTCCGCAGTCACCAGCAATTACAATGGTGCGCAAATTAGTTGTAATGGAGCCAGCAATGGCGTGATTACTGTTACGGCAGCAGGCGGTACAGGATCTTTAACGTATGTATTTGATCAGTTTGTGTTAACCAATACAACCGGTCAGTTTACAGGAGTGTTTACAGGAGTACCGGCAGGCGTTGGATACACGTTTACTGTTCGGGATTCGAAGAATTGTACTGTGGTTACCCTTCCTGTTAATGTTACTGAGCCAACAGTGGTTGCTGCATCCGGTACGGTAACCAGTAACTATAACGGTGAAGATATTAGTTGTGTGGGATCTTCCGATGGTCAGATTACCGTAACCGCCAATGGAGGTACCGGAACCTACACCTATAAACTGGATCAGGTTCCATCCAACACGACAGGTGATGTGTCGGGTATTTATACAGGATTAAGTGCCGGAATTTATACCGTAACAGCCCGTGATGTTAATAACTGTTTTATTGTAACGGCACCCATAACGATCACCTCACCAATAGCTATTACGGCAAGTGCAGCAGTCACCAGTAATTACAACGGACGACAAGTGAGTTGTAATGGAGCCAGCGATGGAATTATTACAGTAACCGCGAGTGGTGGTGTTGGTGGCTTTACGTACGTGTTATCTCCCGCAGT
Organism: Cyclobacteriaceae bacterium; assembly: GCA_049306095.1. Taxonomy (GTDB): domain Bacteria; phylum Bacteroidota; class Bacteroidia; order Cytophagales; family Cyclobacteriaceae; genus UBA2336. The sequence continues at coordinate 19,405 of JBAQPU010000041.1, forward strand.
GAATGCGACAGGGGCAGCTACGGGTGTTTTCACCGGACTTCCTGCCGGCACCTATACGGTTACTGTAACTGATTTAAATAATTGTCAACGCGTAACAACTGCGGTCACTATTTCTGAGCCTGCTGTTGTGGCTGCCACTGCTACTGTAACCAGTAATTTTAACGGACAGCAAATCAGTTGTAATGGTGCAAGTGATGGAACGATTACTGTGTCTGCTTCAGGCGGTACACTTCCTTATACCTATGCCTTTGTTGAAATCCCCGGAAATACAAGTGGGCTAAACAGCGGTATCTTCACAGGAGTGCCTGCCGGAACGTATACCTTCAATGTGTTGGATGTGAACAACTGCCCTGTAACCACCACACCGGTTACCATCACACCTCCGACACCGGTTATTGGCACAGCAGCGGTCACCAGTAATTACAATGGTTCTCAGGTTAGTTGCAATGGTGTAAGTGATGGGGTTATTACCATTACGGCTAGCGGTGGAACAGGTTTGCTGCAATACACGTTCGATCAAATACCGGGGAATACAACCGGTCAGTTTTCAGGAATTTTCTCCGGTGTACCGGCAGGCGTTGGTTATACGTTCACCATACGGGATGCCAACAATTGTACAGTTGTAACGGCACCAATAAATGTAACTGAACCATTAGCGGTAGCTGGAACAGGTGTAGTCAGCAGTAATTATAACGGTGAAGATATCAGTTGCTTCGGTTCTTCTGATGGTCAGATAACCATCACGGCAAGTAATGGTACAGGAGCCTACACTTATAAACTTGATCAGGCGCCTTCAAATACCAGTGGTGATGCGAATGGAATTTATACAGGATTGAGTGCAGGAACGTATACCGTAACCGTTCGCGATGCGAATGGTTGTTTTGTCGTTACGCCAACGATTATGGTAACCTCGCCAACGTTGCTCACAGCTTCCGGCACGGTGACAAGCAACTATAACGGACGCCAGATAACCTGTAATGGTGCCAGCGATGGAGTGATTACCGTTTCATCAGCCGGGGGCGTTCCGGCTTATGCGTATTTGCTGAACGAAATTCCGGGTAACACAACAGGTGCTGCCTCGGGAGTATTCTCAAATGTTCCGGCCGGTTCCTATACGATTACCGTTACCGATCTGAATGCTTGCCAGCGAATCACATCAACCATTGTGGTGAGTGAACCATCTGTACTGGCTGCAGCTTCTGCTATTACCAGTAACTATAATGGTGAAGATGTTAGCTGTAACGGATCAAGTGATGGTATCATCAAAGTTACCCCAACCGGAGGAACGACTCCGTATGCGTATACCTTCGTTGAAATTCCTGCCAACACATCAGGAGCAACGACAGGAACCTTCACCGGAATACCTGCCGGTAGTTATACCTTCAATGTAGTAGATGTTAACAACTGTCCGGTTACTACTGTTCCTATTGTGGTGAATGAGCCCACACCGGTTACGGCATCAGCCGTGGTTACGAGTAACTACAATGGTTCTCAAATCAGTTGTAATGGATTGAATGATGGAGTTATAACCATTACCAGTGGGGGTGGTACAGGAACAGCAACGTATGTGTTTGATCAATTTGCTGTCGCTAATCAAAGCGGAAGGTTCTCCGGAATATTTACCAGTGTGCCTGCCGGAACGGGGTATACATTTACCGTCAGGGATGCGAACAATTGCCCGGTGGTAACAACACCAGTTGATGTAACAGCACCGGGTGCATTGAATGCTACCGGTACAGCAACGTCTGATTTTAACGGATTTGATGTTCGTTGTTTCACTGAGACCAACGGACAGATAACGGTTACAGCTGCTGGCGGAACAGGAACACTGGAGTATATGTTGCTGGAAGATGCCGGTAATATGACCGGTTTGAACTCTGGTGTTTTTGATAACATTAGAGCCGGAAGTTTCCGTGCCCGCATTACCGATGATAATGGGTGTTTATTCACCACTACTCCAATTGCGGTAACGCAACCCAATAGTTTAACCGTTACCATTAACAAGACATCCAATTATAATGGTTTCGATGTAAGTTGTATCGGAGCCTCGGATGGAGAAGTTAGTGTGATTACCACGGGTGGAGGTGCAGGTGGCTATACCTATGCGCTCGATGGTTTCCCTGGTAATACAACAGGACAGGCAACGGGAGTTTTCACCGGGGTGGCTTCCGGCTTATACACCATCACCGTAACAGATGTGAATACCTGTACCAGACAATCGCTGCCGGTTATTTTAACCGATCCGCTGCCATTGTTTGAAGGAATTGTTGGATTAGATAAATCAGTTTGTTTGGGTGGAGACCCTACAGCCTTTACACAATTGGCGCCTGTGTTTGGCGGAATCGGGAACTATACCTATCAGTGGAGACAATCAACGGATAATGTGGCATTTAGTGACGTATTAGGCGCCAACGCGGCAACCTTTGATCCACCGGCAGTTCCGCAAACGACCTATTACAAAAGGCAGGTTACTTCCGGCACCTGTGCAACATTGGAATCAAATACCGTAACAGTAACGGTTAATCCGTTACCGACCGCTACACTGGCACCATCGAAATCACCGGTTTGCGAAGGCGATTTCTTCCTGCTTGAATTTACTTTTACAGGTCAGGCTCCATTCTTCTTTGATTACAATGACGGTACAACCTTTACCAACGATAGGCTGGGGGCATCCAATACTCCGGTACCTGTATTGAATTACACCAATACAACCACCTATACAGTAACGGAGGTTCGTGACTTTAACGGATGTGTGGCCCCTGTACTGCCGGCTCCGGTAACCGTTCCGGTGATCAAGATCAACCCGAATTTTACCATTACAAGTCCTGCGGCCCAGTGTAGCGGAGGAGTGTTTAATTTTGACTTCACGGTTGATCCGGATGTGGACTACACCTGGACATGGGGTGATGGACAAACCGATGTGATTCCGGCAAACTCCTTACCAGCCGGTACGCAATCCATCAGTCATACGTATACCTCCATGATCTTCTCCGGAACCAGTACGTTGCCGGTTATTCTAACCGCCATTAACAATGTACAAGGATGCGGCCCCAAGCAGACCAATCAGAGCATTCAGATTTACCCGAATATTCTGATTAACCTGGTGCCTGACGCAAATGAAATATGCGGAGGAGACGATATCCGGTTCAACAACCTTACGCAGGGCGGAACTACTCATCACTGGTTCTATCGCGAGCAAGGTGTGGTGGAAATGCGCGATGAACGCACGTTTGTGGCTGCCTCAACGCAGACATTCGTATTCAATAACACCACAACCCAAAATCCGATTACGTATGAGTTGGTGTATGAAGTAAGTAATGCAAATTGCGCGGCTGATACGGTTATTGAGGTTATGGTTTACCGTGAAGTGGCGGCTGCTTTTGATAAGGGAGTTGTTCCTCCATTTGTGGGAGGCATTGCCAACATGACGTTTACGAATATTTCTGTACCGATAGACGGAGCAGAGTTTTTGTATGAATGGGATTTTGGAAATGCATCGGATACACCTCCAACTTCAGGGATAGGACCGTTCAATATCAACTACACCTCTCCCGGAACGAAAACAGTTACGTTGGTGGCCACTAACCTGATTGCCCAAAGTGCAGGACTAACCTGTTTCAGTCAGTATCAGGAAACGTTTGATATCCTCCTTCCTCCGTTGCTGGCAGCGTTTGAGTATATTCCACAAGGCACCTGTTTCCCTGCTAATATTTCAATTACAGAAAATTTTGCTACGGGAGACCAGTACACCTGGCGATTGTTCAGGTCGGGTCAGTCGTCACCGATTTTAATTTCGAACGATACCCTTCCTACCTTCAGAATTGTGAGCCCAGGGCGATACATGATTTTCCTTGAAACCAGAAATTCAATTACCGGGCAAACTGAAACAGCGAATAACCTGGCGGTAGGTAACAATACTTTTGTTGGTGATTCAAACCCCAATGATTTCTCTACCCCGATTGACATATATGATGTTCCGTTTGCCATGTTTGAGGCACTGCCTACAACCATTTTTGTTCCTGATGAGGAGTTAAGAACATTTAACTCCAGTATTTCACCAACCGATCCTCAAAACTCGGCCTTAACTTATCCGATTGATTACAGGTGGTATTTTGGAGATGGAACGGATACCGTATTCTCTGAATTTGAACCTCGTCACTTCTATCAAAACGAAGGTAACTATGATGTATCACTCATAGCCTTTAACGATCATGGAAATGGTGTGGTGTGTGCTGATACGATGATACAACGGGTAACAGCAAAAGCGCAAGGCTTTACCAGGGTTCCTAATGCATTTACGCCTAACCCTTCAGGCCCAACGGGCGGATTTGAGGATCCGGGCAGTCCTTCCAGAAATGACGTGTTCCTGCCAATTATGAAAGGTATAAAGGAATTTAAGATGCAGATTTTTGATCGATGGGGTAACCTGGTATTTCAGAGTACAAGAACCGATCAGGGATGGGATGGTTATGATCGAAATGGAAATTTGATGCCTGCCGGTGTTTACGTTTACAAACTTGAACTGCGATTGGCCAATGATCAGCGAACCACACAGGTTGGAGATGTAACCCTGATTCGATAACTTGAGAAGCGGAGCTATGAAAAGAAGTTTATTAATCGTGATGTCATTGTTTATCGTGCTCTCTTTACGGGCGCAGGATATTCAATTTTCGCAATATTATCAGGCACCTTTATTCCTGAACCCCGGCTACACCGGTATCACACCTCAACAACGGGTGGTTTTTAATCATCGGACACAGTGGCCCAATTTACCACAGGCATATTCGACCTATGCAGCTTCGTATGACATTTTCGTAGAAGAGTTGCGAAGCGGTTTTGGTATGTTGTTAACAACCGATAAAATGGGATCAGCCGGATGGCAAACCAGTACGTTTAATGTGCTCTATTCATTTAAAGTAAAAATTACCGACAACCTGGTGTTTTCTCCGGGTTTGGTTTTTGGTTACGGAACGCATGGTATCGATCAGAGTAAACTGCGCCTTGGCGATGGCCTTGAATATGAAAGGAATGGGGATTATTTCTCTACCGATGATGCCCAGCGTAGATTGGGAAGACAGAATTATTTTGATTTTGGTACCGGGTTTTTGTTGTACAGCCGAATGTTGTGGCTTGGTGCCGCTTTTCATCATTTGAATAAACCTAATTTATCTCTTCTTGGAGATGTGAGCCGGTTGCCGATTAAAACATCTATTCATGGCGGTGCAAAAATCAATTTAGCAGGAGGTGGCCCTCGTGGAAGCGCTGTTCGAATGTCTTATCTCACGCCCTCCTTTATTTATCGCTGGCAGGGCGACAGTTTTTCACAGATGGATATTGGTGTAAACTATCATATCGATCCTGTTTCCGTTGGGGTTTGGTACAGAGGTAAGCCTTTTAAAAAATCACCGATCAACAGCATTTACCAGGATGCCCTCGTTCTTTCATTGGGGATGTACTTTAAAAAGCTGACGCTGGGTTACAGTTATGATTTTACGGTTTCTGAGTTAGGAACGGCTACTGGCGGTGCCCATGAAGTTTCTATGGTGTATGAATTTGCTTCTAAGCCTGCCGGAAGAAACGTGAAAAAGAAGTATCGCCTTATCCCTTGCCCGACCTTCAACAGCAAGGAAGGCTTTTGGAATTAACCCCAACATCGACCTCAACTTTAGTTGATTGGTTCTCAATACCGTTCATTTGTCGAGCAATTCAGGAACAACCGCTTGGTGAGGGGTTTCTTTGCTTATCCTTGCCGGATTGATTGGTTGTCGTAGTGGACTTTAATCGTTTCAACCGAAATCGATTAAAGAATGATCAGGGTAGTGAAGAGCCTGGCTCTTATTTGGATTGGCCTTTTGTATTTAATGACAGATGCCGGTGCGCAGTGTAATGCATTGCGGCCTCAAATTGATATTAGTTTTAATACCGATCAGGATTGTGCGCCCGTTACGGTCACACAATTTACCATAACCTACTATTTCAATGTGTCACAAAACCCGAACGACATTGAAATCATGTATGAGTGGAACGATCCGGCCAACACCGTTACCGTTATCAATCTGGGGTCAGGACTAATCGCTGGCGCAACGGCCAGTGGCCCCAATACTTCCTTTACAGCCAATTCAACCTTTACCTACTTCGATAATAATGGTCAGTGTAGTATAACGCCTACAGCCTCTATCATTATTAACGGTGTGCTGTGCCCCTCATCTTCCCAAACACAACTAGCTTTTTTTTGGGGAACAGATGAACAGGCCAACGGAAATATTTCGATGACACCAGCCAACTGGGATGTATGTTTTGATAACCCGGTTGTGAATGCAGTATTTACCGATAACTCTGATTTTAACTGTAACATTAATGTTGAACCCGACAATCCGAATCGGTTCGCCAGGCACGTTCAATTTGTGTACGGAACAAACCATAACCCTGCCGCTACCATCCGGAACCTTTCGTTGAACGATGGAGCCGTTCAGGGATTGACCAATGCATCAGGAAATCTGGTGAACACCATAACCCGCGGTACAGTAGGGCTACCCGTTACGGGTGCTTACTTCGGGCCCATTGATGCCATTCCATTTCCGGCTGATGGGCCGGTATCAACTACCTTCCCAATGAGTGCACCGGCTGATGTCGCCAACCTGGTGGGCAACCGGTTTGAAGTAACCTTGTTTAACTGGAATATCTGTAACCCTTGGAATGGCGATACGGCCAATCCGAATTATGAAGATGCCGTAACCACCACCGGATACATCGTTATTGTGGCAGCTCCTGCACCTGCTTTTGTTACCGAAGACAATACTGGAGCAGCCACCAAAAATTTTTGCATAGGCGAGACAATTTTCTTTAACAACAATACTCCTAATCTAAATGCGTATGCCTACACGTGGGAATTTTATGACGATGCGGCCGGTACTATTTTGATTGATACCCGAAATCAATCGAATCCAACCTTTGCATTTTCATCCGGTGGAACGAAGCTGATCAGGCTTATTGCCACCAACCCAACTGCCCAAGGTGCTTGTACCGAGGTATACACCGATGTAGTGAATATTACACCCTCAGTAACGGCCATTATTGCAATGACTGATTTCAGTAACGTTCCTATTTCAGGAGAATTTTGTCAGGAACCTGCATCACCCTTCACCAATTTTCAGGTGCGCTTCCGCGATGTATCAACCGGAACGATTACCCCCACAACGGAATGGCGGTGGGAATTTTATAATGAAAGCAATGTTCTGGTCAGAAGAGAACCTGCTGCCGGATATTCTGCCACACAACTTGGTCCATTCGATGAAGTATTTACGAACCCGGGTGTGTACAGGGTACGATTGTTTATCCGCGATAATTTAACCTCGTGCGAAAGTGTGGCCGAAACATATGTACGGGTATTCAATAAGCCACAGCCGGCCTTTACGTTCAATCGGGTTTGTGTTGGTACCGCTACCGCATTCACCGAGAGTTCGTCACTCGTATCCATTAATGGTCAGCAGATTGTTTCATGGGAGTGGGACATGAATTATGACGGAATAACATTTGTTTCAAATGCTTTACTTGTTAATCAGCGTAATTTTAACTTCACGTTTCCTTCAGCCGGGTCGTATAATGTTGCCTTGCGAGTAACAACAGATCAGGGCGGATGTTCATCCATGTTAGTGCAACCTGTTTCGGTAGATGCCGTACCCAATGCACTGTTTAGTTCAAGCGTGGCTTCCGGATGCAGTGTGCTGAGTGTAACCCTTACCAATAATTCAATCGTAGGGCAACCTGCTATTATTGATCAGTTTGTTTGGGAAGTGGATGAGGGCAGCGGATTTCAGGTTGATTCGATTCAGCGCCCGACTGATCCGGGTTTTACAAATGTGTATTCTCGCAATTTTGAAAATTTTGGATTGGTAAACCGTCAGTATCAGGTGAGGTTACGGGTTGTTACTCAAAACGGGTGCGAGCAGATTTCTGCACCTCAAATAATCACTGTTTTTCCTGGTCCGCGATCAGGTTTTATGGCAACGAACTACTCTCCATTCAACCAGAATTGCTCGCCTCAGTCGGTCAATTTTGCAGTGGACAATCAAACGCAAAGCATGAACCCATCCGATTACCGATGGACGGTGACTGATCCATCGGGTGTGCTCATCGATCAAAGTACAGGAACCACACCAGCATTCAGTTTTAACTTTGTCAACACCACGCAGGCTATTCGCGATTACCAGATTACCCTGCGAACCACCCTGCCCACGGCTTGTTTCAGAGATTCGACTCTCACCATTCGGATAAACCCGGTTCCGGTCTCTGATTTCACCACCGATACATTACAGTTTGATTGCCAGGTAATGAACATGCGTTTCGAGGCAACTCAGAAGGGGTTAAGTCAATATACCTGGACAGTGATCGTCAACGGTGTAACCTTATTTACGCAAGCGTCTTCCGCTGATTTTCTGAATTTTAATTTTACGCGCAGCGCAGTGGTTCAAAGTGTTGAAGTTCAGCTTCAAACGACCAATTTCGCAAGTTGTGTAAGTGCTGTTACGTTAAGCCTTTTTGATGTTCCGGTAAATGACAACATAGCGGTTGCATTTTCGGCAACACCCATCAATCAATCATTGCCAAATTCAACGGTAACGATCACCAACAGCACTACACCCGGATCCTGGCAGTACCTGTGGGATTTCGGTGACGGATCTACTTCAACGAATCCGAATCCTGGAAGTCATACCTATGCAACGTATGGTTCGTATTCCATTGTACTGACGGTATCAAATAATATCTGCGTACAAAGTCAAACCGTTACGATAACGATTGACCCGATACCGCCTATCCTTGATTTTAGTTTTAATCCTGCCTCCGGTTGTGCACCACTTACGGTTACGTTTACCAACCTTTCACAATTCGCAGATCCTACTACTTACTTTTGGGAATTTGGAACTAACCAGGGGACGTCACGATCCGTCAATCCGGTGTACACCTACAACGAGCCAGGCATTTATTCAGTAACCCTGTCGGCCACCAATATTATTGGCGATACAGTAAGCATCACGAAGTCATCCATTATCGAAGTTTTTGCAGCGCCTATTGCACAATTCACGGTAAGGCCAACATTGGTGTATGTTCCGGGAGGGAAAATCTATTTGGATAACCAGAGTTTTGGCGCGGGATCCTACCTGTGGGATTTTGGAGATGGCGGAACTTCGACTGAGTTTGAGCCGGTGTATACCTACACCACCGAAGGCACCTACGACATAACCCTGACGACCGTAAACTCTCTTGGATGCAGTGATACGGCCCGGTTGCAGGCAGCAGTGCGCGCAGAGAAGGGCGCTCAGATATTAATGCCCAATGCTTTTACACCCGGAAAAGATGGACCCGGAAGTGGTGACGGGCAGAATGATACTTTCCTCCCTCTTGTACGCGGGGTCTCTGAATTTCAGATGCTGATTTTTAACCGATGGGGTGAATTACTTTTTGAAAGTAAAAATGCCGAGGTGGGATGGGACGGCTACTACCAGGGAAGGCTTTGCCAGCAGGATGTGTACATGTATAAAATCACCGCAAAATATGAGAACGGTGATGTGGTAACACGTATGGGCGATATTCATTTAATGCGTTAAGATGAAGAGATTAGCATTTATACTCATGGTGTTTTATAGTGTTCAGGCGTGGGCCCAGGATCCGGAGTTCTCGCAATATTATGCAGCACCGTTGTATTTGAATCCTGCGTTTACAGGAACTGCAAATGATCATCGGTTTATTGCCAACCATCGGAATCAATGGCCGAACATTACAAACGGATATGTGACGTATGCCTTCTCCTATGACTATGATCTGGAACATCTGAACAGTGGTATAGGCGCATTGATTGTAGTCGATAAAGCAGGCACCGCGGGATTAAAATCTACCCAATTCAATTTCCAGTATTCTTACCGGGTAAGCCTGGCCGATAAATGGGTTTTTTCTTCCGGACTGAATTTTGGAATTGGCTCCCGTAACATTGATTTTAACCGGCTTGTTTTCAGCGATCAGTTGGATCTGGATGCAAATGGAAACCTTCCTCCAAGCAGCGATTATACCAACATCAACAGTGCTACCTATTTTGATTTCGGTGCAGGAGGGCTGATCTATAGCCGCAAAATTTGGTTTGGGTTTTCAGCTTCCCATCTAAACAGACCTAACCGGTCGCTGATGAGCGGGGATGCTTCCATTCCGGTCAAAACCACCTTTCACGGAGGCATCCGGGTACCCCTTTATTATGGGATGAGGAAGAAAGAAAGAGTAGCGGCCATTGCTCCCTCATTTGTATACAAACACCAGGGCACTTTTGATCAGCTGGATATCGGAACCTATTTCTTGTATGAGCCTGTAGTGATTGGCTTATGGTACCGCGGCATTCCGGTTGTTCAAAACGTAAAAGATAACATCAGTCAGGATGCAGTAGTGGTCATCCTGGGATTTCAGCTCACCAAAATAGAACTCAGCTACAGCTACGACTTAACAGTTTCAGAACTTGGCCCTGTGGCGGGAGGTGCCCATGAAATTGCCATGAAGTTCAAACTAAATATTGATAATCCAACCAAGAAGAAGAAAGAGAAATTTATTCCGTGCCCCACGTTTTATAAGGATTAATCCGATTCATACCAGTTCCTGAAGGTTGCCATTTGTTTACGGGGAAGTCGTAACTTTGGACTTTATTTTTTCAAAGTTCATGAACCTTTCTTCTTCATTACAGCACCGGGTATTCAAAATTGTGGGTGAAGTGGCTGATGCGTCAACTCTTCAAACCTATGTAGTAGGAGGGTATGTGCGCGATATTTTACTAAAGCGGCCTTCAAAAGATTTTGATTTTGTTTGTATTGGAAGCGGTATTGATTTGGCCGAACGGGTGGCAACGAAATTTAATACCCATGCTAATGTCTATAAGAATTTTGGTACGGCACAGGTTCCTTTAGAGGATCTGGATATAGAATTTGTCGGGGCCCGGAAGGAATCGTACCGAAGCGAATCACGCAAGCCAATCGTTGAAGACGGAACCTTAGAGGATGACCAGAAGCGGAGAGATTTCACCATCAATGCGATGGCAATTAGTTTGAATCAATCGAGTTTTGGTGAGTTGATTGATCCCTTTGATGGAGTAGGGGATATTAAAAGAAAATTGATTAAGACCCCGCTTGATCCCGTTCTTACATTTTCAGATGACCCCCTGCGCATGATGCGCGCCATTCGGTTTGCATCGCAACTGAATTTCGATATTGATGCGGACACTTATCAGGCTATTATCGATCAAAAAGACCGGCTGAAAATTGTATCGCAGGAACGCATTACCGATGAGTTGAATAAAATTATTCTGAGCCCGGTTCCATCTTATGGATTTAAATTACTTTTTCAGAGCGGGTTGCTGAATTTATTTTTCCCTGAAATGGTATTGCTACAGGGAGTGGAGTATGTTGGAGGCAATGCGCATAAAGACAACTTTTACCATACCCTTCAGGTGCTGGATAATGTATCGAAGGTTTCCGATGACCTTTGGTTACGATGGTCAGCCATTCTTCATGATATCGCCAAACCACAAACAAAACGGTACGATAAAACTCATGGCTTTACCTTTCATGGTCATGAAGATAAAGGCGCGCGCATGGTGCCTGGAATTTTCAGGAGGCTAAAGCTTCCTATGAACGAAAAGATGGAATTCGTTCAGAAGCTTGTTCGCATGCACCTGAGGCCGATACCGTTGGCGAAAGAAGTTACAGACTCAGCAATCAGAAGACTGCTGTTTGAAGCCGGTGATGATATTGATGCGCTCATGAAACTTTGCCGCGCAGACATTACTTCCAAGAATAATGATAAAGTAAACCGGTATTTGAAGAATTTTGATGTGGTGGAGCAGAAGATGGCTGAAGTAGAGGAAAAGGATAAAATCAGGAATTTTCAGCCCCCGGTTACAGGTGATGAAATCATCCGATTGTTCAACCTTCCACCGGGTAAGATCATCGGGGATATTAAAGAGCAAATCAAAGAAGCCATTCTCGAGGGCGAAATCCGCAACGACCGCGAAGAAGCGCTTCAGTTATTGAATAAAATAGCGAAAGAAAAAGGGTTGATTTAGTTTCAGGTGTAACGGTTTGAGTTATAAATCTAAAATCCTAAATCTGAAATCGTAAATTAAATGCAACCCTTTTATTTCTATCTTGTCTATTCCATTGAATAGTCCAAAATCCGCTTGAACGAGCAACCTGTTAACATTCATGAAGAGCTTATTTACCGTTGCCGGGCGGGCGACCAGGATGCTCATTTTAAACTTTACAAACTGTATTCGAAGGCCATGTATAATGTTGGGTATCGGATAACCGGAAATGAGGCCGATGCGGAAGATGTTTTACAGGAGGCGTTTATCAGTGCCTTCAGGAATCTGGATGGTTATCGCGGTGAGGCGAGTTTTGGAGCATGGATAAAAAAAATTGTAATCAATAAGGCGATTAATGTGCTGAAGAAGCGCAAGATGGAGTTGCTACCGGAAGATAAAAATTTTGATGTTGCAGAGGAGCCTGAAGGAGAATATATGCCGGAATTGAGCGTTGACAAGGTGAAGGGGGCGATACAGGAATTGCCGGACGGGTACCGCTCAGTGTTGTCGTTGTATTTGCTGGAGGGCTATGATCATCAGGAGATTGGAGAAATTATGGGGATAACCGAATCAACTTCTAAATCGCAGTTGAACCGGGCAAAAAATAGATTGAAGGAACTTTTAACAAAGAAAGTATGAAACAGTTGGAAAAGTTTGTTCATCAGAACAGAAGTGCATTTGATGACAAGGAGCCATCACGAAAAGTGTGGAGCAGCATACATAGAAATTTATTTGGTACGGTTGCTGTCTGGAATTCTGTAGTGGTATGGCGTGTGGCTGCTGCCTTGCTACTGGGGTTGTGTATTTACCTGGCTATTCCAAGGGTGTTCGAACAACGTGATAAGACTCTTGCCTTACATGAGTTTCATGATGTGGAGCGGTTCTACATCAGCCAGATATCCGACAAGATTGATCAGATCAAGCAATCAAAGGGAGATGAAACAGGGTTGAATGGCTTTACGCACGATTTCCAGCAGCTGGAAGCCATGTACCAGGTGTTGAAAGAAGAAATGAAAGTTCGGCCCAATCAAAAAGTAAAAGATGCATTGGTTCTTAACCTCTTGGTTCAAATTGATTTACTGAACCAGCAACTGCACCAGATTGAGACAGTAGAGAAGCAAGCTAAAGAGGAGGTTGAAATTGCTATTTAATTTTCCCTCCTGAGAAAAAAATTGAAGCGAATATTAATGGCTGTTTCAAGGCGCGGTTGCCCGGCAATAAATTTGGTGATCTGTAAGGCAGCGGAAGAATTTTGTCCCATCATCTTCCCAAGATCGAGACGCAGGAAAAGAAAGTACGTATCTTCAACAAACGTATAGGCATATTCGGTATTCAGACTGATCCAGCCGTGCCAACTGTCAATTACATACGTTGCAGGAAGTAACAGCGATATGTTTTGAAGTTTTTCATCCACTTCTTCATCCTCGGGGTCTGGCAATCCTCCGCTTCCTCCCTGTGAATTCACTTCATCGGTTGAAAACTGAAATCGAACTTCCGGAAACAGACTGAAGGCTACACCGGGCTGAACGGAAAATATAAGCCCCGGTTTATACAGCCAGGAACCTACCCCGCGACCAAGGTCTTCATTACCCGTAGGAGCGGTTACCTCCAGGAAGAATGATACGCGTTCAAGTCCTAAAGGAGTTTCCTTTTTATACGGAACTGTAAGATAAGTGAATTTCATGTCTCCGATACCGGTAGTATTTTCATACCCGGCAAAATCACCACTGAAGATGGAGTGAATCACCGGGATTGAAATCCCAAACAGATGCCGCTGATTTGGAATGCCATAGTAAAAACCTCCGCGCAGCGCGTAAAATTTGTTTTCGGCTACAAAGTAGTAGGAGTCGAAATCTAACGATGCGCGTGAAAAGACGTTAGCCGGATTGTATGCTTCCTGTATAAAAACACTGTTTTGGGAATATACCTGTACTGTTAATAGTATAAGGATTAGTACAGCTAAGCTACGGATATGCATGAGGGAAGATAATGACTTCCGTAGGATATTAAAAGAATTCCTGGGTGAGTTCAAACGGTTCTTTTACTGAATCAATAACTTTTCCCTCTTCACATTTGAGAATACGGGATGGAAATTTTTTGATCAGTCCGTAATCATGTGTTGCCATGAGTACGGCAGTTCCACTCTTGTTGATTTGTTGAAATAATTTCAGAATTCCGTGCGATACTTCCGGGTCAAGGTTCCCGGTGGGCTCATCGGCAATCAGAATGACCGGCTCATTCAGCAGTGCGCGCGCAATCACCACCCGTTGCTGCTCACCGCCCGAAAGCTGATGGGGCATTTTCTTTTCTACGGAACCAAGTCCCACCTGCATGAGCACTTCACTTAGTCGGCCGCGCATTTTTCCGTTCTCCTTCCACCCGGTTGCTTTCAAAACAAACATCAGGTTTTCGTCAATGGTGCGATCGGGGAAGAGTTGAAAATCCTGAAAAATGATGCCCAGTTTTCTTCTCAGTTTCGGAACCTGCGAATCTTTGATGCCGCGGATGTTAAAGCCGGCCACATCGATATCGCCCAGTCGTAGATTTAAATCTGCGTAAAGCGTTTTCAGCAATGATGATTTGCCTGATCCTGTTCTCCCTACCAGGAAAACGAACTCACCTTTTTCAATATTAAAACTGATATCGCGAAGGACGGTGTTATTGTCCTGAAAAATGTGGGCTTCTCGTACGCGAACTACCGGGTCGTTTGAAAACATAGCTAAATTAAATTCTCGATTCAAAATCCAAGATTCAAAATTTTGAATCTTCCAGCCTTAAACTCATCAGGCATTTGATTTCTTGTGATCAGCTAAAAACTTAGCCAATCCAATATCGGTAAGCGGATGATTCAGTAATGCCATGATCACACTCAGCGGACAGGTTGAAACATCGGCTCCAATTTCTGCACATTTGATCAGGTGCATGGTGTGGCGTATGGAGGCTGCTAAAATTTCAGTTTCGTATCCATAGTTATCATAGATGTGACGAAGTTGCGCTATGAGTTCGAGTCCATCCTGTGAAACATCATCCAACCGGCCTACAAAAGGAGAAACATAAC
Organism: Cyclobacteriaceae bacterium; assembly: GCA_049306095.1. Taxonomy (GTDB): domain Bacteria; phylum Bacteroidota; class Bacteroidia; order Cytophagales; family Cyclobacteriaceae; genus UBA2336. The sequence continues at coordinate 34,575 of JBAQPU010000041.1, forward strand.
TGGCCCCGGCCTTAGCGGCTAAAATCGCCTGGCCTGCAGAAAACACCAAGGTGCAATTTGTGCGGATGCCTTCACTGGTAAATTTTTTCAGTGCTTTAACACCCTCTTTAATCATGGGAACCTTTACCACAATTTTATCATCGATTTTGGCCAGTTCGCGACCTTCTTTCATAATACCTTCAAAATCAGTGGCAATTACTTCGGCACTTACGTTGTTGTCGACAATGTTGCAGATGGCTTTGTAGTGCGCCAGCACATTGGCAGCGCCTTTAATGCCTTCCTTAGCCATTAACGATGGATTGGTGGTTACGCCATCCAGTACGCCAAGGTCGTGGGCTTCTTTAATTTCGTTAAGATTTGCGGTATCGATGAAAAACTTCATAGGTAGTGGTTTACGTTGTAAAAATAATGGAAAGTAGGTAAATAGTAATGAGCCCTTAGTTCTTAGTCGTGAGTTATAAGCCCATAAGTTTAGTACGCATGACTATGGGCTCGGTAACTAAAGGTAAGTTCAAAAAAAGGGCAAACCGAACATCGCACCGCTACAACTGCCTACCCTTGCTACCTTCCGATCCTGGGGGAATTCAGCAGGAGCTGGTCGTGCCGGTCTGCCGGGCGCAAAAGTAACGTTTCAGATTTAAGGTTCAAAGATCATTATTGAATATTGAAATTGGGGCTGGCCGCTGGCTACTTTGGATTTGCTGCTCAATTTCTTGCTAATCCCGATAGGTATAGGTTAAACTCAAGCGGGCTGCATTCTTCAAAGCCATCAGTTTTCAGGTCTTCAATGATTTCTTCATCAAAGTCCAGTTCGCGTACGATTAACTCACCCTTGTCGGGAATAGTTAGTTCGGTTCCTTTAAACCGGATAGGGTCGACTTTTACCAGGAGTTGGAAGTCATCGAACCTCTTCTTAAAATATTGATGTACAATGTTTTGACTTTTTGCCACGGATGTGATTTTAGTTGATGAAAATTCCTTCATTGGAATCGTTAAAGGTAGGAAGATGTTGATAAAAATACCGTTGGCGCTGATAATAACAATTGTACAATTATTGAACTCCATTTTGCAATCAACCACTGGTTTCTTATAATTGCTGCTGAATACATTTTGAAACATGGGAAAAGGAGATAAAAAATCGAAAAAAGGAAAGCGCTGGAAGGGCTCTTTTGGAGTTTCCAGAAGCAAAAATTCTATTAAAGCAAGATTGAAGAGATCTGCTTCTAAGAAAACAGCTACTTCGGTTGCTGCCGGAGTAACTCCTAAAGCAAAACGGACACCTAAGAAAAAGGCAGAAGCATAATGAAAATGAATAGTAACATAGCGTGGTGGTGGCACAGGTTCAGGTTGAATCGGTGTAAGGCTATGTGTTAATTTTTATTAAGAAATTATTGAAAGCCCGCTCCGATTCATCGGAGCGGGTTTTTTGTTTTTAAACAGTTGAATTAAGAAATGAAATATAAAATACATAGTAAGTTGAAGAAGTTGCTGGCAGATACCCTCACTCCCGTGAACATATACCTGAAACTTCGGGATGTGTTTGCGGGTAGCATTTTGCTGGAGAGCTCGGATTACCATGGACAGGAAAACAGCCTGTCGATGATTTGTTGTGACCCGATAGCGAGTTTTCAGGTAAAGGGTAATGTGGTAGAAAGTAATTTCCCGGATGGCCAAGTTGTTAAAAAAGAAATAACAAGCCGTGGTGACCTGGTTAATCAGTTAGATGATTTCAGAGATGCCTTTAACGCTGAACCATCCTGCGGATTATTTGGATATATGAATTATGACGCGATACGTTTTTTTGAAGACATATCCATCAGCAAGAAAGAAGAACTTTTGCCCGATGCGATTTATAAACTGTATCGGTATGTCATTGTTATCGACCATTTCTCGAATCAGCTTACCCTAACCGAAAATTATTTAGAGGGAGGCAATGAAGATGACGGGCTGAAAAAAATTGAGCAATTGATTTTCAGTAACCGTTTTTCTACCTACTCTTTTCAATCGTCAGGAAATGAAACTTCCAATATTTCCGATGAGCAGTATATTAATATGGTGAAAAAGGGAATTGAACACTGTAACAGGGGTGATGTTTTTCAAATTGTATTATCGCGCAGATTTTCAAGTCACTTTAAAGGAGATGAGTTTAATGTGTACCGGGCGCTGCGTTCGATTAACCCATCGCCTTATTTGTTCTATTTCGATTATGGAAGTTTTAAGCTGTTTGGTTCATCACCGGAGGCGCAGTTGCAGGTAAAAAATAGAGAAGCCAGTATTTATCCAATTGCAGGAACGTTCAGGCGAAGCGGTAATGATCAGGAAGATGCAGAGCTGGCTAATAAACTGGCAGCTGACGAAAAGGAAAATGCCGAGCATATTATGTTGGTAGATTTGGCACGGAATGATATGAGCCGAAATGCTTCCGATGTAAGGGTAGAAGTTTTCAAAGAAATTCAATACTACTCACACGTTATTCATCTCGTCTCCAAAGTTACGGGTCGGTTAAAAAATGACGCATCGGTCTTTAAGATGGCTGCCGATACGTTTCCTGCAGGAACCTTATCAGGAGCGCCAAAGCATATGGCTATGACATTAATTAATCAGTATGAAAATGTAAATAGAAGTTTTTACGGAGGCACGATTGGGTTTATTAGCTTCAAAGGAGATTTTAACCATGCCATTATGATCCGAACGTTTCTGAGCAAGAACAACCAACTGATTTATCAGGCAGGCGCAGGAATTGTTTCTAAATCAAATCCGGAGATGGAATTGCAGGAAGTGAACAACAAACTGGCCGCTTTGCGAAGTGCAGTCGTGATGGCTCAAACAATTTAAAATTATGAGAATCCTTATCCTTGACAACTACGATTCCTTCACGTATAACCTTGTTCATATTATTCGTGAATTAAAAGTCGACTACGATGTATTTCGAAATGACAAAATTTCGCTGCCGGATGTGGGTCGGTATGATAAGATTTTGCTTTCACCCGGTCCCGGACTTCCCGATGAGGCTGGAATTATGAAAGAGGTAATCAGGCAATATGGGCCAACAAAAAGTATACTGGGTGTTTGTCTGGGCCATCAGGGCATTGCCGAAGTGTACGGTGGTTCTTTGTATAACATTCCCAAAGTATTGCATGGGGTCACGTCAACAGCCCGGATACTTGATAAAAGTGAAAAACTTTTTGTGGGATTACCTGAAACATTTCAGGCTACTCATTATCACTCGTGGGCTGTAACACCCGGTTTATTACCTGAGCAGCTAAAGGTAACAGCAGAAAATGACGAAGGGTTGATTATGGCTATTCGGCATACCAACTATGATGTGTGCGGTGTGCAATTTCACCCCGAATCCATCATGACTCCGGAGGGACCGAAAATAGTTGAGAATTGGTTGAAGAATTAAATGCTCGATACTGGATGCTGGATTCTCGATTCTAGCTTCTAGCATCCAGAATCCAGAATCGTATAATTATGAAAACAATATTAAATGAATTAATTGATCATCAATCGCTAACAAAAGAAACAGCGCGTGAAGTGTTGATCTCGCTGGCTTCCGGAAAGTACAATGCGAGTCAGATGAGCTCTTTCATGACGGTATACATGATGCGCAATATTACGGTGCAGGAATTACAAGGTTTTCGTGATGCCATGCTCGAGTTGTGTGTTCGGGTAAATTTTGATGAACCCGTGATGGATGTTTGCGGAACAGGGGGCGATGGAAAAAATACCTTTAATATTTCTACGCTCTCTTCTTTTGTCGTAGCAGCTGCGGGGCAACCTGTTGCTAAACACGGAAACTATGGTGTGTCATCAGCCTGCGGATCTTCCAATGTATTGGAGTACTTCGGGTATACGTTTACAAATGATGTGGATGCATTGAAGCGCTCGGTTGATCGTGCAAACATTTGTTTCATGCATGCGCCATTGTTTCACCCGGCTATGAAAAATGTAGCCCCTATTCGCAAAGCGTTAGGAGTGAAAACTTTTTTTAACATGCTCGGCCCGATGGTTAATCCTGCTTTTCCAAAAAAACAGCTCGTTGGAGTTTTTAGCCTGGAACTTGCGCGGCAGTATGGATACCTCTATCAAAATACAGAGAAGGACTTTGTGGTACTGCATACACTGGGAGGGTATGATGAGATTTCATTGACAGGCCCTTTTAAATACTTCTTCAATGGAGGTGAACAACTAAGCGAACCATCAGACTTAGGCTTGCCTCAGGTTATGCAGGAAGATTTATGCGGAGGTGAAACGGTGGAAGAGTCGGCCAGGATTTTCATGAATATCCTGGAAGGGAAAGGGTCAGCTCAACAACAAGCGGCTGTCATTGCCAATGCGGGCATGGCTCTCTACTGTGCTAATCAACAGGCCGGTTTGAAACATGCTCTTGAACGGGCAAAAGAAGCTCTTCAGTCGGGTAAAGCGTTAGCATCATTTAAAAAATTACTAAATGAGTCATGAATATACTTAATGAAATAGTGGCGCATAAACGGAAGGAAGTAGAGGAAAACAGAAATCATTTTCCTGTCAAACTTCTTGAGAAGAGCAGCTTCTTTGAAGCTTCCACTGCCTCGTTAAAGAAGTATATTCTGCGTGAAGACCGATCAGGAATTATTGCTGAGATTAAACGCAAGTCGCCCTCGAAAGGAGTTATCAATAATGTAGTGTCAGTTGAACGCATTTCAACCGGGTATGTTCAGGCTGGGGCATCTGCCTTGTCGGTGTTAACAGATCATCATTTCTTTGGTGGCAGCAATGAAGATCTTGGTGTGGCTCGAAAATTCAATTCCTGTCCCATTCTCCGTAAAGATTTTGTGATTGATGAGTATCAGATAATTGAGGCAAAAGCGATTGGGGCCGATGCTATTCTATTGATTGCTGCCGTGCTTAGCCCTGCGAGGATTAAAACGTTAGCCTTGTTTGCGCACGCCTTAGGATTGGAGGTGCTACTGGAAATTCATTCGGCAGATGAAATCATGCGTAATGCCGATGCTCCGGTTGACCTGATTGGTGTCAATAACCGTAATCTTAAAACCTTTGAGGTAAGCGTGGAGACTTCTAATACATTATTCCCTCTTATTCCTGACCACGTTGTTAAAGTTTCGGAAAGTGGAATTGATGATCCTCGAGCAGTTATCGAATTAAGGAAGATTGGTTTTCAGAGCTTTTTAATTGGCCAAAAGTTTATGGAACAACCCGATCCTGTAAAGGCATGCCAGGAGTTTATTGATGAACTGAACAAGTTGAAAAGTAAGCCATGAGTGTGAAGCTAAAGATTTGCGGAATGCGTGATCCTGAGAATATCCTGGAAGTGGCTGCCTTACGACCCGACTTCATGGGGTTTATTTTTTATGGTGGTTCTCCGCGTTGCGTTCCTGATGATTGGGTGCTTCCGGAAATAGATGAGAGCATTCGTAGGGTTGGGGTTTTTGTAAACGAAAATCTGGACGTTGTCTTGAAAAGGGTAAAACGCCACCGACTTGATTTTGTGCAGTTACATGGCGATGAACCGGTTTTAGAGTGTGAGAAACTTAAGGCTGCCGGTGTGGGTGTTATTAAAGTATTTTCGGTAGACCACAGCTTTGATTTTAAGGTGACCAGTCGGTATAAAGGGAATGTTGACTATTTTTTATTTGATACAAAAGGGAAGCATTATGGCGGTAATGCAAAAACGTTCGATTGGAATATCCTAAAGCAATACGACCAGGAGATTCCTTTTTTACTGGGCGGAGGTATTGCACTTAATAATATTGATGATGCCGTCAGACTATCAGGAATGAATTTGCATGCTTTAGATCTAAACAGCGGAGCTGAGGTTAGTGCGGGGATAAAAGATGTTGATCAGGTTAAGCGAATAGTAGAAAATCTAAAATCTAAAATCTAAAATGAATTATTCAGTTGATGAGCGAGGGTATTACGGCAAATTTGGAGGAGCTTATATTCCTGAAATGCTTTATCCGAATGTGGAAGAGCTACGGCTCAATTATCTGTCCATTATTCAGGGTCAGGAATTCAGAGATGAGTTTAATAAGTTATTGAAAGATTACGTTGGTCGCCCAACGCCACTGTATCGAGCGGGTATCCTTTCCGCGCGGCACCGCGCGAATATCTATTTAAAGCGCGAAGATTTATGCCATACCGGTGCGCATAAAATAAACAATACCATAGGGCAGATTTTGGTAGCCAAGCGTTTAGGGAAGAAGAAAATCATAGCCGAAACAGGAGCAGGCCAACACGGAGTGGCAACAGCAACGGTTTGCGCATTGATGGGAATGGAGTGCACTGTATACATGGGGAAATTGGATATGGAGCGCCAGCGCCCAAATGTAGAGCGCATGAGAATTTTGGGTACGAAGGTAGAGCCAGCGCTAAGCGGCAACATGACGTTGAAAGATGCCACCAACGAAGCCATGCGCCACTGGATCAATCATCCGGATGATACTCATTATATAATCGGCTCGGTGGTTGGGCCCCATCCTTATCCGGATATGGTTGCACGGTTTCAATCCGTGATCAGCGAAGAAATCAGAGCACAAC